>CAXUIU010000051.1:6489-14941 GCA_964250955.1 uncultured Chthoniobacterales bacterium | reverse complement strand
GCCCAGGCCCACCAACACGAGGTTGGCACCGGAGGCGCGGATGGCTTCGATGTCCGACGCGCGTTCGTTGAAGGGCGCCACCCGGAACCGCGACGGCCGCGCCCCCGCGACGCGCAAGGCCGGGAAACGCTCCCGGAGTGCGGTCTGCAACTTCTGTAAAGTCTTCTCGGTCGCGCCGAAGAGGAACACGCTCAGGCCTTCCCGCTCCGCCCGTGCGCAGACCCGCAACGTCAGGAACGGACCATACACACGGTCGGGTAACTTCGCTTGGCCGGTGAGCGCCATCGCCCAACGCACCGGTTGGCCATCGGGCGTGATGAGGTCGAAGCGGTTGAGCCGGTACTTGTGCGCCGGGTCGAGGGCGCCGGTCATGATCCCGTGCACCGCCAAGGCCGACACCGCGAACGGTTGCTCCGCGTGCGCCGCGCGGATGATGGATTCCTCCGCCGCTTCGTAGTCCACGGCGTCCACGCGGATGCCGAGCACGTTCTTTTTACCCTGGTAAATCATGAATCAGCGCACGAGCACCGCGCATGGGAAGTCTGCCAGGATTTCCGACAGGCGGCCACCGCGGACCTCGCGTCCGGTGAACAGGTCGCGCCAGATACCGCCGTCTTCCAGCGCCAGTGACGTGTCTCCCCAGGCTTCACCCACCGGAGAGTCACTTACACGCGAGGAAATCCGCGGCACCACCACGAGCAACTCCGCGCCGGCGTGTGCGCGTACGAACGCCACGACGCTCCCCGCGTGCTCACCCGTCGCTTCGGTCGCGTGGTAATCTGCTTCTTGGAAAAAATCCGCGTGGTCGCGCCGGTGACGCAGCAGCGTGCTCAAAACGAACAATTTCACCCGGCCATCGGGCCACGTCGCCAGCAGTTCGCGCCCGTCCGTTCCCTTCAGCGCGGCGAGCGTCTTGCGGCGGAACTCGTAGTCCACCGGGCGGCGGTTGTCGGGATCGACGAGGCTGTAATCCCACACGTCGCAGCCCTGGTAGATGTCCGGCACGCCGGGCACGGTCAGTTTCAGCACGGTCTGGGTCAGGGAATTGATCACGCCCAGCCGCGCCGCCCGCTCGGCCAGGGGCTCGAACGCCGCCAGGAACGCCCGGTTCTCCTCGCCGCGCGACAGGACCGCCGCGACGAACCCGCGCACCGCCTCGTCCCACGGTTCGTTGGGCTGCACCCACGAACTGTTGACCTTCGCCTCCTTGATGGCCTTGGTCATGTACTCCTGGATGCGGCCGACGTACTCGGCGTGATCTTCGTCCGACATCGCCGCGAAGGCCGGGCCGATCCCGCCGTCTTTCACGTGCATCGGCCAGGTGCCGATCAGGATCTGGTAGATGAGGTATTCCTCGTTCTCGCTGGGGGCGAGTTCGCCATCCACATCGCCGCGGTGGGCGGCGTTGGCGGCGCGCCACGTTTGCAGGGCCTCGCGCCACGCGTCCGGCATCTCCGAGAGCGCGGCGACCCGCGCGCGGGTATCCTCGGCGCGCTTGGTGTCGTGCGTGGAGGTGGCGAGCAGCGTGTGCGGCCAGCGGCGGGCGTTGTGCTCGTTGGTGTGATGGAACTTCTCCGTCGTGCTGCCGAAGTGCTGCGGCTCGCCACCGACCTCGTTGAGCGCCACCAAGCGATTGAAAATGTAGAACGCCGTGTCCTCCAGCCCCTTCGCCATGATGGGGCCGGTGCACTGCTGGAACTTCATCACGAAATGCTCGTGGTCCGCGTGGCCCGCGGCGTCGGTGTTCGCCGGGAACTTGAACATCAGGATGTCGCGCAGGAAGTCGAAGATCGACGCGTCGGTGCCCGGATTGCGGCGCTTGGCGAGCGTGACGGCGCGGTTGATGACGGCGCGGTCCACGGCGCTCGGCGGCTGGCCGTGTGTCAGGTAGGTGCGGTAGACCGGGAAACACGCGACGACCTCGCGCACGGTGGTCGTCAGCGCGTTGAGCGTGAAGTCGCGGTGAAGCCGGTTGCGTTCGCTCAGGCGGTTGAGGATGAAGCCGAGGACATTGATGTCGTTGGCCAGCGAGAGCGTCATCGTCTGGCGCTTCTTCTCGTAGACCAATGTCGGGAAGTGGACGTTGCGCTGGATGAACCCCTGGTACGTCTCGGAGAAGGACCGTTCCGCCGCCGGGTCCACGAGGAGCTGGGTGACGTGCGTGGTGAAGTCGTAGCCGGTCGTCCCATGGACCGCCCAATCTTCCCGCAGTGATTCCTCGCCGGAGAGGATTTTTTCGCCGAGCAGGTAGAGGCCCTTGCCGTCGGCGGGCAACTCCTGGCTGGTGAGGCGCGCGAAGTTTTCCTGCAACGCCTGGAAATACCCGCGCGGATCGTACAAGCCGTCCGGGTGGTCGATGCGCAGGCCGGTGACCGCGCCTTTTTCCAGCAGCTTCCAGACGAGCTGGTGCGTGGCGTTGAAGACCTCCTTGTCCTCGACGCGGATGGCGGCGAGTTGGTTGATGTCGAAGAAGCGGCGGTAGTTGATCTCTTCCGCCGCCACGCGCCAGTAGCTCAGGCGGTACGCCTGCGAGTCGATGAGCGCGTCGAGACGGTCGAAGGAACCCGCGTCGCCGGGCTTCCCCTGGATGATGTCGATGGCGTGCGCGATGGCCGCGGCAACCTGGGGATGGTCGGTGCAGAGTTGTTCGAGGCGGACCTTGGCGACCTCCTTTTCACGCGCGCGCTCGGCGATGTGCGCCGGGTCGGTGGCCGTGCGCGGGGGCATCTTTTCGAGTTGCGTCATGATGCTCTGCAACTCGGAGACGTGGTACGTGCCGCCGTGGAGGCTGCCGATGCCGGAGGCTGCCGGATCGTCGTGCGACTGGAGTTCGGCCAGCGCCAGGGAGAGAATCTGGCCGTACTGGCGCGGATTGATGGGCAGGCGCTTGTCGAAGTAGTTGAGGTAGAAGCTGCCGCCCTCGAAGGAGACTTTCAGTTCGCCGCGTTCCAAGACACGCCCGTACTGGTCGCCGAGGATGGGCAGGAGGACCTTGTTTTCGAGTTCGCGCTTGAGCGGGTGCCAGTCGATGTCGAAACACTTGGCGGTGAGCGAACTCGGGCCATTTTCGAGCACGTCCATCCACCAGCCGTTGGTGGTCTCGGCGATGCCCATGTGGTTGGGCACGAAGTCGGCGAGAAGACCCATCTTGTGCTCGTGCAGCGCGGCGACCATCGCGTCGAAGTCCGCCTCCGTGCCGATCTCGGGGTTGAGGTGGTTGTGGTCGACGATGTCGTAGCCGTGCGTCGAGCCGGGGCTCGCCTGGAAGAACGGCGACGTGTAGAGGTCGCTGATGCCGAGATCGTGCAAGTAGGGGACGATGTCGCGCGCCTGCGCGAACGTGAAACCCTTGTGCATCTGCACGCGGTAGGTGGCCGAAGGAATGCGCGGTTGAGCGATGGCGGAGGACATAAACAAGGATGGAAGAGTTTACCCGCTGGAACGGCCTTGCAACCCTAGAGGCAGTCCACGTCGTGGCCGGTCGTCACACGGGCAGAAAATCTAGGGACTGCCTCGGAGAGGCATCCCTACCATTGTCACGAAGGGCGGCATCCTCAGGCGGCTGGACCCTTGGATTTGAGAATCAACAGCTCGGGTTGCTCGAAGAACAGGGAACGTTCCACGGGGTCGTACGCGCACGCGCCATCGCCGCCGAAGCGCGCTTCGTTCGTGGAGAAGATCACCTCCACCGGCGGTCCCTCGTCGATGACGGCGGCGTGGACATCGCCGCCTTTGAGGTTGACGACGACTAGGCACATCTCTCCGGCGGCCACGTCGGTGTAGGCGAGGGCAACGGTGTTCTCGCCGAGCGCGAGCGCCTGCCAGTTCGCGCGGTCGTAGCGGGCGAGGATGGCGCGTTCCTCACGCCGCAGCCGGAGCGCTTCGCGGTAGAGGGCGCGTGTCTGCGAGTGGATGCCAGCGCCGGATTCTTCCCACTTCAGCTTCGACGCCTGGAAGGTGGACGCCGCCTGCGGGTCGGGGATCGTCTTGACCTTCGCCGGGTCCGCGAACGCCGCGAAGCCCGCGAACTCCTTGCGTCGCCCTTCGGTCACGAGCAGGCCGAGCGCGTCGTGGTGGTCGGTGAAGTACAGGAACGGCGTCGAGGCCGCCCATTCCTGCCCCTGGAAGATCAGCGGCGTGTACGGCGCGAGGCACAACAGCGCGCTCGCCGCCCGGTAGGCCGCCGGGTTGGCGCTAACGGAAAGCCGCTCGCCGAACGCCCGGTTGCCGACCTGGTCGTGGTTGGAAATGCAATAACAAAACGCGTGCGGCGGCAGGTGGTCGCAGGCGGTGCCGCGCTGTTGGTTGGAGACCGGCGCGGCCTGCCCGCGGAAGTGCCAGCCGTGGGCGAGGGTGTCGGCGAGTTCCTGGCCGGTGCCCGTGTAGTTGGCAAGGTAGGCTTCCTTTTCTCCCGTCAAGGCGACGCGCACGCTGTGGTGGAAATCGTCGGCCCACAAGCCGTCGAGGCCGCTGCCGCCGGTCGCGGCGGGTTCGGCGAGGAACGCGGCGTTGCGCTCGTCCTCGGCCATGACGAAGCCGCCCCGCGCGTGGACCGCCGCGGCGAGGTCCGCGAGGATGTGCGTGTCCGAATCGTCGAGGATGGCGTGGGTCGCGTCGAGCCGGAAGCCATCGAAGCCGAACTCCTCCATCCAGTAGATAATGTTGCCAAGGAAGAACCGCCGCACGGGGCCGTGGTGAACGCCGTCGAAGTTCAGCGCGTCGCCCCACGGCGTCTTGTGTGCGGGATTGAAGTAGCTCTGCGTGTACGCGCCGAGGTAGTTGCCGTCGGGGCCGAGGTGGTTGTAGACGGCGTCGAGCACCACGAAGAGGCCGCGCGCATGGGCGGCGTCGACCAACGCGCGGAGGTCGTCGGGATGCCCGTAGGCGCGCGCCGGCGCGTAGAGGAACACGCCGTCGTAGCCCCAGTTCCAGCGGCCGGGAAAGTCGGCCAGGGGCATGAGTTCGACGGTGTTGACGCCGAGTTCAACGAGGGCGTCGAGCTTGTCGATGGCGGCGCGGAAGGTGCCCTCCGACGTGAAGGTGCCGACGTGAAGTTCGTAGAGGACGAGCGAATCAAGCGCGGCCGGGCGGACCGGCGGTTCGTGCTGCCAGTGGTACGTGCCGGAGGCGAGCACCATCGATGGGCCGTGAACGCCCTCGGGCTGGTAGCGCGAGAGCGGGTCGGGGAACGTCTTGCCCGGGTCGCCGTCGAGGCGGAACTTGTAGAGGTCGCCCGCTCGTCCGTCCGGGTCGGTGCCCAGGAAGAAACCGTCCTCGCCGGCGGACTGGAGTTTGATCGTGCGCTGGCCGTTGTTGACGACGGCATCAGCCGATTCCTTGCCCGGCGCCCAGACGCAGTAGCGGACTCCATCGTCGGTCGGAAAAGCGCCTGGCGGCACGGACGTACGGTCATTCATGAGCGGAAGATACGACTGCAAAAATGCAAAGGGTGCAACCGGGTCAATTTTGCGGCAAAAGCTGGGGCTTGGCGTACCGCAGAACCGGATCGCGGGAGTTATATGGACGGGTGGACCAGGTGAGATGGTCCAGCAGTGCTTTTCGTACTTCCGGCGTGCTCCGGCCGCGGACGAGCGCCGCCAAGGTCGTTTCGTCAGCTGTCTTGATATACTGCTCCAGGTAAGCCACTTCCCGGGCGGTGCAGGCACGCACCTCGAAGTCGGAGCGGTCCACGATGGGTTCGACCGGCACGCGCAACCGGAGATTGTGGAAATCCTCGTCTTGGTTGCGCTTGGCGAAGTCCACCGTGAAGGTGGCATAAGTCGTGTCTAGGTAGGTGAAGCAGATCGCGCTGTGGCCGTCTGGTCCCGGGAAGAAGGCGTCGGGGTTATCGAAGAGATCGGCGTGCAGCTTGGTCGTGCCCACGCGCCGCTCATTCTCGTAGTAGGACAGCAGACACGCGCTCGGATACAACTGGTCAAAAGCCAACTCGCAACGCCGCGTTTCCGAAAAGGAAAAATGCGCTGCTGGGATGTGGAGATACGCCAAACCGGCGAGGGTCAGGATCGCCAGGACGAGCAAGCACAGCTTCCCGGTGTGAGGACGAGCGTGGACACCGTTCGGCATCTGCTCGGGAAACTGGTCGACAGTGACCGGAGCCGACCGACGCGCTTTTGGATGATCCATACGCACTCCTTTTTCTCACCGCGCCGTCACGGAGCTTTCTTCGCCCTCGACCAGCCGCAAGAGACACAGCGAACGGTCCGTCAGCTTCAGCGCCTGCCCAGCCTGGTACGTCCGCACCGGTTCCACGAAACCAGCGTTCTCCGCCGTGTCGAGCAGCAGCCCCCAGCGCACGTCCGTCTTTCCCGGCAGCACGAACCGCTGCGCGCCGTGGTGCGCGTTGAAGAGCACCAGGAACGTGTCGTCCACGATGGGCTCGCCGTGTTCGTCGCGCACGTCGATGGCTTTGCCGCTCAGCAGCATCCCCAGCGAACGCACGAAGTGCGAGCCCCACTCGGCGTCCGTCATCTCCGTGCCGCCCGGGTTAAACCACATGATGTCCTTCACCTCCTGCCCGCGGATCCGGCGACCCTGGAAGAACTTCGGCCGCCGGAACACCGGGTGATCGTGCCGCATCCGGATCAGGCGCTGCGTGTACGCGAGAAGTTCGCGCGCCGCCTGGTCACGCTGCCAGCCGAGCCAGGAGAGGGCGCTGTCCTGGCAGTAGGCGTTGTTGTTGCCGTCCTGCGTGCGGCCGTACTCGTCGCCGCCGAGCAGCATCGGCACGCCCTGGCTCAGCAGCAGCGTGGCGAGGAAGTTGCGCCGCTGGCGCTGCCGGAGGGCGTTGATTTTCGGATCGTCGGTGGGGCCTTCCGCGCCGCAGTTCCAGGAGCTGTTATGGTTGTCGCCGTCGTTGTTGTTCTCGCCGTTGGCCTCGTTGTGCTTGTCGTTGTAGGAGACGAGATCGTGGAGGGTGAAGCCGTCGTGCGCGGTGATGAAGTTGATGCTCGCGTACGGCCGCTTGCCGCTGGAGCGGTACAGGTCCGAACTCCCGCTCAGCCGGTACGCCAACTCGGCCACCTGCCAGTCGTCGCCCTTCCAGTAGCGGCGCACGCTGTCGCGGTACTTGCCGTTCCACTCGGCCCAGAGCACGGGAAAATTCCCGACGAGGTAGCCCCCTTCCCCGATGTCCCACGGCTCGGCGATGAGCTTGACCTGACTCAACACCGGGTCCTGGTGGATGATCGCCAGGAACGCCGAATACTTGCTGATGCCCACCTCGCCGCGCACGAGCGTCGCCGCGAGGTCGAAGCGGAAGCCGTCCACGTGCATCTCGGTCACCCAGTAGCGCAGGGAGTCGATCACCATCCGCAGCACCTGCGGGTGCAAGACGTTGAGCGAATTCCCGCAGCCGGTGAAGTCCAGGTACAACCGCGGGTCACGAGGCGCGAGCCGGTAGTAGCTGGCGTTGTCGATCCCCTTGAAAGACAGCGTCGGTCCGAGGTGGTTGCCCTCGGCGGTGTGGTTGTAGACCACGTCGATGATGACCTCGATGCCTGCGGCGTGGAGGTTCTTGACCATCGTCTTGAATTCGCGGACCACGTCCGTGCCCGGCTGCGCGCGCGCGTAGGAGTGATGCGGCGCGAAGAAGCTGATCGTGTTGTAGCCCCAGTAGTTCTTGAGCCCCTTTTCCACGAGGAACTGATCCTCGACGTGCTGGTGAATGGGCAGGAGTTCGACCGCGGTGACGCCGAGTTCCTTCAGGTAACGCACGGAGGCCTCGCTGCCCAGGCCGGCGTAGGTGCCGCGGGCTTCCTCGGGGACTTCGGGGTTGAGTTGGGAGAAGCCTTTGACGTGGGCCTCGTAGATCACCGAGCGGTGCAGCGGCGTACGCAGGAGTTCGTCGCCTTCCCAGTCGAAGGCCGGGTCGATGACGATGCTCTTGGGCACGCCCGCCGCGTCGTCGTGGTAGTCGCGCTCGCTGTCGTCGAGCTTGTCGTTGGCGCGGTAGCCGTAGGTCTCCGGTCCCCAGGCCACGTCGCCGCTGACGGCCTTGGAATACGGGTCGATCAGCAGCTTGGAAGCGTTGAAGCGTTGACCCTTCTCCGGGTTGTACGGACCGTACACGCGGAACCCGTAGTGCTGGCCGGGTCCCACGCCGGGCAAAAAGACGTGCCACACCTGGTCGGTGTGCTCGGTCATGCGTACGCGCAGGCTCTCGGTGGCCGCGTCGGCGGCGTCGAACAGGCACACGTCCGCGCCCGAGGCGTTCTCGCTGAACAGCGCGAAGTTGACGCCCTCACCCGTCCACGTCGCGCCGAGAGGATAAGGAGTTCCGGGCCAGACTCGGATGGACATGGGAGCCACCTTTGGCGGCGTTGCGGGTTGCGGTGTCTGCTGCGCAGACGTTACGGGTTGCGGTGTGGCCGGCGGGGGCGGTGGGGGGGGGGGGGGGGGCGGGGGGGGCGTGGGGGTTGGGGCAGTTTGGGGC
>CAXUIU010000051.1:0-6479 GCA_964250955.1 uncultured Chthoniobacterales bacterium | reverse complement strand
GACTCGGATGAGCCGTGGCAAATGGTTTCGTGCTCCGCAACGTCGCCGCAGGCGACATCGCAACCCGCAACGCGCCATCGGCGCACCGCAACGGCGGCCTTACGCCGCCTTCAACAATCCGAGCGCCTTCTCGGCGTCGCTGAGCCGCAGCACCATGAGGCCCTGCGCCGAGGAGCCGCCCGTGGCGAGGTAGGCGTATTCGATGTTGATCTCGGCCCCGGCGAGTTCGTGGGCGATGTGCGAGAGGCTGCCGGGCTTGTTGTCGATTTCGACGAGAAGCACCTCGTTTTCGACCACGAGCGTGCCGTGTTCCTCGAAGATGCCCATGGCCTTGTCGGTGTCGCTGACGATCATGCGTACGACCGAGTGGTCCACGGTGTCGGAGATCGTCAGCGCCAGGATGTTGATTTCGGCCTTGGCGAGTTCGTCGCAAACGGCGGCCAGCGTGCCGGGCGTATTCTCCAAGAACAGGGCGAGTTGCGTGGCGATTTCCATAAGGAACGGAGCTTCGGGCGAGACGGGGCGTTTGTCGATGGACGAATTGTGGAAGGACCTCAGGTCGAGATTCGTGCAGGCTGCACGGCCTCGGGCGGGGTGCGGCGGGCAAGCGCCTCGGCCCCGGCGAGGTAGGCGACCACGGCGATACCGATCTTGTTGACCACGTCGGCGGTCGTGTAGGCGAGATGGACCCAGTTCAGGTCCATGCTCGGGAACAGCGCCGAAGCCAGGTAGCCAAGGGGGTACACGCCCCAGGTCGTAACCGTGGAATACGCCAGCACGCGGAAGGCGTGGCCGCTCTCGTCGTCGTTCCAGCCGCCGTAGCGCGGGGCCAGACGGAAGAAGAGCACGTACGGGATGACGGCGTAGCCCAGCGTGGACAGCGTGCCCCAGAGCAGATGGCGGCCGACCAGGAGGGTGCCGTCGGCGGCAATCTGCTGGTCGCCGATGCACCCGGCGAGGATCATCCACAGGTCAGCGCCAAGTAGGAGTGCGATGGGACCGGCGATTTCACGCGGCTTGACCTTGAGCAGGAGCACGGTCTTGAGCAAGAGGAGCGGCGTGGTGACGATCCAATCCATGTAGCGGTACAGGCCGATGGCGAAGAAGCTGTCGCGGATGATGTTGTGCCGGGCGACGGGGTCGGCGGCGCGCACGCCCAGCTCGTGCATCATGTCGTGGTAATAATAATGGATGAACCAGTAGGACGTGCCCGCCACGAGGCAGATGCCGACGGTCAACCCGCCGGAAGCGCGGTGCACGGGATGCACGCTGTTGCCCCGCGCCAGGAAGAACACCGCCGACGCCAAAAACGCGAACATCGCGGCCACGAGGGTCAGTTCGGTGAGGATCGGCAACAGTCCGACCTCCCGCGCGGTGTAGACGTTGGTCTGGTACAACTGGGTGGCGAGGAGGGGGCTCATGGGGATTAGGCACAAGGATGAAGGCAGACCACCGGAAAGCCAAGGGGGGAAAGGGCGCAATTCTTTTCCGGCCCTCTGCCGTTTGCCTTCTGCCGACTGCCTTCTACGTTTGCCTTCCATGCTCCCTCCCGGTTCCCTGATCGGCCTCCTCGGCGGCGGTCAACTCGCCCGCATGACCGCCCTCGCCGCCCGGCGCATGGGCTACCGGCTGCGCGTGCTCGATCCCGCCGGGGACGGGGCTCCCGCCGCGCCGGTGTGCGAGGAGGTCGTGGGCGCGAAGTTCGATGACGCCGCCGCGCTGGAGACGTTCGCCCGCGGGCTGGACGTGGCGACGTACGAGTTCGAGAACATTCCCGTCGCTGCCCTGCAAATCGTCGGGCGCGCCTGCCCGGTGCGTCCGCGCCCGTCCGCGCTCGAAACCTGCCAAGACCGCGAGCGCGAGACAACCTTCCTCCACCGCCAAGGTTTCCCGCACGCGCACTTCCGGGTCGTGACCGGCCCCGGGGAACTCGCCGCGGCGGTCGCGGCTTTAGGAACCCCGTGCGTCCTCAAGACGACCGGCGGCGGCTACGACGGCAAGGGCCAACTCAAGATCACCGCCGACCTCGACCCCGCCGCGGCCTGGGCGCAGTGGAGCGGCGGCCAGGCGCGGCGCGGCGTGCTGGAAGCCTGGGTGGACTTCGACGCGGAACTCTCCGTCCTTTGCGCGCGCAACGACCGGGGCGATCTGGTCCCCTTCCCCGCGTTCGAGAACGTCCACACCCGCCACATCCTCGACGTGACGATCTGCCCGGCGCGGTTCGACCCGAGGGTGCTGCGTGAGGCGGAGGAGATCGCCCGCGCGATCACGGAGGCGCTCGACGTGGAGGGATTGCTCGCCGTGGAAATGTTCCTGGCGCGCGACGGCCGGGTGCTGGTCAACGAACTCGCCCCGCGCCCGCACAACAGCGGCCACCTGACCTTCGACGCGAGCCTGACGAGCCAGTTCGAGCAGCACGCGCGGGCGGTGTGCGGACTGCCGTTGGGCGGGGTGGAACTCCTGCGTCCGGCGGTGATGGTCAACCTGCTCGGCGACCTGTGGAGCGCCGACGGTCTGCGAGCGCCGGACTGGTCGCCCGTGCTGGCCGAACCTACCGCCAAGCTCCACCTCTACGGCAAGGCCCGCGCCAAACCCGGACGCAAGATGGGGCACTTCTGCGTCCTGGCCCGGACGACGGAAGAGGCGCTGGAGAAGGCGCGGGTGATCAGGGCGCAGTTGGTCGTCCCGAAGCAATCCTAGATTCTCTGTTGGGGACGGCCATCCAAACAAAAATAGGATTGCCTCGGAGAGGCAACCCTACCTTGACGAACACCGTGCAGACACGG
This sequence comes from uncultured Chthoniobacterales bacterium, assembly GCA_964250955.1. Classification (GTDB taxonomy): domain Bacteria; phylum Verrucomicrobiota; class Verrucomicrobiia; order Chthoniobacterales; family SZAS-18; genus CAHJWO01. The sequence goes on along the minus strand of CAXUIU010000051.1, from coordinate 3,693 downwards.
CGGGAAAACCTTACGACGCAACGGGAGCAGCAGCCTTCTTGGCCAGACGGCTCTTGCGGCGGTTGGCGGCGTTCTTGTGGATCACGCCGCGCTTGACCGCCTTGTCCAACTCCGACACCAGCGCCTGCGCTTGCGCCTTGTCACCGGACGCGGCGCGAGCCGTTTTCGCCTTGCCCTTGAGCGCGGTGAGCACGGTGCGGTTGCGGGCGGTGCGCTTGACCGTCTGACGGGCGCGCTTGGCAGCGGATTTGGTGTTGGCCATGGCTTCGGGAAAGGTAAGGAAAAGGGCCGCCAAGCTGCCGCGTGCCCGGTCCCCTGTCAACGGGTTTCTGCGTCACCCTCGTCCGGTAACGACGGTGGCAGGTCGATCTTCGGCTGCGGACGCCACCGCGCGAACACCCCTGCCGCCAGCGCCGACACCACGGTCGCCACCAGCAGGAACAGCGGCGTGTAAACCCGGTCCATCTCCGCAACCTCCCGGGAGGCTTGCACGGCCACCGTCGGGTCGTCGGGCTGCATCCCCAACGCATAGAAATGCTGGTACACCACGATCACCCGCACCACGCTGGCGAGCAGCGCCAGGACGCCGAAGGTGATCAAAAACGCCAGCAGCGGCCTCCACCAGCGTTTGTTTTGCACGGCAAGAAATTAAAGGGCGTCGATCCCCGCGCGCTTGAGCTTGCGGGCGGCCTCGTCGCTACCGGAGGTATCGTTGGACACGGGTTGCGCCCCGGCGGGTGCGCCGACCGGCGGCTTGACGTTCTGCTTGGCGCGGGCGTCGTGGGCAGCCTGCTTGGCGAGCATCTGTGAGGGCGCACCGGCCCATTCGGGCTTGGCGGCCGGCTTGGGCGCGGTCACCACGGCGGTGGAAGCAGCAGGCGTGGCGGTCGAGGTGGTCTTCGTGACCACGGCCGTGCCGGGCGCGGCTGAGGCGGTCATCGCGGTTGTTTTCGTGACCACGGCCGTGCCGGTAGCGGTAGGAACGGTCGTGGTGGTCGTGGTGGTCGTCGCCACGGTGGGAGGCGACTGGGTCGCGGCAGCCTCGGCAGAGGCGAGCGCGGCAGCCGGGCTCGCGGCGGCGGGAGAATCGGGCGGCGAAGTGAGGATGTTCGAGGCGATGGCCTGGTTCTGCGTGGAATCGATGATCTGGACGCGCGCGCCGACCTTCACGGCGTCAAACAGCGTGATCACATCGCGCGAACGCATCCGGATGCACCCGTAGCTCGTCGGGCGGCCGATGTTGCGCTCCTCGGGCGTGCCATGGATGTAGATGCCGCGCGAGAACGCCTGCTGGTTCCCGGTCTCCAGCCCTTTCAAGGCGAGGATGCGTGTGACGATGGCGTCCCGGCCGGGCGCGTCGATGGCGACCACCTCACCCGTGCTCACCCGGCCGTGGAACACCGTGCCGGCCTTGGCCCCCGCACCGATCTTGGCGGCGACGGCGAGTTCGCCCGTGGGGGTCTCGTACGAACGGCTGCGGTCACCCAGGCCGAACTTGGACGTGCTGATCGGGAAGGACTCGCGCGTGTGGTCTTCCTTGACCAGGGTCAGTTTCTGGTCCTTGACGCTGATGATGATCTGGTTGCGCGTGGCAGCCAGCGGCGGGGTGACGGCGCATCCGCCCAGCAACAGAGCGGGCGCGAGCAGAGAGAGCAGACGCAGGGATCGCACCGGGGTGCGGGCAGCGTTGGGTTCCATCAGGGAAGTCAGGAAGGAAGCGGGGTCAAAGCGGAGTTCGCACCGGGGCGGCGGAACGGTCTTATGACACCAGATTCCAGCAAAAGTTCAGCCACAAAATGCGTCCGCCGGCAAAAAATCTTGCCGAGCGTCTCAGGCCGCCGCCGCTTGGCCCGCGCGCGGACGCTCGGGCAGCCACTGGGCGAGCGAACAAAACGCCACGTAGCAAAAACCCAGTTGGAAGAAGATCAGGAACGGCAAGCTCGTAAATTCCCCCCGGACCGCCGCGCGGTAGACGAACCACGTAAAGTACACGGCGAAAGCGAGTTCCAGGAGCGGCAAGAGCGAGCGTATCGGCAGGTAGCGGCTCGCGCGCCACGCGTGCTGCGAGGCACGGGTGGCCGGGCGGTCGCCGATGCCGTACTTGGGCGTGCGCACGAAGGCGCTCGACCGGTTGAAGATCGCTTCCAGCACGGCTTTGGCGTTGTTGAGCGACAGGCCGATGCCCAAGGCGATGAGCGGAGGTAAGAGGAGCATCTCACGCATCCAGGTGCGCGGGTGGAGTTCGCGCTGGGCGCAGATGTAGAACACCGCCACCGAGAGGCTCGCGGCCATGAACACCGGCACGTCGAAGAGCCACACCCGCGACCACCCGGTCCAGCCGTGGCTGCCGGCCTGGAGCAGCACACACAGGCAGGCCAGAAGCAGGTAGCAGAAGTTGCTCGTGAGATGGAGGGTCGCTTCCAGCTTGATCGTCCACGGCAGGTCCGAGCGCAGGATGCGCGGGAGGATTTTCTTGCAGGTCTGGATGGAGCCCTTCGTCCAACGGTGCTGCTGGCTCTTGAAGCCGTTCATGTCCACGGGAAGCTCGGCGGGCGTCACCACGTCCGAGAGGAACACGAAGCGCCAACCGGCCAACTGCGCGCGGTAGGACAGATCGAGGTCCTCGGTGAGCGTGTCGTGCTGCCAGCCGCCGCTCGCCTCGATGCAGGACTTCCGCCACAGGCCGGCGGTGCCGTTGAAGTTGAAGAAGCGGCCCGAGCGCGAGCGGGCGGTTTGTTCGAGCAGGAGGTGGCCGTCGAGGAACATCGCCTGTACGCGGGTCAGCAGGGAGTAAGCGCGGTTGAGGTGGCCCCAGCGCGTCTGGATCATGCCGACACCGGGGTCGGTGAAGAAGTGGACCGTCTTGTGGAGGATGTCCGGCGCGGGCAGGAAGTCCGCGTCGAGGATGAAGATGAACTCCCCCGCGGCCTGCGCCATGCCGTGTGCCAGCGCGCCGGCCTTGAACCCCGTGCGGTCCTCGCGTTGGAGATGGACGACGTTCAGCCCCGCCGCGCGCAGGCGGGCGACCTCCCGGGCAATGGTCTCGCGGGTGTCGTCGGTGGAGTCGTCGAGCACCTGGACCTCCAGGCGTTCGCGGGGATAGTCGAGGGCGTTGACCGCACGCAGGAGCCGCTCGGCGACGTACCGCTCATTATAGATAGGCAACTGCACCGTGACCGTGGGCAGTTCGTCGAAGCGCGCGGCCGGCTGCGGGGCACGGCGGCGGTGCTTCAAGAACAGGTAAATGATGACCCAACGATGGACCCCGTACGCCGAAAACCCGACGAGAACCGCGATGTAACAAAATGACCAGAGAGGATTGCCAAAGAGACCGGACATAGCGAATGGAGCGAGGAAAAGGGAAAATGAGGCATCCCTCTGGATTTCCGGCGCAAATGATGGCTCTTTCTCCCCGACCGTCAAGAGCAAACCGGCCGGCGGCCCGCCCGGGGTGGTCATAGAATGCGGGGTGTCCGGGTGCCTTGCGTCTGTCGTGAAAGAATCCCTTGCCAGATATGTTTCCAGGCACCGGCTGCGGCCGTGGCACCTGGCGTTGTGCGTGCTCCTGGTCGGCTGGGTGCCGTCGTTGTTGCTGGCTTATTATTCGCAGCGCGTGCTCGTCCGTAACTTTTAAAATAAGATCTTGTACTACGCGCAGGAACTCGTCGGCAGCCTCGCCCAGCACGTCGAGAC
>CAXUIU010000050.1:8352-15076 GCA_964250955.1 uncultured Chthoniobacterales bacterium | reverse complement strand
CCCCGCCGCCCGCGCCGATCTGGCGCTGCTGCGCGCGCTCGACCTGCGCCCGAGCACCCTGCCGGCGGAAATCTCGCTCATCCCATAGAAACGCGTTGACACCGCCGCGGCTCTCACGGCAAATTTGCCGGCGCGCATGATGAAGAAGATTCTCCCCATTCTCCTTTGCTACGTGCTGATGACCAGTCAGGTCTTTGCCATCAGCGGTGGTCCGGTTTTTGGCAGCGGCACCATCAACCCGGTGGGAACTTACTCGGGAGTTGTCCAGGGTGTCAGCCAAGGCGTCTCCTCCACCACCACCTTCACCGGGAACGTCAACACGGATCTCATCGGGGGAACCGTGCCCTCGACAGCGCTCGGTTTGTTTAGCCTCAGCGTACCAACTACCAGCGTCGCCACGGGCGCCTTCATCCTTTTCTCGAACGGCTCGACTTTCACGGGAAACATCGACGCCTCGATCGACGTTGACTCCAACCAACTGTCCGGCCTCGTTTTCGGATACCAGTTCGAGCAGCGAATCGATCCTAACGGCGGCACGGTGGCGGTAGAAACCGCCTACGCTTCGGGCCGGATTCTCGGGAAAGTCGCCGGCCCAAATGCGCGTGCCGCTTCCAGCGCGCGGATCACTGGCAACGCGTTTCTGAACGTGACCTTCCTCAATTCCACGGCTGATGTCGTCACCGGCCAGCGGCCGTCTACGCCATTGATTGCCACGGTCTCCGGGTTCCGGCAGTCGACCGCCGCTTCGGCGGTGAGCAGCCTGCCGACTCTGACCAACAACGGAGGCTAGACGCTGCTTGCCCGCCGTTGGTTGAACGTTGCCCGTACGGTTGCTTTCAACCCGCCAGGATGCGGCTTGCACACTCCCGCCCTGCCTTCCGGGAAGGCGGATTGTTTGCGGCAGTGCATTTATCCCGTGCTCTTGCCTCCCTAGTGTTGCCCCCGGCTGTTCATCGTGTGCGCAGTGCGCTGACCCTGCTTGAACTGATGACCGTTATCGTGGTCATCAGCATTCTGGCGATCATGGTCTCCCCGGCGCTCGCCGGGATCAAAGGCCGCGCGCAGAAGGTAAAATGCATCGGGAACTTGCACAGCCTGCATGCCGCCGCCGGTCTGTACCTGCAAGACAACCAACATTGGCCGCAGATCCACGGTGATCCATCCACGGACACAAGCGTCATCGATGCCTGGATCAGCGCGTTCAGTCCATACGGGTTGGCTCCGATCAACTGGGTCTGCCCCTCCATCCAGGACGCGTTGCAATCCCCGGACCTCTCCAACCCCGCCAACAAGCGCCTCGACTATATCGCCATGCCGTTCGGACCCCAGCGCAACGAGCCTTTTCAGTACGCCCGCCAGCCCTGGTTCATCGAAACATCCGACGTGCATGGCAACGGACAGGAAATCATCTTCCCCGACGGGCACACCGAAGAGGCGCTCGACATTATCCACTCTGCCGGAGGCAAACACTAGATCGCGCCTTTTTTTCTTGGCCAACATCTTTTTCCTTCCCCGGCTGGATAAACTCACCCAAAGTTTAGTCGTCTTACTGATCGACAACTTCTATCTATTCCCCACCTTTTGTGAACATCCTCGTCGCCAAGAACGGCTCGCAACTCGGCCCCTTCTCCGAAGCTGATATCCGCACGAAACTCGCCTCGGGTGAGTTCGCGCCCACCGACTTTGCTTGGAAGGAGGGCATGGCTTCCTGGTCGCCGCTCTCGCAGATGTTCACCGATGCGCCCGCGCCGGGAGCCTCCCCATCGGCCACCGCCGACTCGGCGCCCGCCACCTACGCGCCCCAGCCCTACAACGCCCCGCAGCAGGGCCAGTACAGCGCGCCGCAGACGTACAACTCGCCCTACCCCGCCGCGTACCAGCCGGGCATGACGCCCTTCGGCGCGCCAGGAGTTGCGGGCGGTTACGCCGGGTTCTGGCTGCGCGCGGGAGCCATCGTCATTGATATCATCGGGCTTTTCATCATCAACTTCATCGTCAGCTTCCTGCTCATCGCCGTGCTCGGGCAACGCACGGGCGCCGGCCTCGCCAACCTCGTCAACCTCGTGACCAACTGGCTCTACTTCGCCTACATGGAGAGTTCCGCCAGCCAGGCCACCCTCGGCAAGATGGTCGTGGGGGTGAAGGTCACCGACCTGAACGGCAACCGGATCGGGTTCGGCAAGGCCACGGGCCGATACTTCGGCAAGATCGTCTCCGGGTTCATCCTGGCCATCGGCTTCATCATGGCGGGCTTTACCGAGCGTAAGCAGGCGCTCCATGACATGATGGCCGGCACGCTGGTGGTCAAGAAGTAGCCTCGCGCGCGCAAACCAGCGGGCCGACGGACGTTCCTCGTGCCCGGTAAGGCCCGCGCGCAGACCGCGACAGACGACAAGCAGAACAACGTCTGGTTCACGGACAAGGCGGGCCGGCGCATCCGCCCGACAGCCGACGGCAAGAATTCCGACCCGGACCTTTCGCCCGATGGGCACCGGGTCGCCTATGTGCGCAACGGCATGGGCAAGCCCATTTCCACGGGGGCTGCGACGCCGACCGAACTGCGCGTGGTGGGCGCCGACGGCAAGAACCCGGAGACGCTCGTACGCAGCGCCGAGGCCGCCGAGGTCGAGGAGGCCCTGGCCGACACTTCGGGACCGGGAAGACGCGCTTCGTCCTGCCCGGCAACGACCCGCAGATTATACCCGCCGACGAGTACAAGGGAGATCTGCTCGTCATGCAGCACCGGTATTTCCTAGGCGGCGGGTCGCTCGACTGGTACTGGCTCTTCACGCCCACGGGCAAGGAGGTCAGTCCCGTGGGCGAAACGACGGACGGGTTCCGTGAAATGTACTTCGGGAAGAGATGATCTCACGGCACCGCCGAACCTGCTAGCGCCCGCTGCCGCAGGGCGTGGTCGACGAGCACCAGTGCCGCCATCGCCTCGACCATCGGCACCGCGCGCGGCAAGACGCACGGGTCGTGCCGGCCGCGGGCAGCGAGTTCGGTCTCCTCACCCGTGACAGTGACGGTCCGCTGCGCCTGCGCGACCGTCGCCGTCGGCTTGAAGGCCACGCGGAAGATCACGTCTTCACCGTTGGAGATGCCGCCCTGCACGCCGCCGGAGCGGTTGGTCGTCGTGCGCACGCGGCCCTCGCGCATCTCGAAGGCGTCGTTGTGTTCGCTGCCCGTCATGCCCGCCGCCGCGAACCCGCTGCCGATCTCGAAACCCTTCGTCGCCGGCAGGCTCAGCATCGCCTTGGCGAGGTCCGCTTCCAGCCGGTCGAACACCGGCTCGCCCAACCCCGGCGGCACCCCGCGCACGACGCATTCGATGATCCCGCCCACCGAGTCGCCGCGCGCGCGGACGGCCTTGATGAGCGTCGCCATCTCGGCGGCCGTCTCCGGGTCGGGGCAGCGCACGGGGTTGCTCTCCACGTCGGCCGCCCGCACGGCGGCCGGATCGTCGATGTGGGCCGCGAGGCCGTGGATGCTGCGGACGTAGGCAACGATCTCCAGGCCAGGGCAGAGACCGGCGAGCGCCCGCTTGGCGACGGCGGCGGCGGCGACGCGGCCAATCGTCTCCCGCGCGCTGGAACGCCCCCCGCCCTGCCAGTTGCGCACGCCGTACTTGGCCTCGTAGGTGTAGTCGGCGTGGCTGGGGCGGAAGGCCGTTTCCATCTCGGAATACGCCTCCGGCCGGGCGTCCTCGTTGCCGACGAGCACGGCGATGGGGGTGCCCAGCGTCACGCCGTTGAAAACTCCCGAGAGAATGCGGCAGGTATCGGACTCCTTGCGCGGAGTGACGAGGTCGCTCTGGCCCGGGCGGCGCCGATCGAGGTCGCGTTGGATGTCGGCCTCGGTGAGCGGCAAACGCGGCGGGCAGCCGTCGATCACCACGCCCACGCCGCCGCCGTGGCTCTCGCCGAAGGTGCTGACGCGGAAGAGGACGCCGAAGACGCTGGACATGCTCCCAACATGCCGGAGACCGGCGGGCGGTTGAAGTGGTAAATTGCGAACGTCCCGTCGTAATTTCCGTGTGGGAGCGTTGGCGCGGCGAGCCAGCGCGTGCAAAGGTGGAAATCCGCCCGATGCTCGCTTTTTCCCGTTCGCCCTATTTCCGCGAGGCCCGCGCGACGTTCGCGCTCGCCCTGCCCATGACCACCGGGCAACTCGGCCAGATGCTCCTGGGCTTCTCCGACAGCCTCATGATCGGCCGCGTCGGCGTCGTGCCACTAGCGGCGTGCGGGTTCGCCAACGGGCTGCTGAGCATTCTCTTCGTCACCAGCCTGGGACTGATCGCCGCCGTGTCCATCCACACGGCGCAGGCCCACGGCGCGCACAGCCCGCGGGAGGCTGGTGAGACACTCCGCCACGGTCTCGCCATCGCCCTCGGCGCGGGGCTCGGCGTCGTGGCATTGATCCATCTGGGCAGCCCATTTTTGTACGTGTTCCGTGCGCCGGCTGACGTGACGGCGCAGGCGCGGCCGTTCCTGGTTATTGTTGGTTGGTCGCTCGTGCCGGCCCTCTGCTGGCAATGCCTCAAGCAATACTGCGAGGCGCTCTCCCGCCCGGGGCTGCCGACGGCGGCGATGCTCGCGGCCGTGGCGCTCAACGTGTTCCTGAGCTGGGTCCTCATCTACGGGCACCTCGGCGCGCCGGCGCTCGGGCTGACGGGCGCGGCGTGGGCGACTTGCGTCACACGCGTGATCCTGCTCGCCGGCACGTTCGCGCTGGTACGGCGGGCGGCGGTGTTCCGCACGTCGTGGCCCGCGCGCTGGCTGGTGACGCTCTCCTGGGAACGGCTGCGCCGGCAACTCGCCGTCGGGTTGCCGGTGGCGACGCAGCTTTTCTTCGAGGTGGCGGTGTTCGCGCTGGCGGCGGTCGGCATGGGCTGGCTCGGGGCGGTCCCGCAGGCGGCGCACCAGGTCGCCATCACGTACGCGGCGCTGACGTTCATGGTGCCGCTGGGCGTGTCGATGGCCGTGAGCGTGCGCGTGGGCCAGGCGGTCGGCGCGGGAGAATGGGCGCGCGTGCGCGTCATCGGACTTGGCGGGATCGGCATGGCCACGGCGTTCATGGCGACGACGGCGGGCGTGTTCCTGCTCGCGGGCGCGGGGTTGGCGCACCTGGCCGTGCACGACGCGGACACGGCGGCGCTGGCGGCCCGTCTGCTGGTGGTAGCGGGGGTGTTCCAGATCTTCGACGGCGCGCAGGTCGCCAGCATGGGAGCCTTGCGCGGGCTGGCGGACGTGCGCGTGCCGACGCTGATCGCATTCGTCTCCTACTGGCTGGTGGCGCTGCCGGTCGGGTACGCGGTGGGGGGCGCGGGCGGCGGCGGTGCGCCGGGCGTATGGTGGGGCCTGGCGTTCGGTCTGGCGGTGGCGGCAGTGGGACTCGGGTTGCGCTTTCTCGAACGCACCCGCCCAGCGCGCCAAAGGACGCCGACCGGGGAAACATGCATTGGGGAATCCTTGCCAACTTAGCGCAACCCTCCAGCATCGCGTGCTTAGTCGGTGCCCAGGACGGCGCTCGCTGAGCGGGCGCGGACGGCGTATAGTGGCCCGTGTCCTCCGCGCCGCCCTTTGTGTTCGCCTCCGAGGCTGCCCCCATCACGCCGGCCGGGGCGCGCCCGCGCTTGCCCGAACTCCTCGCCCCGGCGGGTAACTGGGAATGCGCCCGTGCCGCCGTCGAAAACGGCGCGGACGCCATTTATTTCGGCCTGGGCCGCTTCAACGCGCGGATGCGCGCGGACAACTTCACCGAGGCCGACCTGCCGGCCTTGATGGAGTTCCTGCACCGGCGCGGGGTGCGCGGGTACGTGACGTTCAACACGCTCGTCTTTCCCGACGAACTCGCCGATGCCGAGGACTACCTACGCGCGGTGATCGCCGCCGGGGTGGACGCGGCCATCGTGCAGGACGTGGGCGTGTGCCGGCTCATCCGGCGGCTGTCGGCGGACTTCCCCATCCACGCGTCCACGCAGATGACCGTCACGAGCGCCGCGGGGGCGGAGTTCGTGCGCGAACTGGGAGCGGGGCTCGTCGTGCTGGCGCGGGAGTGTTCGGTGCGGGAGATTGCCGCGATCCGGGAGACGCTCGACGGGCGGGGCGTGTCGCTGCCCCTGGAGGTGTTCGTGCACGGGGCGCTGTGCGTGGCGTACTCCGGCCAGTGTCTGACCAGCGAGGCGCTCGGCGGACGCTCGGCCAACCGCGGCGAGTGCGCGCAGGCGTGCCGGATGCCGTACGACCTCCTGGCCGACGGCGCGCCGGTGCCGCTCGGTGATCGGCGTTATCTGCTCAGTCCGCAGGATCTGGCCGGATTGGACGCCATCGCCGACCTGGCCCGCGCCGGGGTCGCCTCGCTCAAGATCGAGGGTCGGCTCAAGGCCCCCGAGTACGTCGCGGGCATCACGCGCGTGTACCGCGCGGCGCTCGACCGGCTGCGCGAGGACCAGGCGGTCGAAGGCAGCGCCGCCGAGCGGTACGAACTGGAGATGAGTTTTTCCCGCGGGCTGCACACGGGCTGGCTGCACGGTGTGGACAACCAGCGGCTCGTCCATGCGCGCTTCGGCAAGAAGCGGGGCGTGTTCCTGGGCACGGTGCGGCGGGTGCGCGGCGGGCAGGTGTTCGTGGACTTGCAAGCCCCGGTGAAGGCGGGCGACGGCGTGGTGTTCGACGCCGGTCAGCCCGACGCGCCGGAGCAAGGCGGACGCGTCTACACGGCC
>CAXUIU010000050.1:1047-8342 GCA_964250955.1 uncultured Chthoniobacterales bacterium | reverse complement strand
CGACCCGGAGTTGGACCGCCGGCTGCGCGGGACGTTCGCGGGGGAGGCACCGCGGTTCCAGCGGGCGGTGGACTTCGAGATCCACGGCCACGCGGGCGCGCCGCTGACGCTCCTGGCGCGCGACCCGGCCGGCGGGCACGTCGTGCGACGGGATTCCGCCGTCGCGTTGGTCCCGGCCGAGCAACAGCCTCTCACCGACGACAAACTCGCCGCGCAACTCGGCCGGCTCGGCGGTACGCCCTTCAAGCTCGGCGCTCTCATCAACCGGCTCGAAGGAAGCGTCATGCTGCCCGTGAGTGAACTCAACCGGTTGCGCCGCGAGGCCATGGTGGAGTTGGAAGACCTCCGGGCGCAGCCGCGGCGTTGGGAACTCCGCGAGGAAAGCGCGCACGTTCCCGCGACGTTCCCGTTGACGGCGGCGGACGGCGACCAGTCGGAACTAATCGTCCTCGTGCGTTCGCTGGCGCAACTCGACGCGGCGCTGTCGGCAAACGCGGCGACGATCTACTGCGACTTCGAGGACCCGAAGGGCTACCGGGAGGCCGTGCGACGGTTCCGGGCGTTTTCCGACGCGCCGGGCCGGACGGTACGCGTGGCTCCGCCGCGGGTTTTCAAGACGGGCGAGGACTGGATTCTCAAGCAGGTGCTCTCGTCGGAGGCCGACGGCTACCTCGTGCGCAACTATGATCACCTGCGCTTCTTCGCGGGCGCGGGCAGCCTGGTGGGGGATTTTTCGCTCAACGTCGCCAACGCGCTCGCGGCGGAGTATTTCCACGAACACTACGGCCTGGAACGGCTGACGGCGTCGTACGATCTCAACGCGGCGCAGTTGGAAGGGCTCCTGCGCAGCGCGCCGCCGGCGTGGTTCGAGGTGACGATCCATCAGCACATGCCGATGTTCCACATGGAGCATTGCGTGTTCTGCGCGTTTCTGTCGGAGGGTACGGACTACCGCAACTGCGGCCGGCCGTGCGACAAAAAGGAGGTGCGGCTGCGGGACCGCGTCGGCTTGGAACACCCGCTCAAGGCCGACGCGGGCTGCCGCAACACGGTGTTCCACGCGCGGGCGCAGACGGGCGCGGAGTCGGTCGCGCGGCTGCGGGCACTGGGGGCGCGGTGGTTCCGGGTGGAGTTCGTCAACGAATCGCCCGAGACGGTGGTGCGGACACTAGGCCGCTACCGGGCGTTGCTGCGTGGCGAGATCGACGGCGGGCAGCTCTGGCGCGAATTGAAGCTGCACAGCCAGCTCGGCGTCACGCGCGGGCAGATGGAGCGGGAAGAAGCGCGGAAGGTGTTCCCCGGCACGGCGCACGGCGTCCGGTGAGAGCGGGCGCATGTTGATCGCGTTTCACAAACCCTACGGGGTGCTGTCGCAGTTCACGCCGGAGGTGGGTTCGGCGTGGCGGACGCTGGCGGAGTTCGGGTTTCCGGCGGGGGTTTACCCGGTCGGGCGGCTGGACGCGGACTCGGAAGGGCTGCTCTTGCTCAGCGACGAGGCGGCGCTCAACGCGCGTCTGCTCCGGCCCGAGCATGCCCACGCGCGGGAATACTGGGCGCAGGTCGAGCGCGTGCCGGACGACGGGGCGTTGCGCGCACTGGAGCACGGAGTGGTCGTCCAGGGACGCCGCACGTTGCCCTGCTGCGCGCGGCGGCTCGAACCACCGCCCGACTTGCCCCCGCGCGACCCGCCGATCCGCGTGCGCAAGAACGTCCCCGATGCCTGGATCGCGCTCGAATTAACCGAGGGCAAGAACCGCCAGGTGCGTCGCATGACGGCCGCCGTCGGCCACCCGACGCTGCGACTGGTGCGGGTGCGGATCGGTGGATTGATGTTGGGCGACTTGCCGGCAGGGCGCTGGCACGTGCTGGACGCGGTGGCGCGAGGGTGGGTACTCGGCGCGTTTGCAGGTGCAAGGGCGGATGGAATCTGTTAACTTTTGATCATGCCTGAATTTCCGCACATCACGCAGGACCCGAACGTCATGGGTGGTAAGCCCTGCATTCGCGGCTTGCGTGTGACCGTCGGTCTGGTTGTCGGTCTGGTGGCCAGTGGGCACACATACGAGGAAATTCTCCAACTCTATCCTTATCTGCGTGCGGAGGACATTCCTGCGGCGTTGTCCTATGCCGCTTGGCGTGTCAGTGAGCAGGAACTTCCGCTCTCGCCAACATGAGGCTGCTGCTGGACATGAACCTGTCCATGCGCTGGGTCACTCTTTTGCGCGAACAAGGCTTCGAGGCGGTTCACTGGGCCGAGATCGGCGACGAACGTGCGCCAGATCACGAAATCATGCAGTGGGCACGCGAACATGGCCACATTGTTTCCACCCACGATTTGGATTTTGGTCTCTTACTGACACACAGCCGCGCGGGTAGTCCGAGTGTGATTTAGGTTCGCGCGCAAGACCCGACGCCTGTTCATCTCGGCTCGTCAGTCTTGCAGGCGTTGCGAGTTCACGGCATAGCTTTGGAAGCCGGCGCGCTCCTCACCGTCTCGGCGACGAAGACGCGTGTGCGCATCCTGCCGATCTGAGCGGATCAAAGCATTCCCCACACCGGCTGCAAGTCGGGGTCGGTGCGGGCGTAGTCACGGAACTTGCCGTCGAGCCGGAAGCTGGTGCGCAGGTGGCCCTGCGCCTCCTCGATGTTGCCTAGCACAGCGTCGTAGCAGCCGAGATTGTAGTGGTAGGTAGCCTCGTTGAGCAACGCCGCCGGGCCGGCGAGCAGGAGCGCCTTGGCCTCGGCGGTGCGGCGGAGTTCGTGCAGGCAGAACGCCGCGTGGATAAACCCGAGCGTCTCCTCGGGCTGCACACGGCAGAACGTCCGGCTGATGTCCAACGCCTCCGGCCAGCGTTTTTCGCGCATGTGGATGAACAGGCGCATCTGCAACACCGCCGCGCCTTCCTGCAAGTCCGCCGGCAGGGTGTCGAGTTCGGTCAGGGCGTCGTCGAGCATGCCCAGTTCAAAGTACCCCTGCGCGGCCTGGAGCGTGCGGTCGGTCTGCGGGGTGATCTTCATGGGAGCCAAAGCAATCTCCACGGAAGCAGAAAACCTGCCCGGCGGCAAACCACCGCGCGCGCCCGAACGCGCGATTCCTACGGTTATGATGATCCGACAGGACGGCGACAGCACCGTGGACAAGAAGGCGCTCCAGATCAACCTCGACGCCACCAAGTACGGCACGTTCGCGGAGATCGGCGCGGGCCAGGAGGTGGCGCGCCAGTTCTTCCACGTCGGGGGAGCGTCGGGCACCATCGCCAAGACGATCTCGGCCTACGACATGACGTTCTCGGACGCCATCTACGGGCCGACCCCGCGCTACGTGAGCCGTCAGCGGCTCAACCAGATGCTCGAATACGAGTACAAGCTGCTCATCGAGCGCCTCGCCGAAAAGCGCGCCGGGCGCACAAGCTTCTTCGCCTTCGCCAACACCGTCGCCGCCAAGGCGTACAACCACCCGAGCGAGAGCCACGGCTGGCTGGGCATCCGCTTCCAGGCGCATCCGCGCGCGGAGCCGAACCAGATCATCATCCACGTGCGGATGCTCGATAAGGAAAACCTCATCCAGCAGGAGGCCCTCGGCATCATCGGCGTCAACCTCATCCACGGCGCGTTCTACATGTACCAGAGTCCGGAAAAGCTCATCGGCGCGCTGCTCGACGGGCTCGACACCGACCGCATCCAGGTGGACATGATCAAGTTCACCGGGCCGGACTTCCACTACATCGATAACCGGCTCATGGCGCTCCAGTTGGTCGAGCAGGGGCTCTCGGACGCGGCGATGTTCACGGCCGACGGCGAGGTCGTGCGCGCGGACGAATTCCTCTACAAGAAGACGGTCATCGTCGAGCGCGGAAGCTTCCGCCCGTTGACCAACACGACCCAGGACATCCTCGACTGCGCGAAGGCCGCCTTCATGAAGGAGCCCAAGGTCATGGGCGAGGAGGCCGTCGTGCTCATGGAAATTACCATGCAGAACCTCGCCGCCTGGGGCGGGACGAGCGGCAAAATCGACCACACGGACTTCATCGACCGCGTGGAGGTCTTAGGGAAGCTCGGCCACACGGTGCTCGTGAGCAAATTCGGCGAATACTTCCGGCTGGGCGCGTACCTGTCGCGCTGCACCAACAAGATGATCGGCATCGCCATGGGCATTCCGTCGCTCATCGACCTGTTCCAGGAGAAATATTACACCGCCCTGGAAGGCGGCATCTTGGAGAGCCTCGGGCGCTTGTTTAAAGGCAGCCTGAAGCTCTACGTCTACCCGGTCAAAGATGAGAAGACGGGCGAACTCATCTCGGTCCAAAACCTCAAAGTCGCCTCCAACCTCCAGAACCTCTACGACCACCTCGTGGAAAACCACTACATCGAGGGTCTGGAAGGCTACAAACCGGAGTACCTGGCGATCTTCTCGCGCGCGGTGTTGAAGCTCATCCAGAGCGGCGATCCCGCCTGGGAAACGATGGTGCCGCCGGCCGTGGCCGAGATGATCAAGAAGGGCGGGCTCTACGGCTTCCGGCGCCCGGCGATGGATGGACCGTCGCACATCGAATGATCCTCCGGGTGGCCTGGGGATTGGTGGTCGCGGCCATGCTCGCTGGCTGCGGTCATGCGTTGCGCGACAAGGGGACGGCCGCCGACGCGATGGACCGGTTCCACGAACGCTTCAACGCCGGGGAATACGGCAAGATCTACGACACCGCCGGGTCGGAGTTCCAAGCCCAGAACGTCCGCGGGGATTTCCTGACACGGCTGGACGCTGCACACCGCCAACTCGGCGACTACAAGACGTGCGCGGACCGGGGGTGGAGTTCCCGTTCGTTCGGCGGGGATGCCAACGTCGAACTGCGTTACCGGACGCACTTCGCGCGGGGCGATGCGGACGAGACTTTCGCCTACGCGGTGTCCGGCGCTCACGCCTCGTTGCAGACTTACCGCATCGACCCCAAGGCGTCGGACATCCAATAGACACTCACCAAGGCAGCCGTGTTCCGTCCCAGAAAAATTGAGAGTCAGCCGGCCTGGTTGGACTCGGATGGCATCAAGATCTACACGATCTCGACCCACGGTCAGTCCGTTGATCAAGCCCCGTACCTTGCGCGGCTTGCCTGCGTCAAAGAGCAAAAGCCTGTGGGCTGGGCGCGCGTGCCTGCCTTCGCGATCTGCCACGACGGGGCGGACACGGCCTATCTCGTTCTGGCTTGGTGGGGGAACGACAACGAGTTGTTTACCTCGGTCTCGGTCCGAACGGCGTCGGGCTGGGTGGAGGACCCATCGAAATACTCATTTTGTGTTTACGATCTGGAAGTGGTTTGGCAAGAGCGCAACCACTTCATCGAGTGCATCGACTGTGCTGAGCCCAGCCTTGAAAGATACCGCGCCAAGAGGCTCGGTTATCCTTCACCACGCCCCCTGAGGGACGAACACTAGCTCCAACGCTGTTTCAGCATTCCACGCTTTACTTTGCCGGCACGGGTCGCCAAATCTGAAATCAGGTGAGCGAATCCACCCAGACACCCACTGCTCTGCTGCCGGGGGATGGCCGCACGCAGTTCCAGGTGGACCGGCTGGCGTTTTTCAGTGACGCCGTGTTCGCCATCGCCATCACGCTGCTCGCCCTCAACATCCACGCGCCCACCTTCGCCGGCGGCCCACCTGATGAGCGTCAACTCCTCCGGGCCGTGTACTGGATGATCCCGCGCATCGTCGGCTTCGTGCTCAGCTTCCTGGTCATCGGCACCTACTGGCGCGCACACCACCGGCTCTTCCGCTGGGTGCGCGGGTACACGCCGCGGCTCCTCACGCTCAACTCCCTGCTGCTCCTGGCCGTGTCGTTCATCCCCGCTCCGACGGGGTTCTACAGCGACTACCCGTCGCACCGCGTCCCGCTGATCTTCTACGCGTCGAGCCTCGCCGTCGTCGGCGTGATGAACCACCGGCTCTGGCGCTACCTGACGTGCCACCCCGAGCTGCTTGATCCCGCCACCCCGGCGCTGGAAATGCGTCTAGGGGCGGGCCGCTCGCTGGTCATCCCGGCGGCGTGTGCGCTGGCCGTGGGCTTGTCGTTCGTCAACGGCTGGCTTGCGCCGCTCGCGCTCATGTCCATCCCCTTGTGGACGCGCGTTTACACGCGGCTGATCCATCGCTCCGCCCGCAGCGAAGCCTAGTGCATGCGCGAGAGCATCAACACCGCCAGTCCGAGCAGCACCGCCGACAGCACGATGGCCGTCCACTGCATCCGTGAGTGGTTGCGCCGGCGGCGGCGTTCCGCGCCGCGCTTCCCGTAGATCTTGTAGATTGGCATGCTCTCTTGTCCCCGGTTGACCCGGGTTACATCAGACCACCATCCGACGATTTTGGCAAACCTTGCCGTCCTTTTGCGCGCAACCCTCACGCCAACCGGATGTTCTCGCGCGCCAGGGCGGCCGCCAGCGCCGCGGACAGGTCGCTGCGTACTTTCATCCAATCCTCGTAGTGGTCCGTCCACGCGCGAACGACCACCGTGCAACCCGTCGCTGTCAACGCCGTGATGAAGACGCTCGGCTCCGGCCGCCGGTCCGCGCCGGGCTGCGCCTTGACGGTGGTGCGCAGGAGTTCCAAGGTCGGCGCGTAGTCGGGCGCGGCGGCGAGGTTGAGCGGGATCTCCACCGTGCGGGCGCGGTCGGCGTAGGTCCAGTTGATGACTTGGTTGGAGATCAGGTTGCCGTTGGGCAGGATCACGTCCGAGCCGTCGCGGGTGCGCACGATGCTCGCGCGGATGCCGATGCGCCGCACCTCGCCCACGGCGTCGCCGATCTGCACCACGTCACCCACCCGGATCGGGCGCTCGAAGAGCAGGATGATCCCCGAGACGAAGTTGTTGATGACGTTCTGCAACCCGAAGCCCAGGCCCACCGAGAACGCCCCGACCACGACCGTGAACTGCGTCAGCGGCACCCCGAGCATCCCCAGCGCCACCAGGAAGCCGACGATGAGGATCGTGTAGTTGAGCATCGTCGAGATCGCGTACGGCAGCCCGGCCGAGAGCTGCACGCGTTCGTAGACCTCTTCCTCCAGGAAGAACCGCACGAGGCGCGACAGGAGGAACGACGCCCACACCGCCACGCCGAAGGCCAGGATGCTGCCGGGCGTCACGGTCGTCGTCGCGCCGAGCGGCAGCCGGTAAGCGAGGATCTGGCTGACGGTCTGGTGGAGCCAGTCGAAGACTTGCAGCCGGTCGAGCGTGAACGCGGCCCACAGCACAATGGCGGCGAGGCGGAACACCTTGTACGTGCGATCCTGGAGCAGGACGCGGT
>CAXUIU010000050.1:0-1037 GCA_964250955.1 uncultured Chthoniobacterales bacterium | reverse complement strand
CTGGACGACGCGCGAGGCCGTCGCCGGGCGCACGCGCAGGCCGATGACGATCAGCCCCTCCCCCACCCCCAGGAGTGCATAGAGCCCCACCGCGAGCGACGCGCTGAAGAGCGTCGCCCCGCCCAGCAGCGCCCCGAGGCGCAGGTAGCCGAGCACGGTCGCGCCGAGCGCGGCGGTCAACACGAGCATCGCCAAGGTGTTGAGGGCGTAGATGCCGCGGCCCAGCGACGCGCCGCCCTGCGGATGCACGGTGCGTTGGAGGCGCGTCAGGAGCGCGAACACCGCGAACACCACGATCATCTCCACGCAGAAGATCCAGCGGTTGGTCGCCGGGAAGGCCGCCGTCGCCAGCCGCAGGGATTCCAGCACGTAGAAGCCCCCCAGCGAGTACACCACCAGCCCGAGCCGCCGGTCGAGCAGCCGACGCAGGATCACGATGACCGCCCCCACGAGCACGACTCCCAGCGCCGCCCGGAAAAGCGGCGGCGTCCCGCCGTACAGGTTGCCCTTGAGCACCGCCGAGAGCACGAACGCCGTCGCCACCGGCACCCGGAAGATCGGGGCCGCGCGCACGAGGTGCGGCTCGTCCTCCGTCCACTTGACTACCCGCCGCCGCAGCCAGTACATCGCCGCCAGCGTCCCGGCGAAGATCAGGGCGTGGAGCACGAAAAGCTCCCAGTGCCGCCGGGCAAAATCTTGGAACTGTGCCCACTGTTGGATGGCGGATTCGCGCCAGCGCGGGAAGAAGTCTGGCCGCGGCGCGCCGCTGGCGGTCCAGATCGGTTCGCCGTCGGGGACGAGGAGCGTCTTCACGGCCTCGGCGTTGGCGGCCTGGGCCTTGCCGAAGCCGGCGGCGATGCGCGTGCCCAGGTCGTTGAGGTTGGTCTGGAGGGAGAGCACCGCCGAACGCCGCACCGTGACGCGCCGGCGGGCCCCGTCGGCGGCCGTGAGCACGTCCCGGACGATCTGGAGCGTCTCGCCCGGGGCGCCGAAGTCGTTGGCGACGGTGTCGCGGGTGGTGTTCCAAAGTTTGAGGG
>CAXUIU010000049.1:6639-15091 GCA_964250955.1 uncultured Chthoniobacterales bacterium | reverse complement strand
GTGCAGGAGCGTGTCCAGGAAGGTTTTGAGCGCGTGGAAGTTCACAGGCGGCTGGCGGGTGGGGTTGGAACGATCTTGTTTGAACCTTCAATCCTCATGGAAGACGCTCCTCCCCCCGCTTCGCCCGAACTCCGCGTCCTCGCCATCGACGTTGGCGGCACCGGCCTGAAGGCCGCCGTCCTCGACGCCGAGGGCAACATGCTCAGCGACCGCGTCCGTGTCAAAACCCCCCACCCCTGCAAGCCGGAAACCCTCCTGGGCACCCTGCTCGAACTCGTCAAACCACTGGCCGAGTTCGAGTACAACCGCATTTCGGTCGGCTTCCCGGGCGTGGTGCGGCGTGGGGCTATCGTCACCGCGCCCAAGCTCGGCACGGACGACCTGCGCGGGTTCGAGTTGGCGCAGGAACTCTCGCGCGCCCTCGGCTACCCGGCCCGGCTCATCAACGACGCCGACATGCAGGGCCTCGCCGTCGTCAAGGGCCACGGCGTCGAGTTGGTCATCACCCTCGGCACCGGCGTCGGCTCGGCGCTCTTCAGCGAGGGGCAGCTCGGCCCGCACCTGGAACTCTCGGTGTCGCCCTTCCGCAAGGACGAGACGTACAACGACCAGCTCGGCGACGCTACCTTCAAGAAGGTCGGCCCCGAGAAATGGAACCGCCGCGTGCGCAAGATGATCGACAACATGCGCACCCTGACGAACTTCGATCACCTCTACATCGGCGGCGGCAACGCGAAGGAAATCACCCTCAAGCTCGACGCCGACGTGGAGGTCGTGGACAACTCCAACGGCGTCAAGGGCGGCGCGTGGCTGTGGCGTCAGGGCGTGCAGCCGGCGTGAGGCGGCCTCTCCGGCGCGGTGCTTTCAGGCTGTTTGCAGCGCCGGGGCCGGCTGACGGGGGCTGGACCGTCGGCGTGCAGCGAAGTAGGAGCCGATGACCAACGACGCCGCGAGCGCCTGGGCGCCGAGCGTTTCCACCGTCGGGAACACGGAGAACCAGACCCCGGCCCAATCCGGCAAGCGATCTTCGAGCCACGGGATCTTGGTGGTGGGCAGCCAGTGGGCGAGTTGCATCTCTTGCGCCTGCTCGCCGACGATGAGCAGGAGCACGGCACCCAGCATCACGCCGGTAAGTACGAGCATCTTGCGGTAGGGAAGTTGCCGGTGCGCCACGAAGGTCAGCACGGCCACGATGCCCGAGAGCGCCAAGCCCACCACCGCGCCGCCTAGCACGATCCCCTCCCCCATCTGCAAGCGGTAGGTTTGCAGGAAAATCACGACCTCGAAACCCTCGCGGTATAGGGAAGTAAAACCCAGCAAGGCGAGTCCCCAGAAGAGACGCGAACGCGCGGTGCCATCTTGGGCTGCCTCGCGGACAAGTTCTTTTTTCTTGCGGTTATGCAGGCTGATCCAACCACCCCAGTACACCTTGTGGAAGAACCAGTTCATCACCACCAGAAGCACCACGATGGCAAGCAGGCCCGTGGCCGCCTGGAGCTTGAGCGCGCTAACGTTCTCGCTCAGGCTGTCCACGATCCCGACCGCGACGAACCAAGTGGCCAGCGTCGCGGCGAAGCCTCCTGCCGCTCCCCACGCCACGGGCCGGCGCTGGAAGCTCTGGTTCCCGCGCATGGAAGCCACGATGGCGGCAAGCACCAGGATGCACTCCAATCCCTCGCGGAAGACAAGCACCCCAATGTCAAAGAGCGCCGTGCCATGACCCGTGGCCGGCTTCGTCGGGTCCGGCGCGCCGCCGGCCGCGATTCCTTGCCAGACCATCACCGCTGCCAGGCAGACGAAGGCCGCACCAAGCAGCGTCCAACCCAACACTCCGATGGGACGGCCAGCGGCCGGTTGGTCGGTGGACAGAGAGTTTGCGGCGGGATCGGGAGCGGCGAGAGAGTTCATTCGGGAAGAGATGCAATGCCTTGGGGGGCGCGGTAGAAGCGTCGCAACCTAGCGTAATCTTCCTCGGTCCGCTGATGGCCGGTTGCACCGGACCCGCCCGTCGTTGCGGACGGGCGGCGCGTCAGACCCCGGGCCGCCGGACCTGCCGCATCGCCTCGAATAGCACAATGCCCGCCGCCGTGGCGAGATTGAGACTGCGCGCGGCGGGAGCCATCGGGATCGTCAACAGGCACTCGGGATAAGCGGCCAGCAAGCTCTCGGGCAGCCCGCGCGTCTCGCGTCCGAACACAAGGTAGTCACCCGGCGCAAAACGTTGCCCGTCGTAGGGTCGGTCCGTCTTGGTGGTCAGCAGGAAACATCGCCCCATCCCACCGGCTAGGCGCGCGGCGTGCAATTCCTCCCAACTCTCCCACAAGGTGACGCGCACCTGCGCCCAGTAGTCCATCCCGGCGCGTCGCAGATACTTGTCGTCGAGCGAGAACCCGAGTGGTTTGACGAGGTGCAGGTCCGCGTCGGCCGCCAGACACAGCCGCGCGATGTTGCCGGTGTTCGGCGGGATCTCGGGTTCGACGAGGACGACGTGGAACATGGGTCCCTTTTGGTTTGCGATGGCGCAGGGATTTTGCAACCCTGTTTCGTCGTCTTCCCCGGTCCACGATGGGATTTTGTCTTGTGCCAAAACGATTCCTGGCTTACGCCGCGTTTTTGTCGGCCGCCTTCCTGTCGGGTTGTGCCTCCGAGTCTGGTTCGCAGGCGCTGGTCGGCACTTCTCACGGTGACGGGTGTGCGCGGATCAAATACGAGGGCGAGCCGATGAAGCCGTACCTCTTCGCCCGTTTGCGGGTGGCCGTCTGCGTGCCCGGCAGGGTCATCCCGACCCCACTCAAAAAGACCCGCTCAGGCGAGGGCGAGCGCGTGCTTTTCACCGGCTTCGCCGTGCCGCCGGGCACCAACCTGGAGGCCAAGACGTTGACCGTGCATCTGGACCGCTACCCCGGTGACCTGGGCTCGACCTCGCTCGGATCGTTCGTCTTCCACAAGGTCAAGTACCTCTGCACCGAGAAGTACGAGCGTGACGCGGGGCACGTCACCATGCACGTGATCTACTCGGGGGAAGGACCGACGTTCGACTTCGCGCACCGGGCAACCACCCAACACGGCCGCCGACTGGCAAAATACGACGAAGCCGCGCAGGTCCGGCTGACGAGGATCATCATGGGCACTTACCGGGAACTACCGGCCGAGCGCGTCGTCATTACCTGCTACGACTCCTTGGTTGGAGGTTCTCACAAGATGTTCGCTGCCGTCACGTCCGACCGGACGCCGTGACGCGCCACCTCGCCGAAAAACCAGTGGAGCGGGTCCCGGCTCTTGCCCTCCGTGCAGCCGTCCACGATCAAAAATGCCAGGAACAAATCCCACTCGCGCACCCGTGAAAAGAGCGCGTCGTAGCGTTCCTGGTTCAGCCGGCCATGCTGCTCCTGCCGCCAGAGCGCGTAGGGTTCGTCGTGGTACTGCACCAGATCGAGCAAGGACGCATCGTCAGGGCAAAACTCCGCCAGGAACGCCCGCGCCAGCGACGCGTGGCTGCGCGGGTGGCTGATCTTCACGTCGTCCGCTTCGGGCTTGAACGTGTCGTGCGAATGGATCAGCAGCCGCAGGCGCAGACGGTCGGTCTCGGAGAGTTTCGGGTCGAGCGCGATGGCGTTGCGCTCCAGGTCGGCGATGTGCGCACGGATCGAGCCCTCGGGATGGCCGTGGCGCGGTTCGCCCCAGTGAATGTTCTTGTCGTAGCGCGCGTCGGCGGTCAGCCGTCGGAGCGCAGCACGATAAAAAGCCGGTGAACCCGCAGGCTCACCGGCCGTAGTGGAAGAGGCCGCTTGCATCGCAGCCACAGATTCGCCCGGGCGGACGCGTCAGGCCGTGGTGGCCGCCTCGTTGGCAACGACGTTCACGCGCCGGCCGCCCTGGTCGAACTTCACCTCGCCGTCCACGAGCGCGAAGATCGTGTAGTCCCGCCCGAGACCGACGTTGCGGCCGGGGTGGTACTTGGTGCCGCGCTGGCGGATGATGATGTTGCCAGCGACGACTTGCTCGCTACCGAACTTCTTGACGCCGAGACGCTTGGATACGCTGTCGCGACCGTTCTTGACGGAGCCTTGACCTTTTTTATGTGCCATGACGAGAAGGGGTTACTTGGCCTGGAAGGAGATCGACTTGATCTTGACGCGGGTGAGCTTCTGGCGATGGCCGACCGTGCGGTGGTAGCCCTTGCGACGGCGGTACTTGAAGGCGATGACCTTGTCGGCCTTGCGCTGTTCGACGACCTCGGCCACGACGGACGCGCCGCTCAGGGTGGGGCTGCCGTGGGAAAGGGTGTTGCCGTCGGCGTGGAAGAGCACTTCGGAGAACGTGGTCTCCTGGCCCGCCGCGGCGTCCAGCTTTGCGATGTCGATCACGTCGCCTTCGACCACCTTGTACTGTTTGCCGCCGGCTTGGAGGATTGCGTATGCCATAACTCTTGCGCCCCCGGGTTGGGAGGGAAGCGGACCGTAAGCTGCCTGCTTTGGCTTGGCAAGCGGAAAATCTTCAGGGATCGAGTGCGAAGAGTTCCAGTCCGGGACACAGGGGATAGGGTTGGCGCAAGGGACTTTTCCACAGGGAATGTGCGTGGCTGGACAACCCCTGGTAAAACGCCTGCCGTCGCCCGAAGTCGCGCGCGTCGGGCGAGGCGTACTTGCGCGGGTCGGTGTAGCGGCGCGAATCGTACCAGCACACCACGACGTAGCCGACCCCTTGTGCGCGGAGCGCCGCGAGGTCACCGAGGTCCGCGACGACCGGGGCGGAGAGCACGCGGAGGGCGTGACCTTCGAGCGGCAGGTGGGCGCGCGTGTCCTCGGCGAGCACGGCGTGCGGCGGCAGGTGGGTGGTGATCCAGGCTGACAGTTCGGCGCGGTCGTCGCCCGCGAAGCCCGCCAGCAGCGAGAGCGTTCCCGGCAGGACGGACGGGACGTTTCCCAGCAAGGCGAAGAATGCCACCAGCGCCGCCGCCCACGTCGCGTTTACCGGCCTCTTCATCCATCGCACCGCCTCCGGCAACGCCGCGCCCGCGACGCAGCCCATCATCAGGCTGACCGGCAGAAAGTACCGCGCCGCCGTACTCGCCGAGAACGAAAACACGGCCGTCAGCCACAACGGCGACAACCCCGCCAGCCAACGGTCGGCGTGCGTGCGAAAAGGGAAGCGGCGCAGTCCCGTCCAGAACACCGCCGCACCCGCCAGGCAGGGCAGGGGAGTCCACCCGAGGAGCATCTTGATGTACTGGAAGTTCGGCACGCGCGCGCCGATCCCCTCGTTGCCCGTGCCCACCGTGGCAGCACCCAACCGCCAGCCGGCGAGCACTTCCGCTCCGTGCGCCCACCAGGCCGCGCCGTTGCACAGGCCGACGACGAGGAGCACGCCGAGCGCGCATCCACCCAGGTTGCGCCACCGTTGCCGTTCCGAGGCCGCGAGCGTCGCCAGCACCAGCGCGTACACCACCGCCAGCACGCCGACGTATTTTGCCGAAAGGGCCAGCCCCGCCGATGCGCCGAGCGCCAGCCGGTCCCACGCGCCGCGCCGCCGCCAGTGGACCGCCCCGGCCACGAACGTCAGCGCCAGCCCAAACACGAAAAGCGCGTCCTCCTTGAAGAAGTGCGCCGCCAACACCGCCTGCGCGTCTAACCCGAGCGCCGCCGCGGCCGTGACGACCGCCGCACGCGTGCGGCCGTAGATCGCGGAGAGCCACACCAAGAGGGCCATCGTCCCAGCCAGGTACGCCGCTGACAGCGTGCGGCCGACGCGAACAAGGGTGGCTGGTTCGCGTGCGATCCCGCCAGCCTGCGCCACCGCGTCAACCAGCGTGAGCATGAGCGGGGGATGGTGGTAGTCGCGCGCTCCCGTGAGGAGTTGCGCGACCTTGGCTGGTTCGTCGGGATGGTATTCGGCCGGGAAGCCGTTGCCGAAGATTCCCAGCACGAACATCAAGGCGCCTGCCGCCAGCGCCCACCCGGCCACGAACCGCCATGTGGGTGGCGCGGGAACAGGCGGGGCGGGTGAGTGCATTTCCACACCGATAGCTTGTGTTCGGCGCGGTGCTCAGGCAAAGTGAGCCTCATGCGCGCCCTGCCGGTTCTTCTTCTCGCCGCCGTGTGCGTGGGGTGGGGGACCGTCGCCGCGCCCGTCGCGCACGCCGAACCTTCCTCCTCCCACGTCTCTTCCGAACCTGTGAAACAGGAACTTACCGCCGTCATCGACGGTCAATTGGCCGCGTTCCGCGCGGGGGATTATCCGAAGGCGTACACGTTCGCCGCGGGCGGGATCAAAGAGATGTTCCCGGTGGAAAATTTCGAGATGATGGTCAAGACAGCTTATCCGTTGATCGCGGGTTCGGCCAAGGCGGAGTACGGATTGGCGTTCGACACGGGTGAGGACGCGGTCGTCAACGTCACCGTCGAGGACGCGAAGGGTCAGCGCGCGCAGTACCAGTACACGCTCTCCAAGGAAAAGGGCGCGTGGAAGATCACCGGCGTCGTCGAGCAGAAGCCCGAGGGCACCACGGTCTGACCGGTCACACTTCCACGCGTACGGGGAACTCGGGACAGAACCCGGAACGCTCCAGCCGCCCGGCCGGACCGTAGAATGTCACGGCACCGTCCTCCGCACAAATCCAGGCTTCGAGCGCGCCGGCGGCGAAGTAGAGGGCACGTTTTTCGGCCATTTCCTCGTCGTCGTTGTAAGGGGAGAGCACCTCGACGCAGATTTCCGGGGCGAGGGTGTAGATCACCGGCTGACGGCGTTCCGGGCTGGTCCAAACCACGTCCGGCACGCGCACACCAGCGTTGGTCTGGACAGCGCATTCAACGACCGCCCGTCCGTGCGGGAGCAATCGGCTCAGCAGGATGCAGATTGCTGCCTGGTATTCTCCGTGGCGGCTGCGGGCGGGACTCATGATGATCTGACCACGCTGGTTGGTCTCAATCTTGAAGGGCAAGTCCCGCAAGTTCGGGTCCTCGCAAATCTCTTCCCAGGTCATAGAAGTAATATGCCCTCCGCCGAAGCCG
The DNA here is from genome assembly GCA_964250955.1 of uncultured Chthoniobacterales bacterium. Lineage (GTDB taxonomy): Bacteria > Verrucomicrobiota > Verrucomicrobiia > Chthoniobacterales > SZAS-18 > CAHJWO01. The sequence goes on along the minus strand of CAXUIU010000049.1, from coordinate 8,081 downwards.
ACCGTCAAACCCGAAACGGAACCGGGGCCCCCGCCTTGCGACAGGAACCCCGGTATGAATGCTTTCTAAGTTTGACGCGCGGGAGACTCAGGCCACGCAGGCGTTGCTCAACAGCTCGGCGAGTCCACTCAACCGGCGGCGTTGGTTCCAGCCAAATGCGCCGATGAGCAGGATGCCGCCGAGACAGGTGGCAGGCTCGGGCACGACGGCGAAAACCTGACCGTTGGCGCTGATTGCTGCCCCGAAGGTGCCAGTGTACTGGGTGCCGTCGGCGCCGACCGGGTTGACGAACTGGATTTGCGCGAGTTGCCCGGATGTCAGATTCGTAGTCGTCACCGAGCCAAACAGCAGCCCGTCGTTGTTCGTGCCAAGGCCGACCGGCGTTTGATTTTGGTCAACAACGATGCCCGCATAATCCGCGATGGAAAGCACCGCGCCGGTCGTCCAAGCAGTGCCGCTGCTGTCGGCGAAATGGAGCGTGGTAGCCGTACTGCCCACGCCGAAATCTAGGCTCGCCGTCGCCTTGAGCGTCAACGCACCTAAACCCGCGCTGGTCGCGCTGCCCTGGCTGAAGGTAGCTGCGTTAACGACCGCCGTGCCGGAGCCCGTCGCCGAACCGAGCGCGACCGGTGCCGAAGCATTCACCTGGTTGGTCGCGCCGAAGAGCAGGGTCGCGCCGTTTTTGACGTTGATTGCCGTGACCGAACCCAGGGCAGCGGCCCCTCCAGTGTTCGCAGCCACCAAGGTGCCAGCGTTGATATTGACGGTGCCGGCAAAGGTGCTCGTGTTGGTGAGCGTCAGTTTGCCGGTTCCCTGTTTGGTGAAGGTGCTCGTGCCCGTGCCCGACGCCTCACCGATCACTCCGGCGAAGGTCGTCGAAGTGCTGTCGCCGACGGTGAGGCCGCCTGAGTTGGTCCCGGATTTGCCGATGGTCAGGGTCGCGCCAGCGGTCGATCCGGCGAGCGAGCCAATCGTTTCCGTGCCACCGCTGAGATTGAGCGTCCCGTCGAGGGTCACGGCGGCGGTGTCGTTAATCACGTTGGTCAGGCCCGTGGTCGCCGCTGACACCGTCGCAACGCTGGCGATGCTCAAGGAGGAAACGCTGCCCAGCGCGCCGTTGACGAGAGACGTGGTACCGGCGGTGGCCGTGAAGGAACCGGCAAAGGAGTTTGCCGCGCCCAGAGACAGCGTCCCCGCGCCGGTTTTGCTGAGGCTGATCCCGCTGCCGCCTGTGATGGCCGCGTTGATGGTCAGCGACGAAGCGCTGGCGACGCTGAAGTTCCCGCTGTACGCCACGGCCAGGGTGTTCACGCCGGTGCCGGTACTGGTGTTGGTGCCAGTGAAAGTCAGGCTCGAAACGCTGGCCACGAAGATCAGATCGTTGCTGTTGCTAACAGCATTCGACAGCGGGGAGTTCCCCAAAGTCAACACTCCGTTCGTCG
>CAXUIU010000049.1:0-6539 GCA_964250955.1 uncultured Chthoniobacterales bacterium | reverse complement strand
ACAAAGGTAGCCGGCAAGCTCCGGCTGACATGGCAAAGCTGGAGACAGATGGTGTTCACAGTCTTTCTCAGCATGATTCGTGTGCTTTTCGCCTTTTTTGCTCTGGCTCCGCGCCCCAGACTTTGTGCTGTGACATTTTGTCACTCACAGGACGCTTTCTCCCAAGGTCCACGGATGCCCGTGCTCTTCATGGCGAGACCGAGCTGTCTTGGCAAGCGTTTTTCCAGCAAAACGCCATTTTCTGCCGCCGTTGCCTGAGATCCCGGCCGTTTCAGGCAAAACGCTGCTGGACCCAGTCAAGGATGGTCACCCGAGTTCACCGGCCGTTGGCGTTTACGGCTTCAGCTCCAGATTTGTCAGTGCATCCTGCACCACGAACTTCTCATGGTGGTACGTCGCGTCGGCGCGGAAAGTCAGGCGACCCTCGTGCTTGCGTTCAAGTTCGACCAAGAGTTCTTCGTCCTCGGTGCGCAGGCGCGCGAGCACCTCGGGGTGGACGATCACGCGCAGCTCCGGGCTCGTCTCGCGGTGCTTGCGCATGATGGCATTGAGCGCGCGTTGGAGTTCCACGCTCATGCTCATCGCACTCTTGACCTTGCCGCGGCCGTAGCAGTACGGGCATGACGTGTAGACGGACGAACTCAGGCTCTCCTGCGCACGTTGGCGGGTCATTTCCATCAGGCCCATCGGCGAGAGCGGCAGGACGTGCGTCTTGGATTTGTCGCGCTTCATGCGCTCCTTCATCCGCTCGTAGACCTGCTGCTGGTCCTTGCGGCTCTTCATGTCGATGAAGTCGCCGATGATGAGCCCCCCCACGTTGCGCAGCCGCAACTGCCGCGCGATCTCGTCAGCCGCCTCCAGGTTGGTCTGGAGGATGGTCTTGTCCATGTCCTTGCTGCCCTTGTTGCGGCCGGTGTTCACGTCGATGGCGATGAGCGCCTCCGTTTCGTCGAACACGATGTAGCCGCCGCACTTCAACCACACTTGCCGGTGGAAGGCGTCGTCGATCTGGCGCTGAACCCCGTGTTTCTCGAAGACGGGCAGGTGATCCTGGTGATGCTCGATCTTGCTCTTGGAACGGCTGGAAATCTGGCCCACGAGTTCCTTCATGTGCTCGACGGCGGCGAGATCGTCGCAGACGACCTTGTCCACGTCGTCGGTCAGGAAGTCGCGCACCGTCCGGTCGATCAGGTCGGGCTCCTCGAAGAGACACGCGGGGGCCTTCTTGTTGTTCATGGCTTCCTCGATGCCGCGCCATTGTTCGAGCAGGAGGCCGAGGTCGCGCACGAAGAAGCGCGCGCGCTGGCCCTCGCCGACCGTGCGGATGATGACGCCCATGCCCTCGGGGATGTCCAGGGCTCGCAGGATCTTGCGCAGGCGTTCGCGCTCCTTGGGGTCCTCGATCTTGCGCGAGATGCCGCTCTGGTCGCTGTAGGGCATGAGCACCAGATAGCGGCCGGGCAGGGAGAGGTTCGTCGAAACGCGCGGGCCCTTCGTGCCGATGGGGCCTTTGGTCACCTGCACGAGCAGTTCGCTGCCGACGGGGTAGAGGGTGGGGATGTCCTTGGAGGTGGGCTTGGGATTTTTGGAAGACTTCTTGCCGTCGTCGCCCTTCTTGCCGGGGCGTTCGATGCGCTCGATGCTGGAATCGTCCAGGCCGGGCAGCGCGTCCCAAAAGTGCAGGAACGCGTTTTTGTCGAAGCCGATGTCCACGAACATCGCTTTGAGACCCTGCTCGATGTTGCGCACCTTGCCCTTGAAGATGCCGCCGACGATGTTGCGGTCCGTGGTGCGCTCGACGGTGTATTCCTCCAGTTGGCCGTCCTCCAGGAGCGCGACGCGGCGTTCAAGTTTCTCGCAGTTGATTAAGAGGAGGTTCGACGGCTTCTTTTTGCCGAGGCCGAGCATCTGTTTGACTTTCTCGATCATGGAAAGGGTTTGTTGGTAAAGTGGAGAGGACAAAGGGTGGGGGAGGGTGAAAACAAACTACCCCGCGCGCCCGTGCGTCGGACGCCCTTCCAGAACGATCCAGCGAGTGGCTCGGGAGAGCCATCAAGACCTTCAGAAAATTCCGAGGAACTTCTTGCGCTTGGGCGGTTCCTGGACTGGCTGAGACTGGGACGAAGAGGGCTGAGCGGAGGATTGTTGACGGCGTTTTTCTCGCTGTAAGTTTTTCTGTTGGGCGCTGAGGTCCTGGGTGGTTTCCTGGTCGTTGTCGCGGCGGAAAAACCGCTTCACCGACCGCATGAAAGGATTGCTACCGTTCTCGCCGCTGGCGGCGTTGGTGTTGGCGTTGTTGTTGCCGTTGTCGGCGTCGGGCGTGGGATGCGCCTTCTTGGTGCGCACGTTGGGCTCGGCGGAGTTGACCCTGTCGTGGTCGCTCTTTTTCTCCGCGTCGCTGGCGGCGGGTTCGTTCTCCTCGCTGGGCGTCTCGCCCTCGGCCACCTGCCCCTTCTTGTCGCCGCCCTCGGTCTGCACGGGCACGGCGCTGTTGAAGTCGATGTTCTTGATGAAAGTAAAGTTGCCCTTGGCCGGCTCCATCGGCTTGACGGCCACCTCGTAGTGGCGGTTGTCGTCGAGGGCGAGCGTCTCGTCCATGATCTTGGCCGCCAGCGGACCGGCCGTCACGCCGCCGCCCTGCGCGCCCTGGATGAACACGCAGATCGCGTACTTTGGCTCCTTGTACGGCGCGAAGCAGATGAACCACGTGTGGTTGTCCTTGACCCCGTTGCGCCAGAACTGCGCCGTGCCCGTCTTGCCGGCCAGCTCGTAGTCCTTGAGCTTGGCGTGCGGCGCGGTGCCGCCCTGGTCGTTGACGACGCGCCACATGCCGTGGCGGACTTTTTCCACCTGCTCGGGTTTGAGGCCGAGGTCGGAGAGCTTGACGCGCACGCGCGGCCCGGGCGCGGCGAGCTGACCCGTGGAGGGGTCGATGACATCCTGGCCCTTCTGGTCCACGATGCGGTCGACCATGCGCGGGTAATAACAGGTGCCGCCGTTGGCGAGGGTCGCCGCCACCATCGCCATCTGCACCGGGCTGGCCTGCATGTAACCCTGGCCGATGGAGAGGTTGGCCGTGTGGCCGTCGCTCCAGCGGTCCTTGGGGAAGTGGACGGCGAGCCACTCCTTGCCCGGCAGCACACCGGCGGCCTCGTTGGAGAGCGGCACACCGGTCTTCTGGCCGAGGCCGAGGGCGGCGCCCATCTTGTCGATGGTGTCCACGCCGGCGGCGTTGCCGTACTGGAAGAAGTACGAATTGCAGGAGTTTTTGAGGCCGCCTTCGAGGTCGAGCGTGCCGTGGCTGCCGCCCTTCTGGCCGATCCAGCAGTGCATGTAGCGGTTGCCGTAGGTGACGCCGCCCGTGCAGGTGTACTTGTTGAATTCCTTGCCGACGGTCTCGCCCGCCAGGGCCGTGACGGTCTTGAACGTCGAGCCCGGCGCGTAGGCGAGGATCGCCCGATTGGTCATCGGGTCCGTCTCGTCGTCGCGCAGCTTCTTCCAGTCCTCGGCGTCGATGCTCGGGATGAACTGGTTCGGGTCGAACGACGGCACGCTGGCCATCGCCAGGATGTCGCCCGTCTTCGGATCGACGACGACCGCGGCCCCGCGGCCGACGACGCGCATGGCGTTCTCGACGATGGTCTGGATACGCGCGTCGACCGTCAGGTAGACGTTGTCGCCCGGGATGGGGGGTGTGACGCCGATCTCGCCCTCGATGACGCCCTTAGGGTTGCGCTTGATATGGCGCACGCCCGCTTCTCCTTTGAGCCACTTGTCCATGGCTTGCTCGACGTTGGTCTTACCCTCCACGTCGGGCTGGTAGTAGGAGAAGTTCTTCGCGTCGTCGGGGTCGGTGTCCGCCGGGCCGACGTAGCCGAGGAGGTGCGCGGCGAAGGCCCCATACGGATACACCCGCACGCCGCCGATGGTCACGCGCGCGCCGGGCAGGCCGAGGTCGCGCTCGCTGAGCTTGGCCATCTGGGCGAAGTCGATGTCGTCCAGATAGGTGTAGGGCACCAGCGTCTCGTTGTAGTAGTGCTTCTGGAGGTCGTCGGCGTCGATGTTCTCGTGGATGCCCAACTCGGCCATGCGCGGCAGCACGATGTCGCTGACGATACGGCCCACGTCGGGCTGGGTGTCCTCCTTGTAGACGCCTTTGACGGTGAACTTGTGGGTGAGCGTGGGCGTGTTCTTTTTGCCGAAGGCCTGCTGGTAGCCGGTCACCATCTCTTTGAGGTAGAACTCGACCGAGAAGCTCGGCCGGTTGGTGGCGAGCGCGAGGCCGTGGCGGTCGCGGATCTCGCCGCGCACGCTGGGGATGCGCACGGTCACCTCACCCGCGCCGCGGATTTTTTGCGTGTAGAAGTCGCCCTTGACGACCTGCACACGCCACAACTGGGCGAGGATGACGCTGATGGCGATCAGGAAGATCAGGCCAACGATCTGGATGCGGGCTTCGGTCTTGAACAACGCCATGGACTCAAACGAAAACGGACGGGAATGAAGAAAACAGGAATTTATCCCGGACCGGCGGCGGGTTCAAGAAGCGAAAAAAGCGGCTTTCTGCGCTCGACGCGGCGAATCAGCTTCTCTTTGTTCATCCGCATGCACTCTTCGTACCCCGACCGGCCCCCGCGCATCATCGTCGCCGACGACCACGAATGGATCCGGCAGATCCTCGCGCAGGTCGCCCGCGAGACCCTGCCGCTGGCCGAGGTGGTGGAAACGGACGACGGCCGGCAGGCACTCGACGCCTACCGCGACGGGCCGTGCGACTTTTTGATCACCAACCACGCGATGCCGCGCATGGACGGCGCGGAACTCATCCGCACCTTGCGCCCGCAGGCCCCCGACCTGCCGATCCTGATGGTGTCAATCCATCCCTCGGCGAAGGCCGATGCGCTCGCCGCGGGCGCGACTTGGTTCCTGACCAAGGAGCAGATCATGGAACACATGCCCCCGCTGCTGCGCGGCCACACGCGCGGCGGGACAGCGTCGGAGTGAGATCCGTGCTAGCGCAAAGCACGCAGCACCGCAGCCTCCCGGCGGGTGAGTACTCTCGGGATCACGTCAAACGGTACTACAGCACCCTTCGCCGTGCGCAGGAAGTTGGGAGGCCGCACGTCGAAGACGGCGAAACGGTCGCCGGCGTACGCCCTGGCTTCGTAGCCGCCCACAGAGGCTATGGTGTTGATCCGATGCAGGCCATACCTGTCAGTCATCATGGAGTGAAGCTCCTCCCAGTTGGGAGCCTCTCCTACCAAGCCTCTTTGCGAGATCACGATCCTCGACTGGTTCCCGGTTTTAGACAAACCAACCAGTTCTACATCATCGCCCAAGGTCCGGTTGGCAAGCCACCACCTCCGCAGGTACTGCAAAGGCAACGCCGGAAACATTTGCACCTTGTCTCCGATGATTTCAGCGATCACACCTGCACGTGATGGTTTAGTGAATTTCAGCCAGCGCCCGGTTTCTGGGACATAGCGAAGGTCGTGCTCGAAACCTCCGACTTTCGCCGGCACCATCTCGGGCGGCAAGATCAGATCAGCACCGGCTGCCCACTCGTGGAGCAGCCGCCACTGGTACTCGGGGAAGTCCCATTCGTCGATGCCAGCACCCGCTCCATCTGAGCGTAAGCCTCTTCGGAGGAAAGCAAGGGCTGACTGCAACGCACTTGGCGCAGCCATGCTTTCAAACGCAGACGAGTCTGAAAATGGTCCATACAGACGCTCAAGATCTACCGTTACAAACACCCCCAGGCAAGTGGAATCACAGCCGCGCCTTGGTCGGGTACACGCGCACGGTGTAGCCCAGCGCCGCCGCCAGCAGCCGGAACAGGAAATACACCGGGATCGCCATCACCATCGCAAAGAACCCCGGCACCAGCACCCGTCCCCACAGGTCACGCGGGAAGATCAACCCGTGGCGCTTGAAGGTGATCATCAGGTACTGGGCCACGAGGATCACGCTCGTGCAAAAACCGCTGGCCAGGCAGTGCAGTTCCCAACGCCCTTTCAGGAAAAGCGGGCGCAACCCGTGGACGAGGATCGCCAACACGCCGAAGAGCAGCACCGACCAGCCCATCGTGAACTCGGGCACCGCCGCCGCGTCGAGGACGAACGCCTCGTTGGGCCGGAGGAAGAGCACGGTCAGCGCGTCCCACAGCAGCCCGTTGAAGAACGCCAGCGCCAGGGTCAGCGCGAACGGCAGCGACAGCGCCCCGTAGGCGAGGAACACCGGAAAAATCAGCACGGTCGCCCCGAAGAGGTTCGGGATGGGCGGCAGCCGCTCCTGGAAGACCACGGCCAGGAAGTCCGCCATCAGCACGCAACCGAAAAACGCCGCCGTTCTCATGCGTTGGCCTCCTCCCTAGCGGCGCGTGGCCGGCGTGGGACTGCTGACCGGCAGGGCCGCGCGCACGGTTGGCGCGGGCATCGGCGAGCCGTTGTTGCTGACGGCCGCCGCGCGCGGCACGGCCGGGGCGCCGGGGGGTGCCGGCTTGTTGTCGTCGAGGTCGCGCGTGCCGCGCACGATGAACA
>CAXUIU010000048.1:0-15419 GCA_964250955.1 uncultured Chthoniobacterales bacterium | reverse complement strand
GAAAACCGAAGAGCCGCAAGGTTCCGTGGGTTCGAATCCCACTCCCTCCGCTTCCAGAATCAGGATGAGCGCGGGTAGCGGCGAGGTTGACCCGCATAAGTGGCAAGCTGCCGCCAATAAGCGAGGGTCATCGTGCGTTGCGTGATCTGCCAGGACCTCTGCCCCGAGAGCAGCCGCCACGGTTGCAAAGCGCGTTCGCAAGCCAGCAGGAGACGCGCACGCAGAATCTGTGAACCCACCGGCCGCAAGTCCGCGTTCTCGCAGTGGTAGTCGAGGTACGCCGTCGAGCGACCCATTCGTTCCGCCATCTTGACTAAGGCACGCACCGTCAGGCGCGAGAGATCGAAGTGGTGCGCAACGCTGACCCCCAGCGCGCCCCGGATGCGGAAGCCGCCGGCCACGAGCCGGTACGCGAAGAGGCTTTCCTCCCCGAATCCCAGCGCCCCTGCTCCCAGTGCGGGATCGAACCCGCCAAGCGCGTCGGCCGCGCGCCGGCTGAAGGCCATGTTCGCGCCGACAAGCCCTCGCGGGTCAGCCGGATCGAGCCCCTCCGTGGACGCCAGCCAGCCGCGGTGGTAGCGGAAGGGTTTCCGGGACAGCGGGCCTTCGTACTCGGGCGGAAAATGCACTCCGCCGGCGACGGCGTCCGCTTCCCCGGAAAGGATGGGCCGACACATGCCCTCGATCCAGTCCGGGGGGACACGCACGTCGTCGTCGGTGAAGAGGATAACGTCAGAAGCGGTGTGCCGCAGGCCGGCGTTGCGCGCGTTCGACAACCCCGCCGTTGGCTCGTACACGCCGCGTACCGGCAATCGTGGGGTGGCGGGAGCCGTGTCGATCACCTGGCGCGTCGCATCCTGCGAGCCGTTGTCTACCACGACGAGTTCGGCATCGAGGTCGGCCGGAACGTTCGTCGCGGCAACCGAAGCCAGCGTGGCGCGCAGGCTCTCTGCCCGGTCGCGCGTGCATAGAATGATCGACACCATCGGCCGGGCCATTGGCATCACCGTTCAAAGACGACGCCGCAGCGCGAGCACCCACGCCGGGGCCAGGTCGGAGTAAACCAGCCGCGCCAGCGTACCGTCGCGCAACATCGTCGGGAAGAGGTACGCCAGCACGCGTCCGGCCGCCCAGCGGTCGCGCCAGCCACCACGGCGGGCGGCGTTCATCACACGTTTGCCCGAGTAAATGTAAACGGCGTGCAAGGCATTGCACCAAGTTTCCCGGCGCTGGTCGCGGGGGAGCAGCGGCAGGTTTTTGCGTACCATCCGCACGGCGTTCCAGAACATGCGGCCGGCCGCATTGGACGCGTTCGTGGCGTGCCGCCGGTAGTACAGCGCCATCTGCAAGATCCGCCCCACCTCGCCGCGTGTAGATAGGCGAATCCACAGGTCCACGTCGTCCGAACCCCACAGGGCCGGGTCGAATCCACGCACGGCCTCCAGCGCGCTGCGGCGCACGAGCACCTGTCCGGGCGAGTCGATGCCGCCGCCTTGAAAAAGTTCCGGCGTCGATTGGATTTCCACCGTGCCGTTGACCCAGGGTGACTCCACGCGCCGGCCGTCGGCGGCGATCTCGCCCGACAAGCCACTGACCATCACCCACGCGGGATGTTCCCGCAGGGCCGCGACCTGCCAGGAGAGTTTGCCCGGCGGCCAGAGGTCGTCGTCGTCCAGGTACGCGACGAACTCCCCCCGGGCCTCGGCCAGCCCGCGGTTGCGCGCGGCGGCCTGGCCGGCGTTCGCCTGCTCGAGGTAGCGAATCCGACCCGCCTGCGCGAGCGGACGCAGACGAGCGGCGGTGTCGTCGGGTGAACCGTCGTTGACCACGATGACCTCGTAGTCGGTGAACGTCTGCGCGAAGACGCTGGCGAGCGTTTCCTCGACGAACTCGGCGTGCCGGTACGTCGGGATGATCACGGAGACAACGGGCGCGTGCATCGGCGGGAAGGTGTCAGACTCTGCCAACGAGCGAACACAGGTGGCGCTCCAACCGGTCTACGGCGGCGTCCCAGGTCCAGCGGGAGCGCACGACCTCCGCGCCGGCCTCTCCAAGGCGCCGACCAAGCTTGCCATTCGCCAGGATTTCCTGCACGGCGCAGCCGAGCGCGGCGGGGTCGCGGTCGGGCACGAGCAAGCCGTTGACGCCGTGAACAATCGTCTCGCGCACCCCGCCTTCGGCGACCGCCGCCACCGGCGTGGCGCAGGCGTTGGCTTCCAGGGGCGCGAAGCCGAAAGGTTCTAAACGCGGCGGGTAGATCATCACCGCCGCACGTCCCAGAGTGTTCACCAACTCTTCGTCGGACACGAGACTGCGCAACGTCAGCGCCACCCCGAGCTGGGCGGCGAGGGTTTCGACGTGTTGCCGGTAGCCCTCGCTGGCGAGATTGCCGATCCACACGAGCGGCGGGCGAAGGGCGGCGGGCACGGCGGCGATTGCCTCCACGGCCAGTTCGACGCCTTTGTGCGCATGGATCGCGCCGAGGCCGACCGCCAACGGCTCGCGCGGCCACTCGCCGGGGCGGAACAACGCGGCGTCGATGCCCAGATAGCACAGTTTGGAGTCCAGTCCGTAAGCCCGTGCGATGCTCTCGCGGCTGAAAGCCGAGTTCGCCAAGAGGAGCGTGAAGGCCGCGGCGGAAGCGCGTTCCTCCCGCGCGTCGTAGCGCAGGCGTCGCAGGACGTCGAGGCCGCGCAAAGCTTCCTTCCAACCCGCGGCCAGGGGCTCGGCCCACGGCAGGTGCGGGCGCGCCTCGTGGAGCGCGCGGTTGGGTTCGTTGTGGTACAGGGCGCTGGGCAGCCGCACATGGCGCGCGATCGGCGCGACGGCCGTCTGCTGGCAGTTGCCGGCGAAGAGCACGTCGAAGCCGCCGGCATCGATCTCTCTAGCGCAGCGGCGGCAGTGATCATCAAGCGCCGCTTGCTCCCGGCGGCCTTGGCGGAAGCGCCCGAGCGGACGGGGCGGCCCCTGGGCGGCGGAGCGGTTATGGGCGACGACGTGCTCGGCGGCCAACCCTTCCAGGGGCAGGTACGTGCGGTTGGCCTCCGGCGGACACCAGACCTCGACGTGGTGGCCCCGCGCAGCCAGACCTTTGACGTGGTGGTACAGCGCCCGCTTGCCGCCGCCGCTGGGCAGGTTGTGCCAGACGGCGATCCTCATGCGGGTGCGCCGACGCCGGCCGGCTCGGGTTCTTCCGCGGGCCGCGCCGCTTCGTGCCGCCATGGCAGGCGGGGATTGACGACTCCCAGGCGCTGGTCGCGCATGACCGACGCCAGCGGACCGACCTCGTCGAGCGAGATCCGCACCTCGCCGTCCACCAGGTCGAAGAGGACCTGCTCGGGAATGTGCGCGGCCACGAGCAGGTAGTAGGTACCGCTGGCAAGCAAGTGCGCGGGCATCTCGAACGAGAAGCGGTGCTCGCCCTCCGCGATGGGCTCGAATCCGCTGAAACAGTCCGCGTTGGCGGTCGTCAGCACGGCAACGCCTTCCTGGTTGGTGAAGCGCACGTTGATCTGCGCGTTGGCGTAAGCCCGGGTGGCATGCACGGCGATGTCCACCGTGAAAGCGTCGTCGGTCGTGAGTTCCGGCGGAGCGACCTTGCCGCGGTGGCGCACCGTGATGCTTTGCAGGTAGACGCCGGGCGCGTCGGGTACAGGCTTGGTCCGCCGCCACTGCGTGGACGAGCCGACGCCGCTCTCAAAATACAGCCGCGTGATCTCGCGCGTGAAGTCGAACGCCGCCACCGTGCCTTGCCGCAGGAAGATACTGCGCCGGCACAGTTGGTTGATCGTGCTCATGTTGTGGGAAACGAAGAGCACCGTCCGTCCCTGACTGGCGACCTCGCCCATCTTGCCCAGGCACTTCTGCTGGAAGGACGCGTCACCGACGGCGAGCACCTCGTCCACGATGAGGATCTCCGGGTTGAGGTGCGCTGCCACGGCGAAGGCCAACCGCACGTACATGCCGCTGCTGTAACGCTTGACCGGCGTTTCGAGGAACTTCGCCACGCCGGCGAAGTCCACGATGGCGTCGAACTGCCGCCGGATCTCGGCCTTGGTCATGCCCAGGATTGCGCCGTTGAGGAAGATGTTCTCGGTGCCCGTCAGTTCCGGGTGGAAGCCTGTCCCCACTTCCAACAGCGAGCCGACACGACCGTAGAGGTCGATCTCGCCCGCGGTTGGCAGCGTGATGCGGCTGAGAATTTTGAGCAGGGTCGATTTCCCTGCGCCGTTGCGGCCGACGACACCGACGACCTCGCCGGGTGCGATGTCGAACGACAGGTCGCGCAACGCCCAGAACGTCGTTCGCGGGGTGCGCCGCAGCGGGTGCCGGACGCGCCGCAGCATCGCCTCGGTGAGCGTGCGCGGACGATCCTCACTCTCCGTGATGGTGTACGCCTTGGACACCCCGCGCACGGAGATGGCCACTTCAGATGACATCGGCGAAGCTCCTTTCCATGCGCTTGAACGCGTACATTCCCGCCGCGAGGACCACGGCCGCGACAAGGGCGGAGAGCGCGAGCAACCGATTGTCACCCGGGGGCAAGCCGAGCAGGCTGTTGCGCATGGCTTCCAGGGGCGGGGTCAGCGGGTTGAGTCGATACACCCAGCGCAAGTGTTCCGGCACGGCCGCGAGCGAGTAGGCGACGGGGCTCGCGTAGAGCAGGATGTTCGTAGCCACCGGCAGGATGAACGCCACGTCGCGGTAAGAAACCATGAGCGCCGCGGTCCACAGGCCGAATCCCGTCGCCATCGCCGCCAGCACCAGCACCGCCGCCGGGAACAGCCACAGCGTACTTGACGGAACGATGCGGTAAAATCCCAACATCGCCGTCATCATCACCAAGCTAATCAGGAAGTCCACCAGGCACGAACCCACCCCGGCCAGCGGCAGGACCAGGCGCGGGAAGAAAACCTTCGAGATCAGGTTGGCGTTGCCGACGAGGCACCCACTGACCTTGTTGAGCACGTTGCTGAAGAAGTTCCAGCCTACCAACCCGGCGAACGAGTACACAAGGTAGGGCAAGCCCTCGCTCGGCAGCTTGGCGACCGAGCCGAAGACGAAAGAGAAAACCCCCGCCGCCAACAGCGGCTGTAACACCACCCACAACACGCCCAACGCCGTCTGCTTGTAGCGCACCTTCAGGTCGCGGCCAGCCAGGACCACGAGGAGGTCCCGAAATCCCCAGACCTCCCCTAGGTCAAGTGTCGCCCAACCACTCGCCGGCCGGATGGTGATCAATGGGGCGCTTTGTGACGTGCTGAGCGACATGGCTTGCAGTTTGGCGGAAGGTGGACGCGTGGGCAACCCCAAGGTCTGCCGCCGTGCTGCTTGCTTTGAGCAGACGCCGTTCCAGGCCCGGATGTACCGGACACCCCACCAACGAAAAAGCTCCCGGCGGGACGAACATCCCGCCGAGAGCTTGGGTCTGAAAAGTTCAGCGTGTTTCTACGAAGGCTGCGACAGGTGGCGTGCCACGCCAGCGAGCACGGCCGTGCCGAGCGCTTTGACCAATGTCGGATGCTCCGAGTAAAAACCCATCGCCTGATGGAAAACGTCCGGCGAGTTGCTCTGCGCGTGAGCGGCCAGTTTGCCCACGTCCTCCGGCGAGGCGTTCTGAGGATTATTCTGCAGGGAAGGATCGATCCCGAGCTGTGACAACAAGCCGCCGATGCCTCCCATCCCGCCGGCCAAGGCGCTGAGGCCGCCGAGGCCGCCACCGGAACCGCCAAGGCCACCGAGCAGTGACTGGACCAAACTGCCGCGCTGATCCCCGCTCATCTGCGTGGCAGAGTTCGTGACGCGCTGTTGTACATCGCTCGGGTCCATGTTGCTCATGGCCGGCCCGATCGCCGCGCCGAGTTGCTGGCGCGGGACGGTGTTGGCAATCTGATCGTAGTGCTGGTGTGCTTCTTGGTCGGATAGGTTACCACCAGTGAGATTGCTGAAGACACCGCTGAGTTGGTCGAGGAGAGACATAGTAGGTTTGATTTGGGTTTAGATGAAGCGTCCGGCGTATGCTGAACACATCGCCGGACGGATCAAAATCGGGTGGTAAATTTTGTTCAAGGGAATCTTAGAACATCTTCTTGGCACGCTTGACGACCGGGTCCACGTACTTGCTCACGTCTACATCCTGCGCTTGCTTGTACGCGGCGTTGACGCCCTTGCGCGCCGCCAAGTAGTTGCTGCTGAAGAACTTCACCACCGGCCACAGGAACGGCAACACGGCCGCCTGGTAGTCGTAGTCGCGTGCCTTCTGCACCGCGCGAGGGATGGGCACTTCGACGTGGTCTCGGCTGGGACGCTCGAACAAACGCACCAGCAAACCGAGGCCGAAGCCGACGCCGAGCGCGGTCAAGATCGCCGGGATCGGGTTTTCGCGCACGTAGACCTCCGTCGACTGCATGGCACCCGTCCATGTTTCCGCGGCGCTGCTGCCGAGCGCCTTGCTGCGCTCCTGCAAGTTGGAGCCGAACTCGCTCGCCACCTGCCCGACGCTGCGGCCGGCCGGCTTCTGGGCAGCGAGTTCATCGCGGAGCCCGCGAACCGAGTTGTGCGTGGCGACGACTTCCTGGAGTTGGCGCTGGACGGTCTCGTTCAACGTGTCGGACAGGCCGGAGTTGACGGCCTTGTGGTATTCCTTGACGGCACTGTCCTCGCCGCGTTCGCACTCGGCGAGGATCGCGTAGTTGTCGCCGCCCTATAGAGTGGTACGGAGTTTGACCCAGCCGCGGTGCGAGGGGGAGACGACGGTGCTCTCCTGGGCGGGATTGGGATGGCCCAGATTGATCACCTCGTTGGACAATTCGCCCGCGAACTTGGAGCGTTGCAGCGAGCAGGAGAACAGAAAGCCTTTGAGGTCCTCGTCGTCGGTGACAGCCTCGGCGGCCAGACGGAAGCCTTCCTGCCCTTCCTTGCACGTCTCGATAAGACTGTTCAGCGTCGAAATGGTGTCGGAGAGAGAATTGCTCATACTTGGTGGCTGATTCGCAGTTGGCGCGGCGGTTGCGTCCCCCGAAATCGACACACCGGCGTTTTCGCGCCTCAGTCTCCGGACGCGTACTTCCGCCGGTATTTCTCGTAGAGCCGCGTCTGCCGGTTGGAGAGGTCCACGGGCCGGCCGTCGATGTAGGCGGCCTCGACTTGCGTGGTGACTTCCTCGACGTGGTCAAGGCTGGCTATTTTGCAGGCGCGCGCCACGTTGGTAAGGAAATGCCCCCGCTTTGCCAAGTCATTTTCTTCGACGCCGCCGGCACGCTCATCCACCTGCCGCGCTCCGTGGGGGAACACTACCGCGAGGTGGCGCTGGCATTCGGCGTCGCGCCGGATGCAGCGGCGCTCGATCGGGCGTTCCGCGACGCCTGGAAGGCCGCGCCCGATCCGGTGGCGACCGACGGCCCCCGCCCCGACGACGGCAAGGGGTGGTGGCGCGACCTGGTCGAGAGGGTATTCGACAAGGTGCTCACGGACGACGAACGCCGCCGCTTCGACCTGCCCGCCTATTTTGAGCGGGTGTACGCGCACTTTGCGGATCCGGGCGTCTGGGCCGCTTACCCCGACGTGGCCGCGGGTCTGGCGGACCTGCGCGCGGACGGCTACCGGCTCGGGGTCGTGTCAAACTTCGACCGCCGCCTGCGCCGCGTGTTGGCGGACCTGGGTTTGGGAGAGTTCTTCGAGCACATCGTCATTTCCAGCGAGGTCGGCGTGGACAAGCCTGATCCGCGCATCTTCCGGCACGCGCTCGAACGCTTTGGCGTCGCCGCGGACGGCGTCCTGCACGTCGGCGACGACCCGCGCAAGGATTGGGGCGCGGAGGCGGCCGGGCTGCGGGTCTTCCGCCTGGAACGCCCCCGGCACACGCTGGCCGACGTGCGGGCGTTCCTGGCGGGCGCGTGAAAAGCCCCCTTGCGCGCAGGGCGCTTCGGCGTTACTCCATTCCTTCCCGCACGGGCTGATAGCTCAATGGTTAGAGCACTCGCCTTTTAAGCGATTGGTTCTGGGTTCAAGTCCCAGTCGGCCCATCTACTTGTTCGAGCTGCTCGGCCTGCGGGAACGCCCGCCGCCGCGCCGCGAAGTGCGCCGCCACGCAGCACAGGATCGCCCACGCGCTGCCCACGCACCAGCCTGCCAACACGTCCGTTGGGTAGTGGACGCCCAGGTACACGCGGCTGCACCCGATCAGGCCGACAAGCACCACGGCGACGACAAAGAAATAAATTTTGGTGTGCAGCGTCGGCACGGCCCGCGCGAGGAGGGCCGCCATCGTCAGGTAGGCGACGGACGAGAGCATCGAGTGGCCGCTCGGGAAGCTGGCCGTGCTGATGTCGGTGAGGTGCGGCACGACCTGCGGCCGGGGGCGGTGGAAGAGTTCCTTGAGGAACAATCCCAGCACGGTCCCGCTGAGCGTCGAGGCCAGCACGAAGACGAGCAGCCCGAAGCGGCGTTCGAGTGCGAGGTAACCAGAGACGACGGCGATCAAGAGCCCCAGGCCGACCGGGCCGCCGAACGCCGTCAGGTCGCGCGCGACCTGGAGCGTCCACGCCGGGCCGATGGGCACCGCGAGGTTGCCGGGTTGGCGGACTGCGAGCAGAAGGCGTTCGTCGAACTTGAACGTGTCTCCTTCGACGATCTCCGCCGCCAGCGTACCGAACACCCACAACGCCACGCCCGCGCCCAGCAGGGCAACCAGGATCGCCAGTTCGAGGCGGCCCGAGCGCCGGACCCACGCTAGGAATTTGCCGATCATGCTCCGACGCGCCTCGCCTCCCGCGCGGCGACCTCTTCCTGGTGGCGTTCCTCGGCGTCGATCACCGACAGGAAGATTTTTTCCAGCGCGCCGCCCGCCTGTTGGTTCTGGCGGCGGAGTTCGTCCACGGTGCCCAGCGCGACGAGCCGGCCGTGGTTGATGATGCCGATGCGGTCAGCCATTTCCTCGGCGACGGAGAGCGTGTGCGTGGAGAGGAAGATCGTGCAGCCCGCCCGGCTGCGCGCCTTGAACTCGTCCTTGACGATGCGCGCGTGCATCGGGTCCAGCCCGACCATGGGTTCGTCGATGATGAAGACCTGCGGGTCGTGCAGGAGGCCGGCGGAAATCGCCACGCGCTGCCGGGTGCCGTGGCTGAGGTTTTCGATGAGTTCGTTGTGGTAAGGCGTGAGGTGGAACTGCTCGAAGAGCGCCTCCGTGCGCGTGGCGATGTCGGCGCGGGAGAGTTCGTAGAGTTCGCCGACGAAGCGCAAAAACTCGCGCGGGGTCAGCTTGTCGTACAGGAACGGAAAGTCGGGCACGTAGGAGATCAGCCGCTTGGCAGCCTCGGGATGTTTCTGGATGTCGTAGCCGGCCACGCGCGCCGACCCCGCGCTGGGTCGCAGCAGGCCGGTGAGCATCTTGATCGTCGTGGTCTTGCCGGCGGCGTTGGGGCCGAGGAACGCGAAGAACTCGCCCTGCGCGATGTCGAGATCGAGCCCGTCCACGGCGCGCAGGGAACCGAAGTTTTTGCTGAGGGCCTGGGCCTGGATCATGGGGAAAGCGTTTCGTCGTAGAGGTCGAAGCCCAGGAACGTCTTCACGGCGAGGATCTGGCCGACCTGGTTGACGTGGACGGTCGTTTCAAGGCCCTCGCCCTGGCGGATCGTCACGATGTAGGTTTCGATGTCGTCCTCGTTGACGCGTAGCTTGCCGCGTTGTGCCGTGACGACGACCGCCCCCGTCCGCGCGGCGGCGGCCTGGGTGAGGGCGTGCGGGTCGAGACCAGGGATGTGCGGATCGAGCGCGGTGAGGAGTTGGGCGGGGGTGCCGCTGCCTTCGCGCAGGACCTCGCCGGCTTGCAGGAGTTGGTAGTGCCAGCGGTTTTCCGAAGGCTGGCCTTCGAGGTGGAGGGTGACGTTGGGGACGGTGGACTTCGGTTCGTGGACGCTGACGGAAAGGTCGACCCGCCCGACCTGCTCGTGCGCGTCCAGCTCCACCGCGCCGTGGAAGAGCACCCGCGCGCCGGAGGAGAGTCCCGGCAGCCCGGCCTGGAAGTTGCCGCTGGTGCTGAGCAGGTCGCCGACGGCGAGCCGCTTGGGCTGGAGGTGGAAGCTGCCGTCCGCGCGCCGTCCCTGGCGGTAGAGCACGAGGTCGGAGGGCGCTTCGTGGCGAAAGATCAGGTGCTCGACGTACGTGAGCGGCACCGGGGTCGCAGGCGCGTCGCCGCGGAACCACACTGTCCGCGCCAGGAGGCCGGCCATCCACAGCCAGAACCCGACGATGGCGGCCACGCAGACGCGGTAGAGCACGGGGACACTAGAGCAAAGCCCGGACCCGCGGGCAAACGTTGTGCGCGCATCCGGCCAAATCCCGCTGTCCGTGCGTTTGTTGACGGGGAGGGCCTCCCCCCGCCGCTCGCCGCGTCCGTGAAAGTCGAACAGAAAATCCTCGCCGCCTTCGGCACCGCGTTCCTGGGCATCGTGTTGGTCGGGATCATCACCTTCCACGAGGCGCGCCAACACGACGACCACAACCGCTGGGTCGTGCACACGTACGAGGTCATCGGCAAGATCAACGCCGTGCAGACCAGCGCCGAGCAGATCGAGAGCGGCGGCCGGGGCTACCTGCTCACCGGCCAGAAGGAATATCTCGCCCCCTACCGCATCGGCATCGACGGCGTCGAGACCGAATTGCGGGAACTCCAGGTCATGACGGCCGACAACCCGATCCAGCAGGAGCGGGTCGAACGCGTCGGCTCCCTGGTCAATCGCACCATCGCCTTCCTGCACGACCGCATCGACCAGCGTGACCGCGACGGCGTCACGCCGGACGTTGGCACGCAGGCCAAGGAGAACATCGACCAGGTGCGTTTCGCCTGCGGGGAGATGCGGCGCGTGGAATCCACCCTGCTCGAAGCCCGCAACGCCGACGCCTCCGTCAGCGCCGGGCGCACGCTCGCCAGCTTCGCGGGCCTGCTCGGATTGATGGTGCTGCTGCTCGGCGGTTTTTTCGGTTTCATCTGGCGTGACCTGGCCAAGCGGCACCGTGACGAGGAAGCTTTGCGCGCCAGCGACGCGCGCTTCCGCGGGGTGCTCGACAGCGCGCCCGACGCCATGCTGATCACCGACGAGGCCGGGGCGATCCAGATCGTCAACGCGCAGGCCGAGACGCTCTTCGGCCACTCGCGCGGCGAGTTCGCCGGACGGCGGCTGGGCGACCTTTTGCTTTTGCGCGAAGCCACGGAGGGCGACGGGGCGATGCCCGCGGCCCGTGAGAACGACGGGGCGTACCTCCAGTTCAAGGCCCTGGCTTCCAAGTACGACGGCGTGCGCAAGGACGGCAGCCTCTTCCCCGTCGAGACCAGCCGCAGCCCGTTGGAGGTCGGCAAGCAGCGGCTGTTCATCACCGCGGTGCGCGACCGCACCGAGCAGGAGCGCGCCGAGGATGCGCTGGGGAAATATTCCCTCGACCTGGCGCGTTCCAACGCCGAACTGGAACGCTTCGCCTACGTCGCTTCGCACGACCTCCAGGAGCCTCTGCGCATGGTCAGCTCCTACACCCAACTCCTCTCCCGCCGCTACAAGGGCAAGCTCGACGCGAGCGCCGACGAGTTTATCGCCTTCGCCGTGGACGGGGCCAACCGGATGCAGAAGCTCATCAACGACCTGCTCGCGCTCTCGCGCGTCGGCACGCAGGCCCGTCCGAGCGAGCCCGTGGACACCGGCGGGGTCCTGCGCCGGGTGCTCTCGGACATGCGTCCGACGACCGAGGCGGCCGAGGCGAAAATCGTCGCCCCCGAGTCCATGCCCACCGTGCTCGCCGCCGGCACACAGGTCGGCCAACTCTTTCAGAACCTCATCGGCAACGCGCTCAAGTTCCGCCGCGACGAGCCGCCGCGCGTGGAAATCACCGCGGAGCCGGAGGGCGACGCCTTCTGGCGTTTTTCCTTCCGCGACAACGGGATCGGCATCGAGCCGCAATACTTCGAGCGCATCTTCGTCATCTTCCAACGCCTGCACGGCAAAGAGAGCTATCCGGGCACCGGCATCGGCCTGGCGATCTGCAAAAAGATCGTCGAACGCCACGGCGGCCAACTCTGGGTGGAGAGCCAACCAGACCAGGGCGCAGATTTCCGCTTCACTCTTCCCGTCGCGCCATGATACAAAGGTCTCAACGCATCCGCCTCTCCGACATGCGACCCATCGAAATCCTGCTCGTCGAAGATAACCCCGGCGACGTGCGCCTCACCCAGGAAGCTCTTGGCGAGGCCAAGGTGCGCAACAACCTCGCCGTGGCCCGCGACGGCGTCGAGGCGCTGAGCTACCTGCGGCGCGAACCTCCCTTCGAGGATGCCACCCGGCCGGACATGGTGCTCCTCGACCTCAACCTCCCGCGCAAGGACGGCCGCGAGGTCCTCGCCGAGATCAAGGCGGACCCGGAGTTGCGCCGGCTGCCGGTGGTGGTGTTGACGACCTCGTCCGCGGAGAAAGATGTCCTGGAAAGCTACAACCTGTACGCGAACTGCTACATCACCAAGCCCGTGGACCTGGACCAGTTCGTCGGCATCGTGTCTTCCATCGAGGACTTCTGGCTGACCATCGTCAAGCTGCCGAACTGAAGCCGTTCGGACGGGGTGGATTCGCACCGCTGGACGTGGCATCCGAACCGCTTCACAGTACGGCGGGCTGTCCGGCCGTCGTATGAACGACTCCACCTCCATCCGCGTGCTCCTCGTCGAGGACAACGCCGGCGATGCGCGGTTGGTCCGCGAGCACCTCGCCGACGCGCCCGGTGCGCAGCGGTTCGCGTTGGAAGACAGCCCGACGCTGGCGGCGGCG
This sequence comes from uncultured Chthoniobacterales bacterium, assembly GCA_964250955.1. Classification (GTDB taxonomy): domain Bacteria; phylum Verrucomicrobiota; class Verrucomicrobiia; order Chthoniobacterales; family SZAS-18; genus CAHJWO01. The sequence goes on along the minus strand of CAXUIU010000048.1, from coordinate 2,613 downwards.
GCCGCGGCGTTTGCGCGGACCCCGCCCGACGTGGCGCTCCTCGACCTGAGCTTGCCCGACAGCTTCGGTCTGGAAACGCTCGCGCGCTGGCAGGCGCTGGCCCCCGCCCTGCCGGTCATCGTGCTCACCGGCTCCGATGACGAGGCGATGGCGGTCGCGGCCGTGCGGGAAGGCGCGCAGGATTATCTCGTCAAGGGCCGCATCGACGGCAACCTCCTCTCCCAGGCGATCCGTTACGCCATCGAACGCAAACGCGGCCAGGAAGCCCTGCGCCTCGTCAACGACGACCTGGAACGCCGCGTGGAGGAACGCACCGGCGAACTCCGCGAGACCAATCGCCGCCTCGAAACCGAGATCGCCGAAAAGACCCTCGCTCAGCAGCAGGCGGCCGACCACCTCGTCCGTGAGCAAGCAGCGCGCCGGGAGGTCGAGACCGCCAACCGCAGCAAGGACGAGTTTCTCGCCATCCTCTCCCACGAACTGCGCACGCCCCTCAACGCCATCCTCGGCTGGTCCGAGATCCTGCGCGGCGGCGAGTCCGACCGCGCCGAGATCACCGAGGGCCTGGAAGTCATCGAACGCAATGCTCGCGCGCAGGCCCGGCTCGTCGAGGACGTGCTAGAAATCTCGCGCATCATTTGCGGCAAGGTTCACCTGCGGCTCGGCCCCCTGGACCTCCCGGCCGTCATCGACGCCGCCTTGACCAGCGCGCGGCCCGCCGCGGCGGCCAAGAACGTCACGCTGCGGCGGGAGTTGGACCCGATGCCCGCCCCGACCGAGGGCGACGCTGACCGGATGCAGCAGGTCGTCTGGAATCTTCTTTCCAACGCCATCAAGTTCACGCCCGAAGGTGGGACGGTCACGGTCCGCGCCACGCAGGCGGATGGCCAGTCGGCGGTCGCGATCTGTGACGATGGCATCGGGATCAAGGCGGATTTTCTGCCGTTCGTCTTCGACCGGTTCCGACAGTCGGACGGCTCGATCACCCGCACGCACGGCGGGCTCGGGCTGGGGCTGTCGATCACCCGGCATCTGGTCGAGATGCACGGCGGCCGCGTCAACGCGGAGAGCGCCGGCGAAGGTTGCGGAGCCATCTTCACGGTGTTCCTGCCGCTGGCCGCGCCGGGCCGCATCGTGCAGGAGAAACCTTCCGCCGAACCCGGCTCGAAGTCGGACGCGGCCGGTCACCCGGCTCAGTCTCTACAAGACTGCCGGGTGCTCGTGGTGGACGACGAGGCGGACTCGCGCCGGGTGCTCGTTCACCATCTCAAGCGCGCCCACGCCCAGGTGCGCGAGGCCGGTTCGGTCGCCGCGGCGTTGGAGGCCCTCGCCGACTGGGACGCGGACGTGCTCGTCAGCGACATCGCCATGCCCGGCGAGGACGGCTACAGCCTGCTGCGGCGGCTGCGCGCAACGGACAACGAGCGTCTGAGGAACCTTCCGGCTGTCGCCCTGACGGCGTTCGTGCGCAGCGAGGATCATGCGCAGGCGCTGGCGGCCGGGTTCCAGATACACTTGCCGAAGCCCTTCGAGCCGGCGGCGGTGCTGCGCGCGGTGGCATCGTTGGCCGGCCGCTAGGAGAAGGCGGTTGGCTGCCTCGCAAGGACTCGAACCTTGACAAAGTGATTCAGAGTCACTTGTGCTACCATTACACCACGAGGCAAACGTGGAAGGGCCGCAAATATGACGCCCGGCGCGGCGTTGGCAACTGATTTTTCGCAGCCTGGATGCGCCAAACAAAATCCTTGCAACTTTGTTGTTGACGCCCCGCAGGGGCCAGCGCATCATCCCGCCACGGTGTTTGTCACGTCCGGGTTGCCCCGTGGCGTCCACCTCCGAGGATGAACAAGGCTGGCCTGATTGATTTCGTCCAAAAGGGGATGGGTCGCCAAGCGAGCCGGGTGGCGGCAGATCGCGCGGTCACCCTCGTCATCGAGGGGATCAAAGCGGGCCTGCAACGCGACAAGACCGTGCAACTGATCGGATTCGGAACCTTCAAAGTCGTCGAGAGAAAAGCCCGCGTCGCTATCCATCCCAAGACCCACGAGCCGCTCACCATCCGCCAGACGCGCACCGTCAAGCTCGCCGTCGGCAAGGAACTGAAGAGCGGGATCTAATCAGCAAAGAGTTCGTACATTTCCCCCCAACCCGAGAAACCCCGTTTCGCGCTTTGCGAAACGGGGTTTCTTATTTCCCGGGTGGTGGAAATCAGAAGCTGCCCCTGAAAACCTCCCACAACCCGAGCAGCACGAGGTAGCCGGCCACGATCTGGTTGAAGTTTTTCGGCCGTACGAGGGCAAGCACCCCGGCAATCAACGCCAGGAAACCCGGCACGGACCAGGCGAAGTGAAAGGACAGCGTGTGTTCGCGCGCGGCGAGAAGGGAGGCGACCAGGGGAACCATACGGAAAGCCGCAGCTTAAGGCACGTGCCAACCGCGACGCAACGTTTTGGTGTCGGACGCGCGGCCAAGCGCATTTTGTTGTTTGCGCGGGGTGGTGTCCGCGGCTAGACCATGGGTTGCCATGACACGGAGGGATTTCGTCACGCGGGTGGGACGTTACGGCGGGGCGGCGGCAACGGGGGCGATGCTGGCGCTGGACTTGTTGGGCCG
>CAXUIU010000047.1:13685-15637 GCA_964250955.1 uncultured Chthoniobacterales bacterium | reverse complement strand
TCCCGGAAGACCGTGACAGCCCGGGTGGCGGGATCGTAGCGGTACATCTTGTCGGCTGGGATGTCGCTGAAGACCAGGAACACGCCTCGGACGTTCCACGCCGGGCCCTCGGTGAACTGGAAGCCGCCCGCAAGCTTTTCGACCCGGGCGTCCTCCGGCACGAGTTCCCGAAAGGCGGTTTTTTCGACGACGAGCGACTGGCCGGAGGCGGTAGACATGGCGGCGAGGATCAACAACAAGAGTGAACGCATAGGCAAACGCCGGCAGGTATAATGAGGTCGCTGCTCGTTGCAGAGCAAAAAACGGCGGCAAAATGCTGGTTTGCGGGCACATTGCCGGTTCCCATGGCTACTCCCGCCGCCGTTCTCAGCGTCACCGACCTGTCCGTCCACTACGGCGTGCACACGGTGCTCGACCACGCCACGCTCGCCGTCAACGAGGGCGAGCGCATCGGCCTCGTCGGCCGCAACGGCACGGGCAAATCGACCTTTCTGCGCATCGCCGCCGGGGTGGCCGAACCGGACTCAGGTGGGGTCGTGCGCCGGCGCGAACTCGTCACCGGCTACCTGCCGCAGGACTTCCAACTCGACGACGCCCGCTCCGTGGAGGCCAACATCCTCGACGGCGCCCGCGCCGTGCTCGACCTCATCGACGCGTACGAGAACGAGCCCTCGGACTCCCAGCGTTCCGGCGAACTGCTCGACCACATCAACCACCTCGACGGCTGGGACGTGGAACACCGCGTCAAGGCCCTCATCGACCACCTCGACTGCCCTGCCGCCGACCGGCTGGCGGGCCAACTCTCCGGCGGGGAGAAACGCCGCGTCGTCCTCGCCCGCGCGCTGCTGGCCCGGCCCGACCTGCTCATCCTCGACGAGCCGACCAACCACCTCGACACGTTTTCCATCGAGTGGCTGGAGGGTTTCCTGAAGAACTACCCGGGCACGTGCCTGTTCGTCACGCATGACCGGTACTTCCTCGACCGCGTGGCCAACCGCATCGTGGAACTGGCGGGCGGGACGTTCCTCGCGCACCAAGGCAACTACACGGACTTCCTCGAACACAAGGCCGCCCGGCTGGCCAACGCCGAGTCGGCCGAGGCCGCGCGCCAGAAGTTCCTCAAGCGCGAACTCGAATGGGTCCGCCGCGGCCCCCAGGCGCGCCGCACGAAGTCCGTGGACCGCATCGAGCGTTATCACACCCTCGCCGCCCAGGCCGGGCCGGAGCAGGAACTCGACGTGGACCTCATCATCCCGCCCGCGCCCAAGCTGGCGAACCGCGTCATCGAACTCAAGAAGGCCGGCGTGACGCTGCCGGACGGCCGCACGCTCTTCGATGGGCTCAACCTCAACCTGGAACCCGGCCAGCGCCTCGGCATCGTCGGGCGCAACGGCATGGGCAAGACGACCCTGCTGCGCGTGATGCTCGGCCTGCAAGCGCCCACGGGCGGCGAGGCGCTGCTCGGCACGCGCACGCAAGTCAACTACGTGGATCAGGGCCGTATTCTCCTCAACGACGACAAGACGGTCTGGGACGAGGTCGGCGAGGGCAGCGAGTGGGTCAAGCTCGGCGACGAGCAGATCAGCATCCGGGGTTACCTGACGCGGTTTCTGTTCACGGGCGACCAGGTGAACTCGAAGATCGGCCTGCTCTCCGGCGGCGAACGCAGCCGGGTCATCCTGGCGAAAATTCTCAAGCGTGGCGGCAACGTCATCGTGCTCGACGAACCGACGAACGACCTCGACCTCGCCACCTTGCGTGTTTTGGAGGAGGCGCTGCTCGGCTTCGGCGGCGTGGTGGTGGCCGTCAGCCACGACCGATACTTCCTCAACCGCGTGTGCACGTCGATCCTCGCCTTCGAGGGCAACGCGCACCTGTACCACGACGTGGGCAACTACGACGACTACGTCGCCAAGCGCGCCGCCCACGCCGCCGAGGCCACCCGCTGGGAG
>CAXUIU010000047.1:0-13675 GCA_964250955.1 uncultured Chthoniobacterales bacterium | reverse complement strand
AAGCCGAAGCCGCCAGGCGCAAAACGTCCGCCCTCTCCCCCGCCAAGCCCGCCGCCGCCGGACGCAAGCTCTCCTTCAAGGAAACGAAGGAACTCGAAACCATCGAAGGCGACATCCTCGCAGCCGAGGGAAACGTCGCGCGGCTGGAAACGATGTTCGCCGCGCCCGACTTCTACGAGCAGCACGGTGACCGCTGGAAAGCGTTGGAAGCCGAACTGGCAGTGGCCCGCAGGGAAGTTGCCCGGCTCTACGCGCGCTGGGAGGAATTGGAAGCGGTCCGAGCAGCGGCGGCTTGAAGATCAATCCTCGCCGCGGTCGTCGTCACCCCAGCCGTTGTCTTCTGTGAACAGACGGTTCTCGATCTTCGTACGCAACTCCGCCGGGAGCAGTGAAATGATCTGTGGGTATGCTTCAGCCAAGCGAAAAAGATCGCTCTCGTCCTTTGCGTGTTTACTAGGCCGCCGTGTGGCGTCGCTCCATGCCCACAACTTACCTTGCACCAAATCCTCCAAGGCTGCGACGGGCACGTCGATGCCGAAGACCGGACGCAACGCCGCCCGCTCCACGAACGACTGGTAACGGTCCGGCTTCGTGAACTGGACCATCAGCATGTTAGCAGAGGTTTCGGTCCGCCCCGCCCGCCGCTGCGCGTTCGTCGAGAAAGGGAACTCCTTCACCCGGAAATCCGCCGCGCGCAGGTCTGCCAACACGGGTTCCAAGTCGGCCGCGACCACGACCAAGTTTAGATCAGCCGTGTACACGGGCGCCGCGTAGCTGTTCACCGCCAGTCCGCCGATGACGCACCAGCCCGGGCCGTGGCGGCGCAACGTTTCAGCCACAAAGATGAAATCCTTGGTGCCGTTCATGATGACCCCGTCATAGATTTCCCGTTCCGTCATAGGAGACTACGGGAATCGTACCAGACAAGTACAAGTCACTCCAGCAAGAAACCCTCAGCCCCGGCAACGCCTAAGGTTGGCCCGGGCACTACGGCCGCCGGAGCTAAACTCTCGAACCACTTTGCGGTTCACCCGCCACCTTCGTCCTGCCCGGGTTCATGGCAGGCCCCGGGTGATCCTACTCCGTCCCGCTCGACTCTTTTTTCAGGTAGTAGACCGCGTATTCACTACCCACATCGTCTCTGCGCAGGAGCACGCTGACCAGTTCCCAACCGTCCTCTCCTGTTTCGTTGAGTGCGCGTTCGTGTTTGCTCGGATCAACGCCGTAGATCCGCAGCATCTGATATTTGAACTTTTTCATTGCTGTGAAGGCCGTACTACGGCCTCCGAGCGATGCCGTGGGATTTCACGGCTTCGGGCTTCGGTCCGCTCCCTGTAGCATCGCACAGATCGGCAGGGGCGCACCTCTTTAGAAAAATCAAGATAAGATGCACGCTTTCAGTAAATTACGTCCATATTGAACGCTGTGCCAAAATCATCCTACACCGATCCTTTGATCCCGCTTCATGAAAGCGCCCCGGCGGAGCTAACCCGGTTGTCTGCAAACATCACGACCCTCACCAGCCTCATCGAGGATTCCGAGCATCGCGGGATGCGGCGCCTTGCGGCGATGTTCACGCGTTCGAGGCAAAGCAAAGTCGAGCAAGCACTCGCCTGCGCCGCACGTCCCGAGTGAAATACCGAACCCGTCTCAAGTCTTCACCCGCTCGATCTTCGCGCCGAGTTCGGCCAATTTATGGTCGAGGTGCTCGTAGCCGCGGTCGATGTGGTACACGCGGTTGATCTCCGTCACGCCCTCGGCCTTCAGCCCCGCCAGCACGAGGGCGGCCGACGCGCGCAGGTCGCTCGCCATCACGGGGGCGGCACTGAGTTTTTCGACGCCCTGGATGATTGCCGTCGATCCCTCGATCTTGATGTCGGCACCCATGCGCTTCATCTCGGAGAGGTGCATGAAGCGTTGCGGGAAGATGTTCTCGGTCACCGTGCTGATGCCGCTCGTCGTCGCCAGGAGCGCGCACATCTGTGCCTGCATGTCCGTCGGGAAACCGGGATAGGGCTCGGTGGTCAGTTCAAGCGACTTCGCGCCGCCGTTGGGACGGACGGTCACGGTTTTGGGCGTCGTGTCCACGTGGAAGCCCGCCACGCGCAGGCGCTCGGAGGTCGATTCCAGGTGTTCGGGCACGACGTTCTTTAACGTCACCCCCTGCCCGCAGATCGCCCCGGCCACCATGAAGGTGCCCGCCTCGATGCGGTCGGGGATCACCTCGTGTTCCGCGCCGTGGAGTTCCTTCACGCCCTCGATGATGATGCGCCGCGTGCCCGCGCCCTCGACGCGCGCACCCATGGCGTTGAGGAAGTTCGCCAGGTCGACGACCTCCGGCTCGGCCGCCGCCGCCTCGATGACGGTCGTGCCCTCGGCGAGCACGGCGGCCATCATCACGTTGTCGGTGCCCAGCACCGTCGAACCGTATTTGCCGCGTAACGACATGCTGGCACCCACCAGTTCGGACGCGAACAGGCGCACGTCGCCGCCGACCACGCGCACCTTGGCCCCCAGCGCCTCGAACCCGCGCAGGTGCAGGTCGATGGGCCGGTCGCCGATCACGCAGCCGCCGGGCAGGGCGCAGGTCGCTTCCTTCTCGCGGCCCAGGAGCGGCCCGAGCACACAGACGGACGCGCGCATCTTGCGCACGATGTCGTAGGGGGCGTGGGTCTTGATGTGCTCGGCCTTGATCGTCACCGTGCCGCTGGCCCGCTCGACCTCCGCCCCGAGCATGCCCAAGATTTGGAGCATGTAGTTGATGTCGCTCAGGTCGGGGACGTGATGGATGATGCACTGTTCCTTCGTCAACAGCGTGGCGGCCAGGATCGGCAACGCCGAGTTCTTGGACCCGCTGATGCGCACGCTGCCCTGTAGGGTCGCGCCGCCGTGCACGAGAATTTTGTCCATCGCCATAGTCTTGAAAGATCGGTCAGCCCCGTTCGGGACGGGCCGGCCATTAAAGCAGGGTTCGCCCCCGAACGCGAGGGGATATTTGCATGGGGCTTTTCCCTACGGCTTGACCGCGAAGGCAAACCGCTCGACCTCCTGGTAGTCGCGCGGCGTCTCGGCCTCCGCGAAGCCGGCGGCGGTGAGGAGTTCGCGCACACGCGCGGCCTGGTCATGGCCGATCTCCAGCGCGATCCGGCCGCCGGAGGCGAGGCGTTCGTGCGCTTGGGTGACGCAGCGGGCGATGATCTCCAGGCCGTCCCGGCCGCCGTCGAGCGCCAGGAGCGGGTCGTGCTGCACCTCACGCGAGAGCGTGCCGATGTCGCCGGCGGGAACGTAGGGTAAATTGGCGGCGACGAGGTCGAAAGGGCCGGGAAGCGCGGCGAGCAGGTCGCCCTGGTGGAACTCGACGCGCTCGGCCAGCGCGAGGCGGGTGGCGTTGTCGCGGGCGAGGCCGAGGGCGTTGCCGGAACGGTCGGTGGCCGCGACGCGGAAAGCCGGGCGCTCGGCGGCAAGGGTCAGCGCGATGATCCCGGAACCCGTGCCCACGTCCACGCAGCGGGCGTCGTCGGGTAGCGGGAGCTTGAGGACGCGCTCGACGAGTTGCTCGGTCTCGGGCCGCGGGACGAGCGCGCGTCCGTCGCAGGCGAACTCCCGCTTGTAGAACTCCACCGTGCCGAGCAGGTGCTGGAGCGGCACGCCCTGGCTGCGGCGTTTGACGAGGTCGCGCAGGGTGTCGAGTTCCTTGGGGTTCAGCGGCCGGTCGAAGACCATGTAGAGGTCCATCCGCCGCTTGATGCTGAGGACGTGGGCGAGGAGGAGGTCGATGTTGAGCCGCGGGCTCTCGACGCCCCGATCCGCGAAGTATTTGGCGGTGGATTCGAGGACTTCGAGGACGGTCTTCATCGGAGGACCGGCAGCTTGGCCCAGACGGGCGGCGGATGCAAAGGGGCTTTGCGGGTCGGCTTGCGTACGGGACGGTTTTCGGGCAACAATGAGAGCATGAGCTTGCCTGCCATCCGCCGTCCGGATGATCCTCCAGGAGTCAGATTTCACGTCTACGATCCATATGACATGGAAGCCCTCCGCCAGCCAGACATGACCGAGGAGGAGTATCTTGCCACGGAGCCTTACAGCGAGATCAAGCGGGAGTTCCTCGGCGGGGCGGTGTACGCCATGGCGGGAGCCGACGAGTCGCACAATCGTATCGCCATCAATTTGACTACCATGCTTAATGTCCGTTTGCGTGGGAAGCGTTGCGAGCCTTTCGGCTCTGACATGCAGGTAAGAATCTCGCCACCTAACGTCAACGAGGAATCGACCTACTACTACCCGGATGCCATGATCGCCTGCGACCCGACCGACAAAGGCAATCGTTGGCGCGAGCGGCCTTCTGCGCTCTTCGAAATTGCCTCCAAGAGCACGCGGCGGGTGGACGAGCGCGAGAAGTACAATGCCTACTTAGGTATCGCTGCGCTGCAAGCCTACGTGCGTATCGCGCAGGACCGACCAGCAGTTGCCTTCAATATCCGCACCCCGGAAGGCTGGAAGCTCGAACAGGTCGCCGGGCTAGATGGCATCATCCGCCTGCCGTCTTTGGAGATCGAACTGCCACTCGCCGAACTCTACGAGCGCGTCGAGTTCCCGCCACCCCGGTGGTAGGCTGGGCGATCTACACATCCGAAGATTTCGCGCGCGGCGTATCGTTGTTCAACCAACCAGCCTATGAGCCAAGCCCTCGGGTACGCCGCCCACCACTCCTTCACCAGCCTCAAACCTATGACCTTCGAGCGTGGCGAACCCGCCGCCAACGAGGTCGAAATCACAGTCCTGTTCTGCGGGGTGTGCCATTCGGACGTGCATCAGGTTAAGAACGAATGGGGCAACACCGTGTATCCCTGTATGCCGGGGCACGAGATCGTGGGCCGAGTCACCAAGGCTGGTGCCAACACCACCCGCCACGCCGTCGGTGACCTCGTCGGGGTCGGCTGCATGGTGGACTCCTGCCGCGAGTGCGAGGCGTGCAAGTCGGGCGAGGAGAACTACTGCGAAGGGCCGAACAGTTGGCTCGCCACCTACAACGGCCCGATGATGCCCGCTTCCCAGGCCGACACCGGCACCAACATGTACGGGCGCGACAACACCTACGGCGGCTATTCGAGCCACATCGTCGTGCCCGAGGACTTCGTGCTGAAGATCCCCGCCGGCCTCGCGCCTGAGAAAGCCGCGCCGATCCTGTGCGCGGGCGTCACGACGTACTCGCCGCTCAAACACTGGGGCATCAAGGCCGGCGACAAGGTGGGCATCATCGGCTTCGGCGGCCTAGGCGACATGGCCGTCAAGATCGCCCGCGCGATGGGCGCAGACGTGACCGTCTTCACCCACTCGAAGGAAAAACTCGCCGAGGCCGCCAAGCTCGGCGCGGCCGGCGTGCTGGAAAGCGACAAGGACACGCTCAAGGGCTTGAAGCGGTCCTTCGACTTCCTGCTCGACACGATCCCGCAGAAGCACGACATCGACCCGTTCGTGAACCTGCTCAAGCGCGACAAGACCATTGCCATCGTCGGCGCACTGGAGCCGATGAAGCCCGTCAACAACCAGACCCGCGCCATGCACCGCACGAGCGTCGCGGGCTCGATCATCGGTGGCATCAAGGAAACGCAGGAGGTGCTTGAATTTTGCGCCGAGCACAGCGTCGCGCCCGACATCACGGTCATCCCGATCCAGGAGATCAACGACGCGTACAAGAACGTCATCGACGGCGACGTGCGCTTCCGCTACGTCATCGACATGGCCTCACTCGCCAAGGATCGCGAGGAGGTGTAGACCTCTTGCTTCTATGCAAAGCGTGTTCCGGCGGTTGGCGTGGGGTTTGGTGTTGGGTTGGCTGGCGTGCGTGCCGACGGCGGCGCGCGCGCAGAGTCAAGGGGAGATGAACAAAGAGGCGGAGCATGACTTCGAGGCCGCCGACACCGAGTTGAACAAGGTCTACAAGGATCTCTCCACCAAGATGCAGGGTCCGGACCTCGAAGAACTCCGCGCGGCGCAGCGGCTGTGGGTGCAGTTTCGCGATGCCGAAGCGAAGTACGAGGCCGACGTAGACGCGCGGGGCGGTTCGCTGTATCCGCAACTCTACAACGCCACCCGCACGGCGCTGACCAAGGCACGCACGACGCAGCTTCACGGGCTCCTCAAAGGCGGCTAATCGTTCTTGGGCAGAAAATCTGGGGTTGCCTTAGAGAGGCAACAGGACCTTGACGTTCAGACCGCCTGCGTCGCCTCCGCCAGCCGCTCCTCCATGTCCTGCGTCTGCAAGGAGGTGATCATCTCGTTGATGTCGCCTTCCACGAAGCGATCCAGATTGTAGAGCGTCAGGTTGATGCGGTGGTCGGTGACGCGGTTCTGCGCGTAGTTGTACGTGCGGATTTTTTCCTCCCGGCCGCCGCTGCCGATCTGGCTCTTGCGGTGGGCGCTGTACTTGGCCTCTTCCTCGGCCTGTTTGCGTTCGAGCAGGCGGGAGCGCAGGATGCTCAGCGCCTTTTCCTTGTTCTTGATCTGGCTGCGGCCGTCCTGGCAGCGCACGATGGTCCCGGTCGGGATGTGCATGACCTGCACGGCGCTGTCGGTCGTGTTGACCCCCTGGCCGCCTGGGCCGCCCGCGCGGCAGACCTCGACGCGGATTTCGTCGGGCTTCAGTTCGAGGTCGACCTCCTCCGCTTCCGGCAGCACCGCGACCGTCGCCGTGGACGTGTGGATGCGTCCCTGCGCCTCTGTGGCCGGCACGCGCTGGACCCGGTGCACACCGCTCTCGTAGCGCAGCCGCCGGAACACCGCCTCGCCCGACACGCGGAACACCACTTCCTTCAACCCGCCCAACTCCGACGCGCTGGAGTCCATCGGCTCGATCCGCAAGCCCGCCGCGTCGATGTAGCGCGTGTACATCCGGTACAGGTCGGCGGCGAAGAGCGCGGCCTCGCTGCCGCCGGTGCCGGCGCGGATTTCTACGATGGCGTCGCGGTCCTCGTTGGGGTCGGGCGGCAAGAGGGCCAACTGGATCGTGCGGTCCAGGCGGGCCAACTCGGCGTCGAGGGCAGGGAGTTCCTCGGCAGCCATGGCGGCGAGTTCGGGGTCGGCGTCGCCCCGGGCGAGTTCGGCGTTCTCGGCGCGCTGGTCGGCGGCGCGTTTGCGTGCGTCCCAGGACTCCAGCAGGGTCTTGATCTGCGCGTGTTCACGCATGGCGGCGCGGGCGCGGGTGGGCTGGTTGAAGATCGCGGGGTCAGCGATGGCGTTGTCCAGTTCGCGGAAACGCTCGGCCTTGCGGGCGATGATCGGTTGGAGGTCCATCGGTGAGGAACGGGAAAAGGGTGCGGGCAAAACAAAACGGTGGAAGCGCGGTCAAGGCGCTCCCACCGTTGGCGAAAATCAGGCTGGAAAAGCTAGCTGCGCTTGCGGGCGAGCGAGCCTGCGTTGCCGAAGCGACGCGAAAATTTCTCGATGCGGCCGGCCGTGTCGATGAACTTCTGCTCACCCGTGAAGAACGGGTGGCACGCCGCGCAGATGCCAATCTGGAGTTCTTTGCGGGTGGAGCGGGTGTGGTAAACCTTGCCGCAGGCGCAGGAGATCGTGGTCGCGTTGTAGTTGGGATGGATGTTTTCTTGCATGGGAACACCCGCGGCAGGGGGAGTGGGAGCCCTGTATTGCGGAGAACACAAACCTACCATGCCCCGCCGGCCCCCGCAAGCGGCACGCTGGCTCGACCGCAACGTCTGGCTGGACCCGAACAACCTTGCGTTCGCCAACGCAGTCGTGGCCGCCGTGCCCGAACTTTCGGCCTGGGCGATAGTGATGGGCGGCGTTGACTCGCTGGGATGGATGCTGCGCCGACGCCGTGTCCAGCACGCGTCGCAGATAAAGTCGCCTGCGCACTCGCCGCGCCGCCAGGCGCATCCAAACCGGCCGGTAGGGGACGACGCCGCGCGGACGCGGCGGGGGTCCACCTGGGCGCGATGTGCTTTGGACTTCAAGCGCGGGCCTGCAAGCGCATCGGCACCCCGTGACGCGGGCGCAGCGTGATCGCCGCCAGCGGCTGCGGCGCGGGGTGGCCCGCGTCCGGCACGAATTGCCACCGCCGCGCCAGCCCGGCGAGCAGGAGCGTCCCCTCCATCCACGCGAACGCCTCCCCCGCGCACGAACGCGGACCGCCTCCGAATGGAAAATAAGCGTACCGCGGCCGTTCGCCCCCCTGCCCCGCCTCCCAACGCTCCGGCCGGAACCGCTCCGGTTCCGGGAACCACGCCGGGTCGTGGTGCGTCGCATACGGGGAAAGCAGGCACATCGTCCCGCGCGGAACGGGCCAGCCGGCGATTTCCGTGCGTTCCATCGCTTCCCGCGCGAGCAGCCACGCCGGCGGGTAGAGCCGCATCGTCTCGGTGAACACCTGCCGTGCGTAGACCAACCGCGGCAGGTCGGCGAACCCGGGCAGCCGGCCGCCGGGTAGGACGGCGTCGAGTTCGGCGTGCAGACGGGCCTCGGCGTCCGGGTTCTGGCCGAGGAGGTGCAGACTCCAGGCGAGCGCGCCGGCCGTCGTCTCGTGGCCGGCGAGCAGGATCGTCATGGTCTCATCGCGCACCTGGCGGTCGCTCATGCCGGGTTCGCCCGTTTCCTCGTCGCGGGCGAGGAGCAGCATGGAAAGCAGGTCGCCCCGGTCCGCCCCGCCGTCCGCACGGCGGCGCGCGGCGACGATGCCGGCCACGACGGCGTCGAGCTTGGCCTTCTCGCGGTGGTAGGTGCGCACCGACCGGGACCAGGCCAGTTGCTGGAAAGGCGAACGCATCTCCTCGATCAGCCGCGCCAGGACCGTCAACGCGCCGCGGACCGTGGGCACCGCGTCGCCCAAGTCCGCGCCGAAGAGCGCGCGGGCGACGATGACGAGCGTCAGTTCGCTGAGTTCGGCGGCCACGTCGAGCGTCGCGCCGTCGGTCCAGCGGTCGGTGTGCGCTTCCAGGGCATCGGTCATGGTGCGCGCGTAGCCGGCGAGCCGTTCGCGGTGGAAGGCCGGCACCACCAGCCGCCGCTGCCGGTCGTGGAACGTGTCCTCGCTGGTGAGCAGCCCGTTGCCCAGGACTCCGACGAGCTGCGTCCACACGCGGCGCAGGAGGAAGCCCTTGTGCATGACCCCGGCCCGGGTCACGAGGACCTCGCGCACGGCTTCCGGCCCCGTGAACAGGTAGTACCTGCGCCCCAGCAGCCGGAACGACGCGGCCGGGCCGTGCTCCCGCGCCAGACGCAGGAAGAATCCCGGGGGGTCCGCGCGCAGGGAAAACAAGTTCTGCCACGGCGAACGCCAACCGGCCGGGCCAGGCGGGTGAAGAGCAACGGTAGGCAAAGCGGAGCGGAACATATCCCCTTTCCTCCGTGCGAACGACCCCTGATTTGCCCCGCCACAAAAACGGGGCGAATGATGAAAATGCCGCGATTCTCCATCCTGCTTGCGCTCGTCTGCTGCTGGTTTACCGCTGGTTCCGCGCACGCCCAGACCAAGACGGACGACGCGAACCGGACAAGGGCACTCGCGCGGGCGAAGTCCGAAAACAAGCGCGTGCTCCTCGACTTCGCCGGGGAGAAATGGTGCCCCTTCAGCAAGCGCATGGAAGCAGATGTGCTGGCAACGCCGGAGTTTCGCCGGTACGCCGACGCCCATCTGGTCGTCGTCACAATCGAGTGCCCGGACCCCCAGCACGCTTCGGCCGTAGACATCGACAAGTTTTACGGCTCCCAGGCGCGCTACCCGCTCGGGATGATCCCGACCTGCGTCGTGCTCGACGGGGACGGGAAGACGCTGGGCACGTTCGCCGGCTATCCGGATGGCGGACCGCAGGCGTTCATCCGGCAGCTCGATAAATTGTAGGCCGGCGCGGGTCGCCGACGCGCCAGTTGGCCTGCGAACAGCTTGAGCTATACTTCCACCGTTTATGCAAACGATGCACGCCTTGGTCAAACGCCGTTCGGAACCCGGTCTCTGGCTCGAAGAAGTGCCCATGCCCGAGATCGGCATCGACGACGTGCTCATCCGCGTGTTGAAGAACTCGATCTGCGGCACGGACGTACACATCTACAACTGGGACGCCTGGGCGCAGAAGACCATCCCGGTGCCGATGGTGACGGGCCACGAGTTCGTCGGGCGCATCGAGGCGGTGGGCAGCCACGTGCACGACTTCTACCCGGGCGAGATCGTCTCGGGCGAAGGGCACATCGTCTGCGGGCATTGCCGCAACTGCCTGGCCGGCCGCCGCCACCTCTGCCCGTACACGAAGGGCGTGGGCGTCAACCGGCCCGGGGCGTTCGCGCAGTACGTCGCCATCCCGCAGCAGAACGTCTGGCACTGCGACCCGAACATCCCGCTCGACGTGCTCTCGTGCTTCGACCCGCTGGGTAACGCGGTCCACACGGCGCTGAGCTTCGACGTGCTCGGCGAGGACGTGCTCATCACCGGCGCGGGTCCGATTGGCTGCATGGCCGCAGCCGTCGCGCGGCATGCCGGGGCGCGCTACGTGATCGTCACCGACGTGAACCCCTACCGGCTCGACCTCGCGCTGAAACTCGGCGCAACCCACGCCGTCGACGTGAGCAAAGATTCCCTCCCCGACCTGCAAAAACGCCTCGGCATGAAGGAAGGCTTCGACGTGGGCCTGGAGATGAGCGGCAACGCGCGCGCCTTCAAGGACATGATCGCCAACATGTGCCACGGCGGCAAGATCGCGCTGCTGGGCATCGGCATCCACGGCGAGGCCGGGGCGATTGACTGGGACACGGTGGTTTTCAACAGCCTGACCATCAAGGGCATCTACGGCCGCGAGATGTACGAGACGTGGTACAAGATGACCGCCATGATCCAGAGCGGGCTGGACATCTCGCCGGTCATCACGCACCGCTTCCCTTATCAACAGTACCAGGAAGGCTTCGAGCTGATGCGCTCGGGCCGGAGCGGCAAGATCGTGCTCGACTGGCAAAACGCCGCGTGAGGTTCCAACCAAGGTAGGGATGAGGGTCCGAGGCAATCCCTAGATTTTCTGGGAACATCTTGAAACAATGAAAATCGTTCTTCCCGGTGGCAGCGGTCAGGTCGGCACCGTACTAGCCCGCGCTTTCATGCGCGACGGGCACGAAGCCGTCGTGCTCAGCCGCCAACCCTCGCCCGTACCGACCCCTTGGAGGGTTGTTCCATGGGACGCCGCACATCCCGGCACTTGGGAGGACGAACTCGAAAACGCCGACGCCGTCATCAACCTCGCCGGCCGCAGCGTCAACTGCCGCTACAACCCGCACAACCGCCGCGTCATCAAAGAGTCACGCACGGTCTCCGCGCGCCTCGTCGGTGAGGCCATCGGCCGCCGCAAGCACCCGCCGCGCGTCTGGCTCCAGGCGAGCACGGCGACGATCTACGCCCACCGCTACGACGCGCCCAACGACGAGGCGACCGGCATCCTCGGCGGCGATGAACCCGGCGCGCCCGACACCTGGAACTTCTCCATCGACGTGGCGAAGTCCTGGGAACACGCCGCCGCGAGCGTTCCTCTCCCCGCCGGCACGCGCCGCGTGCTCCTGCGCTCGGCCATCACCATGAACGCCGACCCGGGCAGCGCCTTCGCCGTGCTGCTCGGTCTCGTGCGTGCTGGCCTCGGCGGCACGGAGGGCGACGGGCGGCAGTTCGTGTCGTGGATTCACGAGGAAGACTTCGTGCGCGCGGTGTACTGGCTCATCGAACACCCCAAACTGGACGGCCCCGTCAACCTTGCCTCGCCGCACCCCTTGCCCAACAAAGAGTTCCTGCGCGATCTGCGCCGCGCGTGGGGGATGCCAGTCGGTCTGCCGGCCATGACGTGGATGTTAGAAGTCGGCGCGTTTTTCCTGCGCACGGAGACCGAACTCATCCTCAAAAGCCGCCGCGTGGTGCCGACGCGCCTGTCGGAGTCGGGGTTCACGTTC
The DNA here is from genome assembly GCA_964250955.1 of uncultured Chthoniobacterales bacterium. Lineage (GTDB taxonomy): Bacteria > Verrucomicrobiota > Verrucomicrobiia > Chthoniobacterales > SZAS-18 > CAHJWO01. The sequence continues at coordinate 1,741 of CAXUIU010000047.1, read as the reverse complement.
CACTTCCCCAACTGGCCGGAGGCAGCGCGCGATCTCTGCCGCCGCTGGCGCGAACGCCGGTGATCACGGTCCGCCATGAGGTTCGTGTGCGTGCGCCGGCCGGGCGTTGTTTCGACCTGGCTCGCAGCGTGAACCTGCACGTCGCCTCCGCGACGGACATCGCCGCGCGAGCGGTCGGCGGCCGGACGAGCGGACTGTCGGGCGCAGGCGACGAGACGACGTGGTCGGCGCGGTTTTGCGGGGTGCGGTTTGCGATGACGACGCGCGTAGAAGGTTTCGCGCCGCCGACGGGTTTCGGCGACCGGCTCACGCGTGGGTTGCTGCGACGTTTCGAGCACGCGTACCGCTTCACGCCGCAGCCGGACGGCGGCTGCACAATGGCGGATGAACTAACCATCGAAGCGCCCTTCGGTCCGCTCGGTCGGTTGATGGAGCGCTTCTACTTGGTGCGCCGGATGAACGTATTGGTGTGGCGACGGTTGCAATACATTCAACGGGTGGCGGAAGGTGAGGATTGGCGGCAGTACGTCGTCCCAATGCACACTCCTTTTCAGGAAGGTTGAGGTTTGAGCGGGAAGCCGCAGTGCTTGAAAAAGCCGCGGGCATCCTTGGCGGTGAGGGTGGCCAGCCCTTGGGAGGTGGCGCGGTTGAGCGCCTCAGGGGTGCGCGCCGCCTGGGCGCGTAAAAACGCCTTCGCTGGGCTGGAAGTCCGGGCTGTCGCGCGGTAAAAAGAGCACCCGCGCGCCGGTGGCCTCGATCTTTTCGATGACGGCCGGATTTTTGTGCACGTGCAGGTTGTCCAAGAGCACGACCTGGCCGGCGTGTAGCCGCGGACAAAGGAAGCAATCCAAAAAGCTGCAAAACACCTCGATGGTCGTGCCGCCCTCCACGGTCATCGGCTCCCGCAAGCCGCGCGAGGTCAAGGCGGCCAAAATCGTCGGGTTGGCTCCGCGTTTTTGCGGGCTTTGGTCCAGGGCGCGCTCACCCCGGGGGCTCAGGCGTAAGCCTGCGCCATGGCAGGGTTGGATCCGCTCTCGTCTACGCGGACGATTTGCTTGGGGTCCAGTCCGCCTGGCTCGCTCGGCCGCGTCGCGCCCGGCGCTCACGAAGTGCTTTTTTTCGTGTCCAGCCCAGCGCGCGCCAGGCCCGCCACAGCGTCGCCGCGCCAACCCGCTGGCCGGTGGCTTTGTGCCAGCGGCGGCCGTGATCAGCGAGTCGCGCGTCGGGCGTGGTGGCCAACTCGCGCGCAACGCCCGCTGGGCGCTGGGATCGGCGAACCGGGCCAAGGGGGCCGTGGCGGCTTTGCTCGGCCTGCAAAGCTTGGCCGCCGCGCCAGCGTCCTAGCCAGCGCGTCAAGGTCGCCAAGCCCACGCCAAAGAGCGTGGCCACCTCGGGCCTGCGGGCGACCTGCGGCGACCACCGCTGCCACCGCCCGCTCGCGCAACTCCGCCGGGTACGCCTTTGCCGTCCGCCAACTTCTTACACTTCAACCTTCCTGAAAAGGGGTGTAGGGCTGCCTCTCCGGGGCAATCCTATTTTGGGACGGCCGGCCGCTTTGCGGCCTGTTTACTCCAACGCCGCCGCGGCGCGGTCGTGCCCTTCGAGTTCGAGCACCATGCGGTGGATGTGCCGATATTCCTGGTGATGGCGCAACCGGCGCAAGCTCTCTTCCGGGTCCCCCCAGCGTAAAATCTCGATCTCTTCCCGCCGCACACCCCAGGCGTTCATCGCCCCTCGCGTA
>CAXUIU010000046.1:0-15773 GCA_964250955.1 uncultured Chthoniobacterales bacterium | reverse complement strand
GGGTGTGGTGTCCCTCCCGCTGTCGGCTCGCCGGCCGGGCGCGGAAGCGGGCCAGCGCCTCGTTGACCCCGTCGGCCGCGATGGGGCAGCGGGCAACGTCCACCAGGTTTCCTTTCCCCGTGCCCGCGACGCCGTGGGCGAAGAATCCGACCGTGCCCTCGCGGACGTGGACGGTGATACGGTTGCGGTAGCCGTACTCCTGCGGCGACGCCACCGTCGGCCGTACTTCCGGCAAGTGCTCGAACCGCCCTACCCGCCGTAAAACTCCGGCGACCTGCGCGCGCTTGGTGTCGCGTTGCTCGGCAGCGTCGAGGTGTTGATAGCTGCACCCGCCGCAACGCCCGTAGTACGGGCACGGCGCCTGGACCCGGCGCGGGGAAGGCTCTTCCACCGCCACGAGGCGCGCCTCCAGATAACTCCGGTGCACGCGGACGATCTCGACCCGGACGCTTTCCCCGACGGCGACGAACGGCACAAAGACGACCCGCCCGTCCGGCAAACGGCCCACCCCGCGTCCGCCGAACGCGACCTCCTCGATCCGTAGCGGCCAAGTCGTGCCGACGGCTGCCGCCACGGCTGAGGACCCGCCGTCGTCAGCGCGGATAGTTGTAGCGGCTCTCCCAGCCCAGTTCCGGCGGGAATTCCTCGTAGCCACCGTAGATCCACGGCACGTCGTTCTTGAGCGTCGGCGTGTACTTGCCCTTATTCAGCGGGAAGGGCGCGGTGACCATCTCGTAGAACCCGACAGAGCCGCGAATGATCGAGCGGCCCACCCCGCGGACCACCCCGTAGCCCAGCGCGGCCGAATTGCCCTCGTCATCGTTGATCTTGGCGACCTGGTAGATCAACTCGCTCGGGCCGAAGAGGAAATTGGACAGCCCGCGGCCGAACTTGCGCGTCGGCCCCTGGTCGGAGACCGGCGGAGCCTGGATGTCCGCGTGGGCCGTGACCACGGCCGCCGCCGCGAGGAGAAGGGAGCAGAAAAGCTTTTTCATCGGGATGGTTCGAGCGTTGTAACGCGTCCGGCTGCGCGAAGGCAATCAGAACGGGCAGACGGCGGCGGGGCCGCCGAACGGCGCAGCAGCGGCTCCGCCGCCCCCACCACGATTTTTCGTTGGCCGGGGTCCCTGCCCGTTCTATCTTAGGTGGTTCACCTGATTTTTCCCTGTTTATGGCCACCACCAGCTCCGCCCCCATCCACCCCGATCTCCAGAAAGCCATTGACGAGGGCAAGCTCAACGTCCCCGCCGCGCAGAACCTCTCCTCCCTCGAACCCGGCGCGTACACCCAGCACAAGAGCTGGGGCTTCGGCAAAGTCGCCTCGTGGAACCTCGACGGCAACCAGGTCCTCATCGACTTCGGCCCGAAGAAGAACCACCCCATGCAGCTCCAGTACGCCGGCGACAACCTGCGCCCCATCCCGGCCGAACACCTCCTCGCCCGCAAGGCGTCTGACCCGGCCGGCACCAAGAAGATGGCGCAGGAGGACCCCGCCGCCGTCGTCCGCCTGATCCTCGAACACTCCGACAACAAGAAGGCTACCCCCACCCAGATCGCCGCCCTCCTGATCCCGGAGGTGCTCTCGGGCGAGAACGAGTTCAAGCGGTGGTGGGACTCGGCCAAGAAGAAGCTCAAGGGTGACAGTCGCTTCGTCATCCCGGCAAAGAAGACCGAGTTCGTGGAGATGCGCGAGGGAACCGGCGGCGCACACGAATCGCTGGCGGCCAGCTTCGCCAAGGCACGCAAGCTCAAGGACCAACTCGCCGTGCTCGACGGGGTTTCCAAGAGCATCGAGGAGTTCAAGGCCGACCCCGCCACGCTCTCCAGCGTGCTGGAAGAAGCGGGAAAGTCGGCTGCGCGCAACCAGCGCCTGGACGTGGACGCGGCGTTCGAGCTGCTCGTCACCCGCGACGAGATCGCCGCGGCGGCCGGACTGCCGGCCAGCGTCACGGAGTCGCCCTCGCTGGTCAGCTTCATGGGGGACGAGGAGGCGCGCCTGGGCGAGATCATCGGCAACCTGCCCGCGACCAAGCAGCGCTCGGCCCTCGCGCTGGTGCCCGACGCGCTCGGCGAGGACCGCTGGGTCAACCGCGCGCTGTCGCTCCTGCCGCAGACCCACAACGCCCGCGTGGTCGGCGAGGTGGCGCGGCTCTTCGAGAGCAAGGAGCGCGGCGACGAGATGCGCGGTTACCTGGACCGCTCGATCCGCGACTACTCGGTGACGTGTGAGATGCTGCTGTGGCTCGCCAAAGAGCGCGACGACGAGAAGTACCGGCCGTTCATCAACCAGCGACTCTTCGCGGCGATTCTTTCGGCGTTGGAGCGTGATTCGCTGAGCGAGATCAAGCGCAGCACCAAGCTGCGCGACCTGCTTTCCAGCGACCGCGAACTCATCGGCGAACTCCTCGCCGACGCCACCCCGGCGGAGATGCGCACCGCCGGCCGCGCGCTGCTGGCGACGCCGGCGCTGGAGGAACTCGACAAGCGTTCGCTCATGGCGCGGCTCATCAAGCTGCACCCCGATCTCCACACGCTGCTCACCGGCGGCGGCGAGGAGAAGCCGACGGCGCTGGTCGTCTCTTGGGCGAGCTTGGAGAAGCGCAAACTGGAGTTCGACGACCTCGTCAACAAGCAAATCCCCAAGAACATCGAGGAAATCAAGGTCGCCCGCGAGTACGGCGACCTGCGGGAGAACTCCGAGTACAAAGCCGCCAAGGAGATGGAGCGTGTCCTGGCCCGCCGCCGGGTGGAGACCGAGCGGGACCTCGGCCGGGCACGGGGCACGAACTTCGAGAACCCCGACCTGACGATGGTGTCCATCGGCACGACGGTCACGCTCAAGGACGAGGCGGACGGCAAACGCGAGGACTACGCCATCCTCGGCGCGTGGGACGGCAACCCGGAAAAGCACATCCTCTCCTACCTAACCGCCATCGGTCAGGCGTTGCTCGGCCACCGGGTCGGTGAGACGATCAGCCTGCCGGACGAGAGTGGCAGCAACGCGCGTTCGGTCAAGATCGACGCCATCGCTCCGTACGCCACTACACCGGCAGCTTCGTAGAATCCCGGCGAACCACGCCACGAAATGGCAGCCCATACCTCGGGGTGTTGGTCCTGCCAGGTTCACCAGTGGAAGGAAGTATCATTAGTCCTTCGGCGAGAGGGACTTTGATTTTCCAGTCTGTCAGGTGGTGCACGCTTTGCTATCGGAAGCGGGCATGACACCGCCAGCAACCAGCTCCCGCAAGACCCACTTCATCGCATGGCCGATGTTGCTCGGTCTGGGGCTGATGCGGGTGGCGGTGCATTTCGCCATCGGCAGTGGCTACGGGTTGTTCCGGGACGAGTTTTACTACCTGGCCTGCGGGGCGCGTCCAGACTGGGGCTACGTGGACCAGCCGCCGCTCGTGCCGCTGCTGGCGCGGCTGGCGTCGGCGGTGTGGGGCTACACCACGATCACGGCGGGAGAACTGCGCACGCTCAGCGCCCTGGCGGCGGCGGGCGTGATCGTCCTCGCCGGCCTAATGGCGCGCGAACTCGGCGGCGGGCGGTTCGCGCAAGGGCTGGCGGCGCTGGCGGTGTTCTGCGGGCCGTTCTTCCTCGCCACCGGTGATCTGTTCGAGACGGTGGTGTTCGACGAACTCTGCTGGGCGGTGACGGCCTGGCTCGTGCTGCGGGCGTGGCAGCGTGCTCCGGGATCGGGTTGGGTGCTGGTCGGGTTGGCGGCGGGGATCGGGCTAGAGGTCAAGTTCACGATGGGGATGCTTGGCTTGGGACTGGCGGCGGCGCTCGTGCTGGAACCCACGGGCCGCCGGCACCTGCGCACGGTCTGGCCGTGGCTGGGCGGCGCGCTGGCGCTCGTTCTGCTCGCGCCGAACCTCTGGTGGCAGCACGCGCACGGCTGGCCGACGGTCGAGTTCATCCACCACAACAACGCGTGGACCCGCAAGGAATGGTCAGTGGGCAAGTTCGCCTTGTCGCAACTCGAATACCTCAATCCGGCAGGGCTCGTCCTCGCGGTCGCGGGACTGTGGCAGATCTTCTCCCGGCAGGGTGACGGCGGGAAAGCGCCGGGTTGGATTTTTCTCACGTCCCTGGCGGTGTTACTCGTGACCCGGGGCAAGCCGTACTATCTCGGTTCGGCGTACGCCGCGCTCCTCGCGTCCGGAGCCGTGGCGGCCGAAGGTTGGACCGCTGAGCGATTGGCGCAAGACCGGGGCCGCTGGATACGCCCGGCGATGGTCGCCGGCTTGGTTCTCTTGACCCTGCCGCTTGCCCCGGTGGTCTTGCCGCTCGTGCCGCGCGCGGCGCTCGCCCGCTCCTGGGTAGCGGGATTGCAGCATGATTACGGGGAGATGTTTGGCTGGGAGGAACTCACCGCGCAGGTGGAAGACGTTTTCCGCCGCATGCCCCCGGAAGAACAGGCCAGCGCGGCGGTGTTGACGGCCAACTACGGGGAGGCCGCGGCCATCGAGCACTTCCGGCGGTTGCCGGCGGGGATGATGCCTATAGTCAGCAAGCACAACAACTATTGGTTCTGGGGACCGGGACCCACCGACCCGCAGACGCTCATCGTCGTCGGCCGACGGCATCCTGAACAGTTGAAGGAATACTTCGGCCAGGTCGAAATGGCCGGCCTGATCGACAATGCGTTCGGCATTGAGAACGACGAGCGCGGCCGGGGCATCTTCGTTTGCCGCCAGCCCCGCGTGACGCTGCGCTCCACCTGGGCGGGTAGCCGGGATTTTGATTAGGGCAGATGAACGTCGTTGCAAGGAAAATCTGGGACGTGTCGGATACACGTCAGGACCAGTCGATGACGACCGGCCACCTTGCGGTAGCCTGCTCGGAAAGGAGATGCCAAATTTTTCACTTAACGCGCCGCAGCCTGTGGTCTACCGTCCGCGGTCCACCTCACTTCCCTGCTCTATGTCTGAGTTCACCACCATCGCCGACATCCGCGCCCTGCAAATCCTCGACTCGCGCGGCAATCCCACCATCGAGGTGGAAGTCCTCCTCGAAAGCGGCTCGAAGGGCCGCGCCGCCGTGCCGAGCGGGGCTTCCACCGGCCAGCACGAAGCCTGGGAACTGCGCGACGGCGACAAAAAACGCTTTCTCGGCAAAGGGGTAACCAAGGCCGTCGAGGCCGTCCACGACGACATCGCCCCCGCCCTGCGCGGGATGGACGCGGCCGACCAGGTCGGGCTCGACAAGGCACTGATCGAACTCGACGGCACCCCCAACAAAAAGAAGCTCGGCGCCAACGCGCTCCTCGGCGTGTCGCTCGCCGCCGCGCACGCCGCCGCCGACGCGCTCGACGTGCCGCTCTTCAAGTACCTCGGCGGACCCAACGCCAAGGTGCTGCCCGTGCCGATGATGAACGTCATCAACGGCGGCGCGCACTCGGACGCGCCCATCGACTTCCAGGAGTTCATGATCATGCCCAAGGGGTTGCCGACGTTCTCGGAAGCCCTGCGCGCGGGCGTGGAGGTGTTCCATTCCTTGAAGAAGGTGCTGCACGACCGCGGGCTGTCCACGGCGGTCGGCGACGAGGGTGGGTTCGCGCCGAAGTTCGCCTCCGCCGACGACGCGCTCGAAACGCTTTCCAAGGCCATCGAGGCCGCCGGCTACAAGCTGGGCGAGGACATCTTCCTGGCGCTCGACGCGGCTTCGAGCGAGTTCTACGACGAGGAAAAAAAGCTCTACGTCTTCAAGAAGTCCGACAAGAGCGAGCGCGACGCCGCCGGGTTGGTCGCCTACTACCAGGACCTGTGCCGCCGCTTCCCGATCATCTCCATCGAGGACGGCTGCGCGGAGGGCGACTGGGACGGCTGGAAGCAACTCACGCAGGCGCTCGGTGACACCGTGCAACTCGTCGGCGACGATCTTTTTGTCACGAACACCGAGTTCCTCAAGAAGGGCATCGACCTCGGCGTGGCGAACTCCATCCTCGTGAAGGTCAACCAGATCGGCACGCTCACCGAAACCTTCGACGCCATCGAGATGGCCAAGGAACACGCGTACACCGCCGTCATCAGCCACCGCTCGGGCGAGACGGAGGACACGACCATCGCCGACATCGCCGTCGCCACCAACGCCGGCCAGATCAAGACGGGTTCGCTCTGCCGCACAGACCGGGTCGCCAAATACAACCAATTGTTGCGCATCGAGTCAATTCTAGGTGACAATGCACAATATGGGGGTAAGATGCGCGGACGTTGATCGCCAACTTCCCAGTCGAGGAATATGAGCCGCCGACGGTGACGGTCTGGCAACGGATCAACCGTCTGCTGTGGGTCGTCATCGTCCTGACGGTCGTGGCGCTCATCATTGGGGCCTTCCTGCCGGAATTGGAAAAGCAGCGCGAGGAGCGCCGCAAAAATGACGACTTGCAACGCTCCATCGACCAGCAGAAGGCGGTCAACCACCACCTGCAAGCGGAGGTCGGCTGGTTGCAGAACGATCCGGACTACCTCGCGATCTTCGCGCGCGACAAGCGCAACATGATGAAGGACGGCGAGTCGATCCTCGTCATCGACCCGCCCAAGGCTCCGGTCATCCAGCCCGAGCCGGCGACGCCTCCGCCCAGCAGCGGGCCGGTGCGCAAGCGGTGAGCAGCCACGCGGCGCGGTCCGTTGGTTGAGAACGCGCCCGAGACTTGCTCCACGGATGAACCGCCCTTACCATCCCGCCTCTTTCCCATGCGTCTCGCCCTCATTTTCCGGGGATTTCTGCTGCTGTTGATCGTAACAGGGTGCGACTCGCCTTGGCGCACGCGTTTCCCCGTGGGCACCAAGCTCTACGACCAGGAGACGCACCATTATTTCGGCAAGGTGGTCGCCTACGAGGACCACCACGATTTTCGCAACGGCACCGAGCCCGGCCCATCCATCCTGATCGAACAGGAGGACGGTCACACGCAGGTGTGGGGTTCGTGCAGCACATGCGCGGCGACCTTCCAGGTGGTCGGGCCGGACATGCAGTAGGCTGGCGCTGGCCGGCGTGGGGCGTTGCCTTTTCAGCGTTCGCTCCTATCTTTCTTTTCCTCTTTATGGCCGACGACCCCAACGCGATCCAGACCGACGAACTCAAGGCCCGCGTGGGCAGCCTGCGGAGGTATCTTTGACTTGCCCGGCAAACAGGCGCGCCTGAGTGAACTGGAATCGCTCATGGCCGAGCCGGGGTTCTGGGACCGCAAGGAACAGGCCCAAAAACAGGTGGAAGAAGTTTCCGCGTTGCGCGCGAAGGTGAGTCCGTTGGTGGCGCTGGAGGCGCAGGTTGCCGATTTGGAGACGCTCGGACTTCTCGCCGACGAGGAGACCGACCCCGTTCAGCAGGCTGCCGCCCACGCCGAGGTCGCCGCGGAGAAGACCCGCGTACAGGCAGCACTGGAGGAGTTCGAGCTTCAACAACTTCTTGCCGGTGAGAACGACAAATCGAACGCCTTCGTGACCGTGCACAGCGGCGCGGGCGGCACGGAGTCGTGTGACTGGGCGGAGATGCTGCTGCGGATGTACGAACGTTGGGGTGAGCACCACGGTTTCGGCAAGCAGATCATGGACATCCAGGAGGGTGACGAGGCAGGCATCAAGTCAGCCACGATCAAGGTCGAGGGTGAATACGCCTTCGGCTACCTCGCCACCGAGCGCGGCGTGCACCGGCTGGTGCGGATCTCGCCCTTCGACTCCAACAAGCGCCGGCACACGAGCTTCGCCAGCGTGGACGTGGTGCCCGAGCTGCCCGACGACGCGCCCATCGATATCAACGAGGCGGACCTCAAGCTCGATACCTTCCGTGCCGGCGGCAAAGGCGGCCAGAACGTCAACAAGGTGGAAACGGCCGTCCGTATCACGCACATTCCCTCCGGGATCATCGTGGCTTGCCAAGCCGAGCGCAGCCAGATGAAAAACCGGATGACGGCATTGAAGCTCCTCAAGGCCAAGCTGACCCAGATCGAGGTCGACAAAAAGCGGGCCGACGTGGATCGCCAGTACGGCGAGAAGGGCGACGTGGCGTGGGGCAGCCAGATTCGCTCCTACGTTTTTCAGCCCTACCAGATGGTCAAGGACCTGCGCACAGGCGTGGAGACGGGCAACGTGCAGGGCGTGATGGACGGCGAGATCGACCCGTTCATCCACGGCAAGCTGCGCGGGCTCAAACGCGACAAGGGCGGCGCGGGCGCGGGGGACGACGCGGACTTGGCGTGAGCGCGGCGCGCGTGGTAGACTCGCGCCATGACCTGGGAGGAAATCTGCGCGGACCCGGCGCTGGCAAACTTGCCCTACCGGATCGAAACCGATAAATGGGGTAATATCCTCATGAGCCCTCCACCTGGCGGTTTCCATTCTTTCCGGCAGGGCCGCATCGGCCGGTTTCTGGGCCAGAAGATGACTGGCGGCTACGAATTGCCCGAATGTCCGGTCCAGACTGCCGGGGGTGTGCGGGCGATGGACGTAGGGTGGATGTCCGAGAAACGATTCGAGCAGTACAAGCAATCGGCATCAACAGAGAGCAGCCCACATCAAGTCGCGCCGGAAATCTGCGTGGAAGTGCGTTCACCTCGTAATTCTTTCGCCGAGATTCAGGAGAAGATGGATCTATACTTTGGCGCGGGAGCCATCGAATGTTGGGTGTGCGACCGGGAGGGGCGCATCAGTTTCTTCAACGCCGAAGGCCCGATCCCGCGTTCGGAACTCTGCCCGGATTTCCCGGACACCATCCGCTGACTTCTTTGCCCCGCCCGTCCACGCTCACCTACGACCGCGGCACGCTGATCCTGCACCCGCCGCCGCGCGGCAAGGCGTGGGTGGACCACGCGCAATGGGACGACCGCGTGGAGCGTTTCCGCATCCCGGCCGACCACTACCGACCGCTCGTCGAGGCGCTCGCCGCCGAGGGCACGACGGTTGAGGACCACGCCCGGGCGTTCACGGAACTGCCGCTCCGCTTCGCGGAAAGTGCCCATGCTCCGCGCCGGCATCAGAGCGAGGCGCTCGCCGCGTGGGAAGACGCCGGCCGCCGCGGCGTGGTCGTGCTGCCCACCGGCGCGGGCAAGACGTTCGTCGCGCAGATGGCCCTGCGCGCAGTGGGCCGTAGCGCGCTCATTGTCGTGCCGACGCTCGACCTCTTGCACCAGTGGTACGCGGGCCTGCGCGCGGCGTTCCCGGGCGTGGAAGTCGGGCTGCTGGGCGGTGGTTCGCGCGACCTCGAAGCGCCGTTGTTAGTTTCCACCTACGTCTCGGCCGCTGCGGAGGCCGAACGCCTCGGCAATAAATTCGCACTCGTGGTCTTCGACGAGGTCCATCACCTGCCGGCGGCGTTCACGCGCGTCATCGCGCAATATTCCATCGCCCCCTGCCGCCTCGGGCTGACCGCCACTCCCGAGCGCAACGACGGCCGCGACCGCGACCTCCTCACCCTCGTCGGACCCGTCGTCTATCACCGCACGCCCGAAGAACTCGCCGGCGACTCGCTGGCACCTTTTGATGAGGTGCACCTGCGCGTCAACCTCACCGCCGACGAACAGTTCCGCCACGCCGCCGCCGTCGCTCGCCGCAACGCCTTCCTCCAGTCCCGCCGCATCGGCCTCGGCTCGCTGCAAGGCTGGCGCAACTTCGTGCGTGCGAGCGCCGGTTCGCCCGAAGGCCGCGCCGCGATGATCGCGCACCGCGAGGCGCGGCGGATTGCGTTTCATGCAGAGGAGAAGTTCCGCGTGCTCGACGAACTCCTCGCCCGCCACGCCGGCCAACGCACGCTGATCTTCACCGACGACACGGCGATGGTCTACCGCGTCGCCGAAGAATACCTCCTGCCCGCCATCACGCACCAGACCCCCGTCAAGGAACGCCATGCCGTCCTGGCCCGCTTCCGGGTCGGTAAGTACCCGACCATCGTTAGTTCGCGCGTGCTCAACGAGGGCGTGGACGTGCCGGAAGCCAGCGTCGCCGTCGTGCTCTCGGGCACCGGTGCACGACGCGAATACATCCAGCGCCTCGGCCGGATCTTGCGGCCGGCAGAGAGCAAACGCGCCGTCCTCTACGAGATTGTCGCCGAGGGCACGGGCGAGGAAAACGTCTCGCGCCGCCGTCGGGCGCGGCCCTGACCTACTTGTCGACGCGTTTGAAGTACATCTTCGCCTGCACGTCGCCGGTGGTCACCATGCCGAGCCGGTCGCCGTCGCGGACGTAGGTTTCCAGCTTCCGTCGGTGCCCTTGACCCGCCAGGTGTGATCGTCGGGCTGCTCCAATACCTCGTAGTCGTTGACCTGGCCGTTGCCATCCTTGGTCACGAAGATCATCTTCTTCGAGTCGACGGTGAGGGTCGCGCCGTCCAACTGGGCGACCATCATGGGCACGAGCAGCGTGGCAAGCGCGGGCTTGAGCCCGTCCATCCCGGTCGGGCTTTCCGATGGATTCGCTGGGTCTTTCGGGAGGTGCTCCTCGGTATAAGCCCGGTCGAAAACCCACTTTCCTTCCAGATTACGGGTTTTGCTGCAACCGCCGAGCAGGACGGCCACCCAGAGGGCACAAAGGAGCGGGATCATTCTCATCGCACCCGGGTGAACGGATCGCTGCCCCCCGCCGAACGTGCTTTCCTGCCGATGGCTTTACAGTTTGCCCGGTCCCGCGGACGTTGCGCAAACTCTTCTCCCGTGCTCACGTCCGATCTGCTCATCCTGCGCCGTCGTCACGGCACGCTCGCGCCGCACCGGCTTGCGCTCGACGCGGACACCCGCGGGTTGGCGGGCGAACTCATCGCGCTCTTCGCGGAGGCCGTCGGACAGACGCGGCAACACCTCGACGGCGTGCTAGTGGCGTTCGAGGGGGAAGACACCGCGTTCAAGGTCAAGCGTGGGTTGGCTCACCTGCTCGCCAACGACTTCTGCACGTTCGAGACCGTTGCGCCGCTCGACCCGGAAGAACTGCGCGAGCGCGTTTTTGCCCTCGGTGCGCAGAGCGTTCCTTCTCGCGCCCGTCGCGCCGCCGTGCTCGCCCATGCCGCCGATGCGCTGGCGGCCGAGCGCGGCCGGCTCGTCACCCGCGAGGAACTCGCCGCGGGACTCTTCGCCGACTTGCCCGCGCGCCAGGTGCTCACGACGTTCGATCCGCCGACGCCCGACGCGCTCCTGCACCGCTTCAACCTCGCGCAGACGCAGGGCGTCTTCTACCGTGCACACGAACTGACCGTCACCGCCCACCGCAACACGCCCGCGCGCTACAAACAACTCTTCCGCTACGTCAAGCTCTTCGGCCTGATGACGCTCATCGAAGGCGACGCCGACCACGGGTTCACCCTGCGCGTGGACGGTCCAGCAAGCCTCTTCGAGCCGAGCACGCGCTACGGGCTGGCGATGGCGAAGCTCCTGCCCGCGCTCCTGCACGTCAACAAATGGAGCCTGCGCGCCAGCCTGAAGCCGCACTCGACCGACGACGCGAGCGAATCCACCCGCGTGCGCGAGGACGACGGGCGGCTCTCGGAGACGTTCGCGTTGGATGACAAGTGTGGGTTGGTCAGCCACTACGCGCCGGGCCAGGATTACGACTCGATATTAGAAGAAGCGTTCGCCGCGCGTTGGGAGAAGCTCGGCACGCCGTGGACGCTGGAGCGCGAGGTGGACCTCGTGCCGGTGCCGGGCAGCGCGATCATCCCGGACTTCCGCGTCGCGCACCCCGACGGCCGCAGCGTGCTCGTGGAGATCGTCGGCTTCTGGCGGCCAGAGTACCTGCGCAAGAAGTTCGACCTGCTACGCCGTGCGGGCCGGCGCGACATCGTGCTCGCGGTCAGTGAACGTCTCAACCTCGACGTCGCGGGCGTGAAGACCGACGACTTCGGCGACCGCATCGTCTGGTTCAAGGGCAAGCTGGAACCACGCGCCGTGCTGGAACGCGTGGAAGCCATCGCCGTGCAAAACTGACATGCCATCGAACATCGAGATCAAAGCCCGCGTCGCCGACCCGGAGCGCAAACAAACCCTGGCTGAACAACTGACTGGAACACCTCCGGCGGTCTTACACCAGGAGGATACCTTCTTCCCGTGTACGCGCGGCCGGCTCAAGTTGCGACAGCTAGCGCCGGACCGGGGCGAACTGATCTCCTACCAACGTGCCGACGTGAGCGGCACCAAGCAATCCGACTACCTGATCTACCATACCGACCGACCTACGGAACTACGTGTCGTGCTGGCGGACGCGCTGGGTACGGGGATCGTCGTGACGAAGACGCGCCGATTGTACCTCGTCGGGCAGACGCGCGTTCACCTCGACGAAGTCATGGGATTAGGTTCCTTCCTCGAACTGGAGGTCGTGCTCGCCGCCGGCCAAGCGCCCGAGGAGGGGCATCGTATTGCCCGCGAGATCATGGCGGCGTTGGAGGTGGATGAGAGTGACTTGATCGACCGTGCCTACGCGGATTTGCTGGCGCAACGGTGATTTGCTTGAACAAGCCGTGCACAAAAATTTAGGGACGCCTCGGAGAGGCGTCCCTACCAGACGATAACGACCGCTTGGGCGGCCTGACCAGTAGGTCTATTCTCCGCTGCGCACGTCGTTGCCGCTCAGACCGTCCTGTACGCTGGCGAGCATGTAGTCGCGGTTCATCCGCGCGATGAACGACGCGCTGATTTCCTTCGGGCACACGGCGGAGCAGTTGTAGACGTTCGAGCAGTTGCCGAAGCCTTCGTGATCCATCTGACGCACCATGGCTAGGGTGCGTCGGCCGCGTTCGGCCTGGCCCTGCGGCAGCAGCGAGAGTTGGCCCATCTTGGCGGAGGTGAACAGCATCGCACTCGAATTGGGGCACGCGGCCACGCACGCGCCGCAGCCGATGCACGCCGCCGCGTCCATGGCGAGATCGGCGCTCTGTTTAGGGATGGGCAGGGCATTGGCGTCGGGCGCGCTGCCCGTGCGCACGCTCACGAACCCACCCGCCTGGATGATGCGGTCGAACGCCGAGCGGTCCACGATCAGGTCGCGCACGATGGGGAACGCCTTCGCGCGGAAGGGTTCGACGTAGATCGTCTCGCCGTCCTCGAAGGTCCGCATGTGCAACTGACAGGTGGCGATGCCGGCCTTGTTGTTGCCGTGGGGCACGCCGTTGATCGTCAGTGAGCACGTCCCGCAGATGCCCTCGCGGCAGTCGCTGTCGTGCGCGATGGGTTCCTCGCCGTGCTGGGTGATGTTCTCGTTGACGATATCGAGCATCTCCAGGAACGACGCGCTGGCGGGGATGTCCTTGGCCTCGTGGTCTTCCAGTTGGCCAGGGCTGTTGGCGTCACGCTGACGCCAGATTTTCAGATGAAAGTTCATGGGGTCGTTTATTTGTAGCTGCGCTGGGCGAGATGGACTTTCTCGAAGGACAGCGGCTCCTTGTGCAATTCGGGGGCAGCGTCGGTGCCCTTGTACTCCCAGGCGCTGACGTAGGCGAAGTTCGCGTCGTCGCGGAGCGCCTCGCCGTCCTCGGTCTGGCTTTCCTCGCGGAAGTGGCCGCCGCAAGACTCGGTGCGGTTGAGGGCGTCGCGGCACATCAGTTCGCCGAACTCCAAGAAGTCGGCCACGCGACCGGCGAGTTCGAGCGACTGGTTGAGGCAGTCGCCGCTGCCGGGGACGTTGACGTTCTGCCAGAACTCCTCGCGCAGGGCGGGGATTTTTTGCAGCGCCTCCTTGAGGCCGGCGTCACTGCGCGCCATGCCGCATTTGTCCCACATGAGCAGGCCGAGTTCGCGGTGGAAGCTGGTGACAGACCGTTTGCCTTTGACGGCGAGCAGCTTGTTGATCTGCGCGGCCGTGGCGGCTTCTGCCTCCTTGAACGCCGGGTGATCGGTCGTGTAGGTCTGCGTCGCCTTCTTGATGCTCGCCAGGTAGACGGGGATCGTGTACGGCAGCACGAAGTAACCGTCGGCGAGGCCCTGCATGAGCGCGCTCGCGCCAAGGCGGTTCGCGCCGTGGTCGGAGAAGTTCGCCTCGCCCAGGACGTGCAGGCCGGGCAGGTTGCTCATCAAATTGTAATCGACCCACAGGCCGCCCATCGTGTAATGGACCGCTGGGAAGATGCGCATCGGACGCGTGTAGGCGTCCTCACCCGTGATCGTGCGGTAGATGTCGAAGAGGTTGCCGTAGCGTTCGCGGATCGTTTTCACGCCGAGCCGCTTGATCGAGTCGGCGAAATCCAGGTAGACGCCCAGGCCGCTCTCGCCAACGCCGCGGCCCTCGTCGCAGGCTTCCTTCGCCGAACGCGAGCTAATGTCACGCGGGGCGAGGTTGCCGTAGGCGGGGTACTTGCGCTCCAAATAATAATCGCGTTCAGCCTCGGGGATGTCGCCCGGCGCGCGCTTGTCGTGCTTCGCCTTAGGCACCCAGACGCGGCCGTCGTTGCGCAGGCTCTCGCTCATCAGCGTGAGCTTGCTCTGAAAGTCGCCTTCCACCGGGATGCACGTCGGGTGAATTTGCGTGTAGCAGGGGTTGGCGAAGTACGCGCCCTTGCGGTGCGCGCGGTAGGTCGCCGTGACGTTGCAGCCCTTGGCGTTCGTCGAGAGATAGTAGGCGTTGCCGTAGCCGCCGGTGGCGAGGACGACCGTGTCGCCCGCGTGCGACGAGATTTTACCCGTCACGAGGTCGCGCACGACGATGCCCTTCGCGTGGCCGTCGATGACCACCACGTCGAGCATCTCGGTCTTGGGATACATCTTGATCGCGCCGAGGGCGATTTGGCGTTCCAACGCGGAGTACGCGCCAAGAAGGAGCTGCTGACCCGTCTGGCCGCGCGCGTAGAACGTCCGCGACACCTGCGCGCCGCCGAAGGAGCGGTTTGCCAAGAGGCCACCGTACTCACGCGCGAAAGGCACGCCCTGCGCGACGCACTGGTCGATGATCGACGTGGACACCTGCGCGAGGCGGTAGACGTTGGCCTCGCGCGAGCGGAAGTCGCCACCCTTGATCGTGTCGTAGAAGAGCCGCTCGACGCTGTCGCCGTCGTTCTGGTAGTTCTTCGCGGCGTTGATGCCACCCTGCGCGGCGATGGAGTGTGCGCGGCGCGGACTGTCGTGGAAGCAGAAGGCCTTTACGTCGTAGCCCTGCTCCGCCAGGGTCGCCGCGGCCGACGCACCGGCAAGGCCCGTGCCGACGACGAGGATCGTGTACTTGCGCTTGTTGTTGGGGGCGATGAGCTTCGCGCCCAATTTGAAGCTGTCCCACTTTTGTTCGAGCGGGCCTTCGGGGATCTTGCTGTCGAGTTCGGTGCTCATGGGGGCGGTTATTTCATCGGCCACTGGACCCAGCCAAAGAGGATGGAGAGCGGAATCAGGCTGTTGCCGAGGAAGAGCAGCGCACCCAACACGTACGAGCCTTTATCCAGCAGCGGTGCGACCAACTTATTACGAATGCCGAAGGTCTGGAAGACGCTCGAAAAACCGTGCGAGATGTGCATGCACAGCAGGCCCATGGAGATGATGTAAAAGATCGAAATCGGCCACGAGCTGAACCCCGTCACCACCATGCGGTAAACGTCGGGCCGCGACGCGGCGTCGTAGTAGCCCTGGTACTCGGGTTTGACGATTTTCCAGGTGAAGTGCGCCAAGTGAAAAAGGATGAAAGCCAGCAGGACCAGGCCGCTGACGATCATGGGCATCACCGGGACGCTGGCGCTGATCTTGGCGGGGCGGGCGTACTTCTGCGGACGGGCGGCCTTGTTCTCGCGGTAGAGCAGGACGGTGAAGTAGATGTGCCCGACGAAGAAGACCAGCAGGAGGACCCGCGCAATCCAGAGCAAGGGCCCGAGGT
>CAXUIU010000045.1:0-15783 GCA_964250955.1 uncultured Chthoniobacterales bacterium | reverse complement strand
GTGAGAAGCCGACGTTCACCGACGGCCGCGCGCCCGAGGACCACCTCCAGGTCGGCACACGGCTGGGCCTCTTCGACCCCGAACGCGCCGCCAAGATCAGCGGCAGCGGCTTCGTGGCGTTCACGGGGATGGGCGCGCGGCTGGAGCGGGCGCTGATTTCCTTCCTGCTCGACTTGCAAGGCTCGCACGGGTACACGGAGGTCAGCCCGCCGTTTTTGGTCAAGCGCGAGTGCATGGTCGGCACCACGCAACTGCCCAAGTTCGAGGACGACATGTACGGCTTGGAAGACGGCCAGACCTTCCTCGCTCCGACGGCCGAGGTGCCCGTCACCAACCTCTACCGCGAGGAAATCCTGCCCGCCGACGCGCTGCCGAAGAGTCTCTGCGCCTACACGCCGTGCTTCCGGCGCGAGGCGGGTTCGGCCGGGCGAGAGACGCGCGGGATCATCCGCGTCCACCAGTTCGACAAGGTGGAACTCGTCAAGATCACCACGCCGGAGACCAGCTACGCCGAACACGAGAAACTCACCGCCGACGCCGAGCGCGTCCTGCAACTCCTCGGGCTGCACTACCGCGTGATCGAGCTTTGCACGGGCGACCTGGGCTTCGGCTCGGCCAAAACGTACGACATCGAGGTCTGGGCTCCCGCGCAACGTGCCTATCTGGAAGTGTCGAGCTGCTCGAACTTCGAGGACTACCAGGCGCGCCGCATGAATTTGCGTTACAAAGATCCGGCGACGGGCAAAAATCGGTTTTGCCACACGCTCAACGGTTCGGGCACGGCGCTGCCGCGGCTCTTTGTGGCGTTGTTGGAAAGCTGCCAGGAACCCGACGGCACCCTGCGCGTGCCGGAGCCGCTCCATGACTACCTCAAGGCCCCCCGCATCGGCTGAACTCTTCCCCCAGATGAAGTCGGCGACCCCCATCCTGCGCATCTTCGATGAGGCGAAGGCACGGGAATTCTACGGGGATTACCTCGGCTTCCAACTGGAATGGGAGCACCGTTTCGGAGAGCATTACCCGCTCTACATGCAGATGTCGCGCGGCGGCTGCGTCCTGCACCTGTCCGGGCACCACGGCGACGCCTGCCCCGGCTCGGCGCTGCGGATCGACACGCCGAACCTGGACGAGTTCTGCGACGAACTGCGCGGCAAACCGTACCGTTACGCCTACCCGAACCGTCCGGAGGAGTCTGCCTGGGGGACGCGGGAGTTCTCGGTCACGGACCCCTTCGGCAACCGTCTGACGTTTTTCGAGAACCTGCCTTCGTCGTTTTAGAGCGTCATGCCCGCGTTCGAGGAAGGGCTCACCAAGAGCTTGCGTTCCCATTCTCTGAACGAACGCTACCTGGTCGGCGTGTCGGGCGGCCGGGACTCGGTGGCGCTGCTACATGGATTGCGGGCGGCTGGCTACCGGCGGTTGGTGGTGGCGCACTTGGACCACGGGCTGCGCGGAGAGGCGTCGGCGGAGGACGCGCGGTTCGTGGCCCGGCTCGCGGCGGAGTGGAAACTCCCCCTAGAACACGGAGCTGCCGACGTGCTGGCTTTGGCGGAGCGGACACGGTGCTCGGTGGAGACTGCCGCTCGCGAGGCTCGGTACGCGTTCTTCGCTAAGGCGGTGGGCCGGCGGCGTTGCCGGGCGGTGTTCCTGGCGCACCACGCCGACGACCAAGTGGAAACGTTCCTGTTCAACCTCCTGCGCGGGGCAGGTCCGGCGGGGTTGGCGGCGATGGCTGCGGACGACGAGCGGGTCGTTGGCCGTCGCAGGTTGCGAGTGATCCGGCCGCTCCTGGACGTGTGGCGCGCGGAGATCGATGCCTACGTGGCGGCGCACGGCCTCGCGTGGCGGGAGGACCTCACCAATGCTGATCCTAACCGCGCCACCCGC
Organism: uncultured Chthoniobacterales bacterium; assembly: GCA_964250955.1. Classification (GTDB taxonomy): domain Bacteria; phylum Verrucomicrobiota; class Verrucomicrobiia; order Chthoniobacterales; family SZAS-18; genus CAHJWO01. The sequence goes on along the minus strand of CAXUIU010000045.1, from coordinate 13,896 downwards.
AACCGCCTGCGCGCAGAAATCATCCCTGCCCTCGAACACGCCATGGGCCGCGATGTGCGGCCGGCGCTCTGGCGGGCGGCGGACATCCTCCAGGCCGAGGAAACGTGGCTCACCAGTTTGCTCGCTGCCGGAGGTCCTTTACCCGAGCGCCTTCCCGTCAAAACGCTCGCCGTCCAACCGCTTGCCCAGCAGCGCCGTGTCCTGCGTGCGTGGCTGTCGGCCCGCGGCGTTCCTGGCGTCGGCTACGGCGAAGTCGAGCGGGTGCGCACACTGCTTAACGCTGAAAGCGGCCCGGCCAAGGTCAACCTTCCGGGTGATCGGCACGCCCGCCGCCGGGCCGGGGTGCTGTTCGTCGAAATTCCCGTCCACCTCACACGCAACTCTGCTCCAACGCTTGGACCAGTTCCTCGGTGAGGAAGGGCTTGACGAGGTGGGCGTGGCAACCGGCTTCCCTACTCAGAGGCTGGGCTTCCCAGAGGTGCATGGCGCTCATCGTGACAACGCGGGGTGGCAAGTGGTTGCTGGCCTTCAGCGTGCGCAGCAAGTCCCAACAGGACAGCCCGGGCATCAGGATGTCAGTCAGCAGCACATCGAAGTCATCTTGACTCAGTGCGTCCAGGGCGGAACTGGCGGCGCCCACTGCTTCGACCTGGTGGCCGTGCGCGGTCAGGAGCCACGTGAGTGCGGTTCTGCTGTCCGCGTGGTCCTCGACGACCAAGATGTGCAGGGGTCTAGAATTAATCAGACTTAATCGCTGGGGGTGATGGCCATGCGCGGGTTTTCCTTGAGCGCAGATGCTCAACCCCGCCCCGGGAACGTCAGTTCCGCCACGCCGCTCTTGTCGAGTTCGCCGAGGCCGCGGGCGATCATTTGGTCATATTGCGCCTTGGTCGCGGCGGCGAGGGGCAGCGTCAGGCCGTGCTCGGTGCCGAGCGTCAACGCGATGCCGCTGTCCTTGGCGGCGTGCGCAGCCGAGAAATAACAATCGTGCGAACGGTTCTGCATGTCCTCGCCGTCCGTTTCCAAGACGCGGCTGTTCGCGCCGGTCTGGGCGAAGACCTCCCGCAACATCGTCAGGTCCAACCCGAGCGTCGCGCCGAGGCCAAGCCCTTCGGCCAGACCGGCGGTGTTGATGTTCATGACCATGTTCACGAGCGCCTTGACCTTCGCCGCCTCGCCCGACGCACCGACGTAGCGCAATGTCTTGGCGAGGGGCTCAAGAATCGGCTGCGCTCGCTCGAAGGCCTCTTTTTTCCCGCCGCACATCAGGTAGAGCGTGCCCTCGCGGGCCTGCGTGATGCTGGACGCCATGCAAGCCTCCAGGGTTTGCGCGCCGGCGAGTTCGGCGACGGACTCCACCGCGTGGTGGATCGCCGGGCTGACCGTCGCGCAGTTGATGAAGAGCCGGCCCTTCGCCGCGGCAGGTGCCAGAAGCGAGTGTGCGCTGCCGGCGTCGAAGATTTGCCGCATCGCCGCGTCGTCGGACACCACGGTGATGATCGTCCGCGCCGCGGCGCTGACCGCGTCGAGGGAGCGGCATGCCTGCGCGCCGAGTTCGGCCGCGAGCGCATCGGCGGCGGGGGCGTGCACGTCGTACACCGCCGTCACCGCGAAACCGCGTTCGGCCAGGCGGCGGGCCATGTTGGCCCCCATGCGACCGACACCGACGAAGCCGACCGTGTTTTCCGCGGGAAGAGGGAGTGCGTCCATGGTGAGAGGACGGTGCGGCGGCGTCCGGCACGACGCAAACAGGAATTTTTGCCCCGGCGTGCCGATTTCGCATATAAGGTATTCTAATCATCCATGAGCGTCCCTGCCCAAGCTGCCGTTCCCCTCCCGCGACCCACACCGGTCCCGGCCTCGCGGCGGGCGGCGGTGCGGTTCTTTGTCATCGTGGGCGTCGTGGGGGTGCTGTTGGTTTACAGCATGGCGGCACTGTGGCGGCGGGACCCGGCGGCGCTGTTTTGGACGACGCTGCTTTATTTCTCGTACGAACTTGGCCTCAACTTCCTGCTGGTGACGGCAGCGTGGTTCGGCTGGCGAGCGCGGCGGCGGACGGTGCCCTTGCCGACGACGGACGGGCGTCCAGGTCTGGCTGTGCTCATCGCCGCACACAACGAACGCACCTGCATCTTCGACACGCTGGAGAGCGTCTTCGCGCAGGAGGCCGCCGAGGAGGTGATCGTCGCCAGCGATGGCTCGACCGACGGCATGAACGAGGCGCTCGTCGAACGTTTCGCCTTGCAACCCGACCCCGTCGCCGAAAGCGGCTGGCGCGGCGGCCCCGGCGGCCGGTTGCTCCTGCTCACTTTACCCAAGCTCGGAAAGGGTGGTGTCCTCAACACGGCGCTCGCGCAGACGACTGCCGAGATCGCCGCCACGCTGGACGCCGACACGCGCCTCGCCCCGGGTGCGCTCGCGGCTTTGGCCGAGGCGTTCCGCGACCCGGTGGTGGCGTCGGCGGGCGGGTTCGTGTACGTGCGCAACGCCGCGCAGGGACCATGGACCGTGCGCTACCAATATTGGGAATACGTGAAAAACTTCATGTGGCGCGTGGGCCTCGCGCACTTGGGCGTGTGCTTGCAGGTGTCGGGGGCGTTCGGGGCGTTCCGCGCGCGGACCTTGCGCGAGATCGGCGGCTTCAGCGGGCGCAGCCTCGTGGAGGATTACGAGGTCATCTACCGCCTGCACGAACGGATGCGCGCGACGGGCCGCGACTACCGCGTGGAGGTTGTGCCCGGGGCCGTGGCGTACACGGACGGGCCGGACACGGTGCCGACCTTTATCCACCAGCGCACGCGCTGGTTCGCGGGCTTCCTGCAAACGCTGTGGGAATACCGCCGCATGGTCGGCAACCCGCGCATGGGTCTCGTCGGCAACTTCATGCTGCCGATCAAGTGCGTGGATGCAATCCTGCCGCTGTGGGGATTTCTTTCGCTGGCCGTGCTGCTGGCGGCGGCGCTGCACGGGTCGGCGACGTGGGAACGCGCGGGCCTCTGGTTGTTCCTCGTGCGCTGGGTCGTGGACCTGGCCCTGAGCGGGGTCATGTGGACGTGGCACCGGCGGCTCTTTCCCGAGCGCAGCCACCTCCTGCCCGGCTCGACTTTGGCGCTGCACATGGCGACGGAGGGACTTGTTTTTAACTGGTTCCGCCAGATTGCCGTGCTCAATGCGTATAGCTGGTTCGTGCGCCGCGTGCAGCGGTGGCACCAGCCGCGCTGGAACCAACCCGCCGCTACTCCTATCCCGTGAGCATCATCGAAGCCGAAGGTCTGACCAAAGTCTACCGCACTTACAAAAAGGAGCAGGGACTCCGGGGAGCCGTCAAAGGCTTGTTCCACCGTCGCTACGACGAGACGCGCGCCGCGGACAACGTGAGTTTCCGCATCGAGGAGGGCGAGTTCGTCGGGTTCCTCGGGCCCAACGGCGCAGGCAAAACGACCGTGCTCAAGATGCTCTCGGGCCTGCTCTACCCGACGGCGGGTCGGGCGAGCGTGCTCGGCTTTACCCCGTGGGAGCGTAAGAACGAGATGAAACGCCAGTTCAGCCTGCTCATGGGCCAGAAGAACGCGCTCTGGTGGGACCTGCCCGCGCGCGAGTCGCTCGAACTCAACCGCGCCATCTACGGCATTGAACCCGGACGGTTCCGCGACATCGTCGGCAACTTGACGGAGTTGCTCGACGTAGCCGACAAACTCGGCGTCATGGTGCGTGAACTCTCCCTGGGCGAGCGCATGAAGCTGGAACTCATCGCCGCGCTCCTGCACAGCCCGAAGGTGTTGTTCCTCGACGAACCCACCATCGGGTTGGACGTGATCAGCCAGCGCAAAGTGCGCGAGTTCCTGCGCGCATATAATGCCCAGCATGGCGTCGTCACCGTGCTGACGAGCCACTACATGCAGGACATCGAGGAACTCTGCAAGCGAGTGGTCGTTATCGACGGAGGGAAGATCATCTTCGACGGACCCCTGGAGGACATCACGCGGCGCTACGCGGGCGGCAAGATTCTACAACTGGAGTTCGCGGGGCATGACGGCAACCGGGACTTCGCCGGGTTGGGCGAAGTGATCGCGCGCACGGACACGGGCGTGCAACTGCGCGTACCGCGCGACGAGGTGGCGGCGGTGTGCCGGCGATTGTTCGAGGCGTACCCGGTCAAGGACATCAGCGTGGCGGAGGTGCCCATCGAGGAAGTCATCGCACAGCTTTTTGCGGGCCACGAGGGCGCGGCCCCGACGACGGAAGCGGCCGTTACTTGAAGGCGTCCGCGCCGGCCTCAGCGACCGCCTGGTCCTGCTTGCCCGTGCCGCCGCTGACTCCGACGGCCCCGACGACCTGGTCGCCTCGCTTGAGCGGGACGCCGCCGGCGAAAATCATCACCTTGCCGTCGTTGGAGGCGTGGATGCCGTAGAAGGGTTTGCCGGGTTGGGCCAACAGGGAGAGTTCCTCGGTGGAAACGTCGAAGGCACGCGCCGTCCACGCTTTTTTGATGGCGATGTCGATGCTGCCCAGCCACGCCTGGTCCATGCGAGCGAACGCGACGAGGTGGCCACCGCCGTCGACGACGGCGATGTTCTGCGGTTGGCCGAGCGCGATGGCTTTTTCCTGCGCGGCGTGGATGATTTGGTTGGCTTCCTGGAGGTTGATCATAGGTCAGGATTTACTTCGCCGGGACCAGTGTGGGTGGATTGACTTTGCCGGTGCCGGGCGAGAAGATGAGCGTTATGGAGCGCGGAAAAGATCTCTTTCCCCGCACGTGGGATGAAGTTTGCAACAATCCCCTGCTTGCCGAGTTGCCATACCGCGTCGAGATCAACCGGCAGGGCAACCTTGAGATGAGTCCTCACTACCGCATCCATGCCCTTTACCAAAAAGCGATTGTCAAGCTGCTTGATCGTTTGCTGAAAGGTGGGTTCGCCTACACGGAATGTCCGATCAAGGCCCCGAACAGTAATCCGGTGGCCGATGTGGTTTGGACCTCGGATGAACGGGATGCTGCCGAAAGCCACAGTGAGGCGGCGTGCAGAGTCGCGCCGGAAATTTGTGTCGAAGTACGGTCGCCGAGTGATTCGCAACGCGAAATGGACGCCAAGAGGCAGGAATACTTCGGAGCAGGAGCGGTGGAATGCTGGTTTTGCAACCTGACGGGGGAAATGAGCTTTTACGGGCCGGAGGGCGAGTTGGAACGCTCTAGTTTCTGTCCAAAATTTCCAACGAGGATCAAGTTGTAGGTCCTGACGTTTGGGTCGCCGGCCCCAAGATCGGCAGGAGTTCGCGGGCGAGTTCCTCCCAAGCACTGAAAGTCCGCCGGACTGCCTCGCCGCACAGGCGTTCGTAGAGTGCGCGGTCGGTCAGCAGCGCCCGGATACCGGCCGCCAGTGACGCCGGGTCGGTCTGGTCAACCGCCAGGCAGCCACCGCCGGCCGCCGCTTCGCCGATGGCCCCGTTGTTCCCGCACACGCACGGCCGGCCGTGCCAGACGCTCTCGACGATGGGGATGCCGTAGCCTTCCGCCAGCGACGGGAACACCGTGAACGCACACGCTCCGTATGCGCGCAGGAGGGTCGCGTCGTCCACGTGCCGGAGCCAGCGCACGGGGCGGCCGGAACGTTGTAGTTCTTCCAACCGCGCCACGACGCGCTCGCCCCAGCCCGCGGCCGTCCGGCCGACGAGGACGAGTTCCCAGTCCGCGCCGTCGCGCCAGGTGCGTTCGGCGGCGTCGAGTAAAAGGAGGTGATTCTTGCGCGGCTCGAATGTCCCCACGCACAGCACCGTGGGCCGGCCGCCGCTGGAAGGCGCGGGCGGTGGCACCACCCGGCGCGGCGTGCCGTCATGGTTGACCGGCCAATGGAAAACCGAGACCGGCGGCTGTTGCCCATCTGCCCGGCCACCTTCCCGCCAGCAGGCACGCAGGTCGGCGGCGGATTCCTGGGAGATCGTCACGACGTGGTCGAAACTCCCGAGCGCGCGGAGATACTCGGCGAAGCCCGCCTGCCGCCGCGTCGGCATGATGTCGGGCCGGCGCAAGGTCAACGCGTCGTAGAAAAGTCCGACGCGGCGCGGCGTGGGCCGGGCCTGGGCGGCGGGCATCAGGTCGGGCCGCCGCCAGGCGATGGCGTCGTGGCATAATCCTACCTGCCGCGCTGCCGTGCGTCCGGGCAGGGCTTCGAGCCAGGTGACGCGGTTGTCCTGGAAGATTTCGGGCACGAAAAGCGTATCTGCCGCCGTCAGACGCGCCGACAGGTCGAGACGGTGGCGGCGGTGGCTGAGGGTCCGCACGAGCTTACTCCACAACGGCACGGCATTGGCGCGCCGGCCGGGCGGGGGGTGGGGGCCCGCCCGGCCGGCGAAGGGGTCTTCCAAGAAGCCGCGTTCCCGCCGTGAAAGCGTGCAGTAGGAGGCCAACGCCGGGTCCCAGACGAGAGGAGTCACTGGGAGGAGCACCCCGAGCGCCCGGTGCAAGCCGCGCACAACGCGCTGGACGCCGGTGTTCATCGGCGACTTGCAGGAACTGGTAACGTCGAGGTAGAGCAAGGCGGTTCGCTGGTTAAAAGACCGCTTCAGGCCGAAGACAACAACCCTTAATTTGCGTCTTTAGCTGGAACTGAGGCTATCCCGCCCTTGCGTGGCGCGCTTTTCGCTTCACAGGGGATTTCTTGACCCTGATGCCCTCTTCCCGCAACCTTTGAAGCCGACCGCGTGCGCGTTCCCCGGTGCTTACCCAGCCCAGCCATGGACCTTCCGACCACCTTGTCCCGAGATGAACTCTTCTCGGAACTCGAACGCCTCCAAGCGGAAAATCGCGCTCTCACCAGCGAGAACCGCTCCCTGCGCGACTCCCGCGACCAGTCCGCGCGCGGCGAGCGCCGCTACCGGCTCATCACCGAGAACACCTTCGACCTGATCTGCGAGGTCTCCCAGCACGGCTTCTACACCTACATCAGTCCCAACCACCAGGAAATCCTCGGCTACCGGCCCAAGGAACTGCTCGGGCAAAACTTCTCGACCCTCATCCACGCCGACGACGTGGCGGGCGTGGTGGAGAAGTTCAGCGAGTGCATCGTGGCGCGGATGCCCTTCGTGAGCACGTTCCGGCTGCGCGCCAAGGACGGCACCTGGCGTTGGCTCGAAGCGTCCGGCAAGCCACTGGAAAACGCCGTCGCGGCTGCTGCGACCCACAGCGCCATGCCCTACGAGGGACAAGCGATCTTCGTCTACCGCGACGTGACGGAGCGCCGCGAGACCCGCCGTGCTCTGGCGACGGAGAGCGAGCGGCTGACGGTCACGCTTGGGGCCATCGCCGACGGGGTGATCTCCACCGACCTCGACGGCCGCGTGGTCCAGGCCAACGACGCCGCCTTGCGCCTGCTCGGCCTGCGCCACGACGCGCTGCTGCACCTGCCGGTCGATGAACACGTCACTTTCCTGGAAGCCGGCAGCCGCGCGACGGTCGAGAGCCCTGTCGCCTGCGCGCTCAAGAAGGGCGTCGCCTGCTCCCTGCCGCTCTCCGGTCACACGCTCCTGCACGTCGCCGACAACGGCACGGAGTTCGCCGCCAGCGGCACCGCCACGCCCATCCGCGACGCCGATGAGACGATCAGCGGCGCGGTGCTGATCTTCCGCAACGTCACCGAGCGCCGCCGCATGGAGCAGGAACTCCTCAAGCTCGGCAAGCAGGAGTCGCTCGGCCAACTCGCCGGGCGCATCGCACACGACTTCAACAACCTCCTCACCGTCATCCTCGGCAACCTGTCGCTCACGCGCATCCTCCTGGCCCCCGGCGACGCCGCCCTGCGCCGGCTCGGCGACACGGAGAAGGCGTGTCTGCGCGCCAAGGACCTCACCCGCCAGCTCCTCGCCTTCGCGCGCGGCGGTCTGCCGGTGAAGAAGGGCCTCGCCCTGGAGCCGCTCGTGCGCGAGTCCACCCGGCTCATCCTCCAGGATTCCGCCGTGCCCTATCGATTGAACTGGCCCGACGCGCTCCCGCAGGTCAACGCCGACGCCGAACAGCTCCACCAGCTCCTCTACGAACTCCTCACCAACGCCCTGCACGCCACACCCACCGGTGGCTCCCTGCACATGCGCGGCGAACTGGTCCGAGTCCAGGAAGGCGGCGCGCTGCCCCTTCCTGGCGGCGACTACGTGCGCCTGAGCGTGCGGGACGAGGGCCTCGGCATCCCCGAGCCGCAGCTTACTCGAATCTTTGAGCCGTTTTTCACGACCAAGGAGAACTCCCGCGGCCTGGGGCTGGCGACGTGCTTCCTCATCGCGCGCAACCACGACGGCTACATGACCGTGGACTCCGCGCCGAACTACGGGACGACGTTCTTTCTGTACCTGCCCGCACTGGCTGCCACCGGCCCGGCTGTCCCCGAGCCCGCCCCGTTGGAGATGCCGATGGCGCTGCGGCCGATGCCCCTGCCGGCGAAGGCTGCTCCCGCTCCGCCTCCCACCCCGACCACAGATCGGCGTATACTCGTCATGGACGCCGAGGCGCCGATCTGCGAACTCGCCGCCGAACTGCTCACCAACGACGGCTTCCTCGTGGAAACGGCCGCCGACGGCGCGGAGGCCATCGGCAAGTACGAGGCGGCACGCGCGGCCGGGAAGCCGTTCCACGCGGTGATCCTCGACCTGACGGTGCGTACTGGCATGGGCGGACGCGAGGCCGTGCTGCGCCTCAAGCACCTCGATCCCGACGTGCGCGCCATCGTGTCGAGCGGCTATTCGCAGGACCCGATGATGAGCCGTTATCGGGACTATGGATTCCGCGGCGTGGTGGGCAAGCCTTACAGTGTAGCGGAACTCGTTCAGAGCATTGAAGGGGCCATCAGCCACGAGGCGTGAGCGCACGCCTGACCACACGCGCTGCCCTATTTGTACTGATATCCTGAGACCTGCCAGCGGCCGGTCTCCATCGTCAGAATAACCCGCTCGTAGCCAACTGCTTTGTGCTCGAACTTCGTCTTGAAAACGATGGTCACATAACTGCCGTCCGGTGCGCCGGACATGGTGCGTGAGGAGATCACCTGGATGAACTCCCGCTTCTTCGCGTTCCCGAACGGCGTACGCCGCGCTTGTAACAAACGCACGAAATCCTCTTCTCTCGATGCATTTCTGACTTGGGGAACCATCGCCTCAAACGCTTTGGTTGTAGGTATGAGCGTCGATTAGAACCAGCCAGTCCGTGGCCGTTGAGCGGACATCATGATCCGATTGCGACAGTTCGGCACAACCACTCAGCGCGATGATCGGAAGAACAAGGCAAACAATGAGGAAGCGATTCATTGCCGCAACTTCTTTCAAAGTTTTGCCCTTCCTACAAGCAAAAAGCCCCATTTGCGGGTGCGACAAACGCTCCGAACCTTCTCGCTCCAAACGTCTCTTAGGTCTTGCGTTGCATCTCGGCGGCACGCTTCTTTGCGAGTTCCAGGAACCCCGCCGGCACCGGCGGCAGCTTGCCCTGCCACAACGCGGCGACGATCAGCGGCGCGAACCCCGTCAGCGGCAGCGTCCGCAGGGTCACGCCCTCGCGGCGGGCCGGCTTGCCGGGCACGAGCACGGAGAGTCCCACGCCGAAGCCCTCGGCCACGTAGGTCTCGACCAACTCGATGGAACTCGCCTCAATGGACACCGGCCACTGTCGGCCGTGGCGGCGGCGGAGTTCATCGTGGAATTGGCGGGTGAGCGTCTGGTGCTCGCCCAGGGCGATGAGGGGCTGGAGGATTTTTTCTTCGGTCCAGAGTTCGCGCGCGGCCTTGAGCGGGGAGTCCGCCCGCACCAGGAGCACCGGGGGCAGGCGCAGCAGCGTGTGCGCCTTGATGCCGGCCGCCGGTCGGTCGGCCATCTCGGTGATCGCCATATCGATTTCGTGCCGCGTCAGGAGCGCCTCGGCTTCCGCCTGGTAGGCTTCCTGCAAGGTGAGCCGGGTCAGCGGCTGGTGCTGGTGAAGGATTTTGAGGAGGTCGGGCACGTGGTCACGCAACGCTTGCGCACTCGCCGCCAAGCGCAGCCGTTGACCCACTTGGCCGCGCAGTTCGGCCGCGACCTCGTTGAGGTTCTCGAAGAACGGCGTGATAAACTCCGCCAGCCGCCGCCCGGCGGGAGTCAGTGCGAAGGGCCGACGCTGGAAAAGCGGCGCGCCAAGCATTTCCTCCAGGGCGAGGACTTGCCCACTGACGGCCGGTTGCTGGATGCCGTAGGGGATGTTGCGAACAGCCTGGCTGATGCCGCCGTGCTTGGCGACGTAGTAAAAAAGTTCGAGGTGGTGGACGTTCATCGTAGGAGACGCGTCCAGGCCGCCCCAAGGATCAGTGTTGGAACTCGGCCGCCGGCACCACGTCGCGGATCACCGCCAGGATGTCGTCGGTCACCTCCCAGAACGCCACTGTCACCTCGAAGCCCGCCCCCTCGTTGCCGCGTAGAGCGTCGCACGACACGACGTAACCCGCCGTGCGCAGGATGCGGGCCGGACGCGCACTCACCGCCGGGCCGCCGGCCGGGTCGGCAAGCTGGAAGTTGACGCTGAGTTCCGTGCCGGGTTCGAAGAACCAGCGCGTACGTAGACTCATGCCGTGCTGGCAAATCTGAAGACTGGAAAAATCGAACGGCGCGGAATCCGCGTCGTAGTCCAGGTGGATGGAAGCCGAATAGTCGGAGGGGTCCGAGGTCATCGCGGAAGGACGAAAATGTTACGCAACCGGAGGACGCGGAAGCCGATAGGCTCGGGCGTGTAAATCACCCTAGCACCCGCCCGCAGGCTGTCAACGCGGAGCCGCCAAGGCTGTCGCCACCGGTCGGGGTTTGTCCGGCGCGACGGCGCGGGCACGGGCCTCGCGCAAGAGCCGGTAAGCCACCGTGGCAAGGGTGAACGTCACCGTGAGGGTGAGCACGAGCCCTCCGATCAAGAGGGCGATCTGCCCGTTGGAGGGTCGTTCCCCAGCGCGCCATGCCTGCCAGCCGAAGTGCCCCAACTGCCCTAGGTACGTATACAGGAACATCCCCGGCGACCAGCCCAGCGCGATCCAACCCATCGTCGGCCAGAAGGGTAACCGGGTAAGGCCGTAGCAGTAGTTGAACAGGCTCGTGGGAAACAGCGGGCTGAGTTGGCTCAAGAACACGATCTTCCAACCCTCGCGGGCGATGGCGAAGTCGAGTTCGCGCCATTGCGGACGACTGGCGAGATGACGTTCGATAAACCGCCGCCCGAATGTCCGGCTGATCCAGAACGCCCCCGCCGCGCCGAGCAGGTGGCCGGTCAACGCGAGCAGGAAACCCTGCCACAGTCCGAACAGAAACCCGCTGCCGACCACGAGCACCCCGGCGGGCAGGAGAAGAAGGTTGCACGTCGCGTGCAGGAACGGGTAGGCCGCCGTGCTCCACGGCTGGTGGTCGCGGATGAAGGCGTTCAGCCTGCGCAGCAAATCATCCAGCGGGTACAGCCGGCTCAGAGCCAACACCGCCAGCGCGGCGAAGGCGAAGGAAATGAGTTGCAGGCCGGCAGCCTTGGCAGGTTTAGGCAGGGACGACATGGGCGGTCAACATAAGCGAAGAACAGAAATTGCCTCCAATCCATCAGCGACTTGGTAAATGCTGTGTTCAGCGCCGTGTACGGCGTACCTCTTCACAACGCCTGCCGGAGGTTGTTCTCCGAAGCTGCCTTCCTGGCCTTTTCCTTCTCCTGCTGTTTGCGATCTTGCGCTTGCGCCACTTGCCGGTCCCAACAATCGAGGTTCATGTACCAAGTGCTGAGGAGCCCGCTCCGTCCGGGCAGGAGGTCGACCGCACTCATTGGCTCTAGGTTCATGGCATCTAGACGCATCGACACCAACACACGGTGCTGGGCCAACTGCGCGCGGGCCCCGGAGTCTGCGTAATACTTGTCCCAAAGGATTTTGGCCACCGCCATCGCGTTGGTCGCCTGCTGGATTTCGGAGGTCAGGGTCACTTCCACCGCGCACAAGCGCCCCTCCAAAAAGCGGAATGTCCACTCATCCACCGAAGGCTGCGGATGCGGCAGCGTCATGTCGATGACACTCACCTCATCCGGAAGCGAAGCGCCGGCTCCCAAGCCACTTTGATAGCCTTCGATTTCTTTGATCTTGTCGCCGTAGAGTGCTTTGACCTCCTCGGGAGTTTGTCCCCAGCGCGCCTTGTCGTAGCCTTGCAACAACTCCAGCGGCTCGCCCGCCCGAGCCAGCGCGGCCAGGCACAAACCTGCTGCCAACACCAGCCAGGAGAGTCGTCGCATGGCACCCATGATGACCCGGGTGCGAGCAATGTCAAACCGACTACCCCCGCGCGAACGCCGACAGTTCCACCGTCAATTCGTAATTCAGGAATGGTGTGATGAGATACACGCCCGGGAAGTGGTCCAGCGACGCACGGCAGACTTCCTTCGCCAGTTCCACACCCATTTTGCGGCCCTCCGCGCCTTCCTTGCCGGCCATCTTCTCGCGCACGGGGTCGGGAATCAGGATACCGGGCACCTCGTTGTGCAGGAACTCCGCCTGCCGCCCGTTGAGCAGCGGCCACACGCCCATGAAGATCGGCACGCCCAGACCCTTCGTACGCTCGGCGACCGTTTCCACCAGGGCGGGGTCGAAGACGGGTTGGGTCATCACGTACTGCGCGCCCGCCTCCAGCTTGCGTTCCAGCCGCGCGATCTGCGCGTCGAGGTGCTTCGCGTTGGGATTGAACGTGCAGCCCGTCACGAACCGCGTCGCCGTCTTGACCGATTTGCCGACGTGGTTGAACCCCTCGTTGAGCCGCTTGATGATGCCGATGAGCTGCACGCTGGTCACATCGTACACGCTCTTGGCCCCCGGGTGGTCGCCGACCTTCGCCGGGTCGCCCGTCAGCGGCAGGACGTGCCGGATGCCCAGGGCTGCCAAGCCCATGAGTTCGCTCTGGAGTCCCAGCAGGTTCTTGTCGCGGCAGGAGATGTGCAACAGCGGCATGATGCCGTAGCGCGCCTTGAGCATCGCGCCCATGGCGAGGTTGCTCACGCGCAGGATGGCGAGCGAATTGTCCGCCAGGGTAATAGCGTCGCAGCCCGCCTCGGTCAGCGCCCGCGCGCCGACGAGGAACTTCTCCAGGTCGAGCGTCTTGGGCGGGTCGAGTTCGGTGATGACAACGGTCTTACCCCGCGCGATGCGGTCGAGGATACTTTCTTCCTCCGGCTCTGAGGCGTCGGGCGACGGGGCGGAGTCGGTCTCTGCCAAGGCAACGGCCTCCTTCATCGTCGGGAACGAACCCGGCGGCGGCTCGATGGGCCGCACGAACGCCTTGCTCGTCACTGGTGCCAGGTCGCGCAACGCTGCCGCCATCGCCGCGACCTGTGCCGGACCCGTCCCGCAGCAACCGCCGACCAGCCGCGCCCCCTGGCCGACCATCTCCTTGGCGACCTTGGCGAAGTACTCCGGAGCCGTGTAGTACAAGAAGCGCCCCTCGTGGTACTTCGGGTAGCCGGCGTTCGGGTACGCGGAAAGGAGCTGGTCCGGGGAAAGCGGGACGTGTTCGAGCAGCTTGAGCGTGGCCTGCGGACCGTTGAGGCAATTCACTCCCACAATCGCCGCCCCTGCCTCCCGCAGCCGCGCGAACGCTTCGGTGATCGTCGCGCCACCGGGCAGCCGCCCTTCCTCCGAGCACGACAGCGAGCACAGCGCGGGCGTGTCAGCGGCGAGTTCGCGCTGGACCGACAGGGCGAGCAGGAGGTCGTCGAGGTCGAGGAACGTCTCGAAAAAGATTAGATCCACCCCGGCGTCGAGGAGTGCGGCGAGTTGCTCGCGGTGGATGTCCCGGCGGTCCACGCCGCGTTCGCGCGCCTCGTCCGCGGTCAGTCCCAGCGGCCCGACGCTGCCGGCGACGTACGCGCTGGCCCGGCCGGAAGCGGCG
>CAXUIU010000044.1:4685-15931 GCA_964250955.1 uncultured Chthoniobacterales bacterium | reverse complement strand
ACGCGTCGGCCGCGCGCCCCTAATCGCCGTGGGCGGTCTGAAGGCGCAGTCAGTAGAGTCGGGCAAGGTGGGTCGCGAGGAGATCGACTCCATTGAACCAGCCATCGCAGAACTGGCCGGCGGCGCTTCTCTTGCAGGGACGGCCTTCGAGGGACCGGTGTCCCCGGATACCGTCTTCCACCAGGCCGCCGCGGGTCACTGGGACGGGGTACTTTGCATGTACCACGACCAGGGATTGATCCCCTTGAAGCTCCACGCTTTCGACTCCGGCGTTAATGTGACCCTAGGCCTGCCGATTATTCGCACAAGCCCCGATCACGGCACCGCCTTCCACTTGGCGGGCAAGAACCAGGCGCACCCCGGTAGTATGATCGCCGCCATTTGCCTCGCCACGGAGTTGGTTCGACGCAAAGCCTAATTGTCATCACCTTCAACACTGCGAAGAAGCCTACCGTGGAGAAATACCTGAGAATCTTCGTGGTCGGTTTACAGAACACGCTGGTCTACCGCTGGAACTTCTTCCTGCGTGTGCTCTTCGAGATCGTCCCGCTGTTCGGGACCGTTTACTTGTGGCGTGCCCTGTTTGGGAACGGTCAAGCATCCATCGGCGGCTACGAGCTTCACTCGATGGTGTATTACTTCCTGCTGACTGCCCTCGTTTCGAGCTTGATCACCCCGACGGACGACGAGTGGCAAATCGCTGCCGACATTCGTGATGGCCAGATCAACTCGCTCTTGGTCAAACCGGTGAGTTACTTCGCTTACCGTATCGGCCTCTTCTTTGGCTACCGCGTCACCTCTGCTGCCTTCACGGTGCCCATCCTTCTTCTGTTATTCGCGTACTTTCACGAGTATGTTACTCTGCCAAACCTAGTTGTGACATGGTGGTACGCTGGTTTGTCGCTCTGCTTGGCTACGCTGCTGCAATTCTTCCTGGCTTATGCCGTTGCCATGGTCGCATTCTGGTTGCTGGAAATCTCCACGGTCGTTTTCATTGTTTTTTCGTTCGAGTACTTCCTGAGTGGCCACATGTTCCCGCTGGACTTGCTGCCGGAGTGGTTCCGCCGGGTGCAGGCATGGCTACCGTTCACCTACGAGCTGTATTTCCCGGTTGCTGTGTTCCAAGAGAAGATTACTGGGCACCTCGTCGTCGAGGGATTGTTGATCCAGGCCGGCTGGGTAGTTGCCACTTGGGCGCTGGGAAACTGGATGTGGGCGAGGGGATTGCGGCGGTTCCAAGCGGTCGGCGGATAGAAACCTTTTGGTGACACTGTGAGACGTTACTGGCAAATCTACTGGCTGTTGCTCCGCAACTCGTTGATCCGCGAGATGGCGTTCAAGGCGAACTTCGTGCTTTGGCTGTTCACGGAAGTGCTGTGGTTCTTCGGCCAGATCATCTTCGTGGATGTGCTCTTCCTCTACACGGAGCAGATCGGCGACTGGTCGAAGTGGGAAGTGGTGCTCTTGATCGGCACCCACCAAATCATCAGCCAAGTTTTCCAGGCGCTCTTTTACGTCAACCTAGCGAACCTGCCCGAACTCGTTCGCACCGGGCGCATGGACCTCCTCTTACTCTTGCCCATGGACGCGCAGTTTGCGGTGTCGGCCTACCGGTTCGGGCTAGATAACCTCGTCAACGCCGGGCTGGGAATCGGCTTTGTCGTGTTCTCGCTGCACAAGCTCGCGGTGGTGCCCGGCGCGGTGCAGATCGGCTGTTACGCCGTGGCCATCGTGCTCGGGGCGGCGATCCACTATGCCATCATGTTCACGCTGGCGACGCTGTCTTTCTGGATCGTGCGAGCGCAGGGACTGATCTTCGGATACTTCAACTTCGTGAGCATCGCCCGCTATCCCGCACAGGTTTTCGGTGGGGTGTTCAAGCTGATCTTCACCTGGCTGATCCCGGTAATCATCGTCGCCAATGCCCCCGCCCGCATCCTGGCTCGTGCCTCCGAACAGCCGTTTGCTCCGATGCTCCAGCTTGCGGCGGTGTGCGGTTTGTCCCTGGTTCTGAGTCGGATTTTTTGGCTTTTTGCCCTGCGAAGGTATTCGAGCGCGAGTTCGTGAAAAACACGAGTTTGGGCCTTGCGCGGGTGGAGAAATGCCGTTATTGACTCCCCCTTTCCCAACACCCAAAGACCTGTTCGCCGGTTCGCGCCCGCTTTTTCTCCCCGTCTGTTTATGCCCAAATCCAAGCCCTCCGCCAAGCAGAAGCCAGCCGCCCAGGCTGAGCCGGACGTTGCCGCGCCCGCCGAGCAAACGGCGTCCCCGGCGGTCGGTGAGCGCAACGGTCCCCACGTGCAAGCGGCCAGCGCCCAGGATTTGACGGCCTCGGTGTCGAGCTACTTCCTGCGCTCGCAGAAGAACGAAGACGAAGCTGACGCCAAGCTCTCGCCCTTCCTGCGCAAGCAGAAGAAGCGTCTCCTAGCCCTGCGCGACGCGATGCTTGATTCTATGAACGGCATGGCGCAGGACAACCTCCGCGCCCGTGCCGAGGGCAATGAGGCCAGCGCCTTCGGGATGCATCAGGCCGACGCCGGCAGCGATGCCTACGACCGGGACTTCGCGTTGAACCTCCTCTCGCAGGAACAGGATGCGCTCTACGAGATCGACGAGGCCATAAAGCGTATTGAACTTGGGACTTACGGCACTTGTGAGATGTCCGGTAAGCCAATCAACCACGAGCGGCTCGAAGCCATCCCATTTACAAGATTTACCGTCGAGTGCCAGTCGCAGATTGAACGCCAGAACAAGGCCCGGCGCGTGCGTCAGTCCGTCACGTCACTCTTTGGCCTGACCGACGACGAAAAGGAAGACAGCGACGAGGAAGAGTTTACGCCTGAGACCAAGGAATAATCGCCATGCCCCGAGACATCATCACCCTGGAATGCACGGAAGCGAAGGCCGAAGGCAAACCTGCCTCGCGCTACGTCTCCACGCGCAACAAGAAGAGCCCCAACACTCCGGGCCGCTTGGAGAAGAAAAAGTACAATCCTTTCCTGAAGCGTCACACCCTGCACCGCGAAACCCGCTAAGCATATGCAGCCCAAAACTCCTCAGCGCCGCTCCAACTTCCGCCGTGCCAACCGTATCATGCCGCGCCGTCGCGTGGACATCGCGCCGGAAGCTGTCGATTACAAGAACCCGGATTTGCTGCGCAAGTTCGTGACGGAAAGTGGCAAGATCCTGCCGCGCCGTGTGACGGGCATGTCGGCGTTCCTGCACCGGAAAATCACGCGCGAGATCAAGCGCAGCCGCTCAGTGCTGCTGATGAAGTAAGTTCAATAAAGCGTGCTTCAACATGTTGGCGGATCGAAGCTTTTGGTTTCGATCCGCTTTTTCGTTGCCCGCTTTTTGCGTAAGAATTGTCCCGGTTGCCTGTTACGAGGCTGGTTAACCCGGCGGCCAGCCTAGGGCACGCCCCCCGAGCAGATGCACGTGCAGGTGAGGGATCGTCTCGCCCCCGTCCTCCCCGTGGTTGACCACCAGTCGGTAACCCGACTCCTGGATTCCCAGCGAACGAGCGACCTGTCCGGCGGTTAGGAGCAGTTTGCCTAGCAACTCGGCATCGCCGTCCCCGGCTGCGCTCACCCGTGGGATCACTTTCTTAGGAACGATGAGGACGTGGACTGGCGCCTGTGGATTCACGTCGTGGATGGCGATGATCTCATCGTCCTCGTGGACAACCCGCGCCGGGATCTCGCGCCGGATGATTTTCTCAAAAAGTGTCATGTCCTTCAGTTGATCGTACAGCGCATCCGCCCCGGCCAGTCCAGTGCCTGCACCCGCTCGCGGACGAAGGCGACGATCCGTGCACGCATCAACGGCCGTCCCCACCAGTGGACTGAAGGTTTGTCTCCGTCCAGGAGTTGACGGACGCACGAGTGCAGATCGTGGAAGTGGAAGTGCTGCACCTTGGCCGCGTGCATCGCTGTGATGCGATCCGAAAGCCGCCGGAAGAACATGGACTCACGACTGCCCGCCGGGCCACGGAC
Source organism: uncultured Chthoniobacterales bacterium (assembly GCA_964250955.1). GTDB lineage: Bacteria > Verrucomicrobiota > Verrucomicrobiia > Chthoniobacterales > SZAS-18 > CAHJWO01. The sequence goes on along the minus strand of CAXUIU010000044.1, from coordinate 11,936 downwards.
GCACTCGGTCAGTGACACGCTCTGAAAGGGGTTCACCGTGCGGAACTTCGCCGCAATCTCGCGGTAGCCGATGTCGCGCAGCGTTGCGCGGACCACCCGGTCGAGACTTGGCAGTGCGATCACGGTCGCTTTGTAGTCCTGCCGGAGGTACTGCGACACGGCCGAGCTGAACTCGTCCAATAGCCACCAACCCTCGTAACCTGCCCGCCGAGCGGCGCGGTCCACTGCTGCCTTCAGCCAATCGTTCTCGAAAGTTACCGCGACGCCCAGATCATTTTGGATCAGCGGCAACCCGTGTTTCAGCGCAACCATTCGTCAGTTGAAAAGCTCCTGCTGCATCCCGTCGACGCGCGGTTTTTGTTCCAGCGCCTTGACCTCCTCGATGAACTCGCCCACGTCCTGGAAGTGCCGGTAAACCGACGCGTACCGCACGTAGGCCACGTCGTCGATCTGGTGGAGCTTGGCCATGACCTTCGCGCCGATCTCGCGGGATTGCACCTCGCGGCCATAGTTGGTCTCCAGTTCCTGGACGATCTCCTCGACGGCCCGGTCGAGGTCTTCGAGCTTCACGGGTCGCTTCTCGCAGGCGCGCACGATGCCGGCGTTGAGCTTATGACGGTCGAAGGGCTCGTGCCGTCCATCGCGCTTGATGACCAGAAGGTCTGCACGCTCGATCTGCTCGTAGGTCGTGAAGCGGTATTCGCAGTTCAGACACACCCGGCGACGCCGAATTCCCGAACAGTGGTTCACCGGACGCGAGTCGATGACCCGATCCTCAATACTTTTGCATTTAGGGCAACGCATCTATCCAGGGCGACAGTGCCCTAGTGCTAACACAAGATGTAGGGGTGTCAATCCCTCAAGCGTCCCGTGCTGCCGGACGGGTGCGACCACCGGCAGCCTTTCCTCGCGCCCCAGGCCGTCCTTTGCCCTTCTTGTCACCCTCACCGCGCGGCTCGAACTCGAAGCCGACCTTCCCGAGCTTATCCAGCTTCAGGTACGCCGAGAACGGCCGGCCTTTCTTCGAGATAAAGCGCGGTAAGAGGTCGGTCCGGCCAGTTTCGAGCAGCTTGACGACCTGCTCGGGTGGGACCTCGCGTTGCAGGATCGCCTTCTTCATGCGGAAGGTGCATTCCTTTTCTGCTGCCACCGTCCGGTCGCACAGATAATCCGTCTCCGTGGCGTAGACCTGACCCTTCTTGCACACCGTGCAGGCGTGCAGTGGCTCCTGACCCGAAAAATCGCGGTCCTCGGCTGATGGCGCGGGGAAGTCGAACTCCGGCCGGCCTTCCACGCCGAGCTTGACGGGCGCGTTGAACGGCCGGCCTTCCTTGCTGCGGAAGCCTTCCAGCGGCCCGACATGACCCTGCGTGAAGAGGGTTTTCAGTTCCTCCGGGTCGAACTGCCGGCCGGCCATGGATTTCCACAGTACGTAGTCGCAGTTCGTGCATTTGAAGACGCGGTATTCCTCCTTGAGCGGGCGGGTGGCGCACTTGGGACAGGCGACATCCAGTTCACCGAAGTCACCTTCGACCGTGTCACCCTGAAAATTCTTTGCCTTGTTGACAATGTCCTCGGTCATCGTGCGGATCTGCGCCATGAACTCCCGGCGTTGGATGCCGCCCTGTTCCATGGACTTGAGCTTGGCTTCCCACTCGCCGGTGAGTTCCGGGGAACAGAGGGCCTGGATGCCGATGCCGTTGAGCAGGGAGATGAGCGAGATGCCCTTGGCCGTGGCGTGCAGTTCACGGCCTTGGCGGGCGATGTACTGGTCGAGGATCAGCCCCTCGATGATGGATGCCCGCGTCGCCGGGGTACCGAGACCCTTGGCGCTGAGCGCGGCGCGGAGTTCCTCGTCGTCGATGAGCTTGCCCGCGCCCTCCATGGTGGCGAGGAGCGTGGCTTCGTTGTACCGCGCCGGGGGGCGGGTCTGGTTTTCGCGTACTTCCACCTCGTCGGCGCGGGCCGGCTCGCCTTGCACAATCTCCACGAGGTTGGCGTCGGCGTTGTCCGCCGAGACGGCCTCGCGGCCGTAGACGGCCATCCAGCCTGGGTCCTTGATGATGCGGCCATCCGTACGGAAGGTCTCGCCCTCGACCCGGGTCAACCGGGTGGTCACCTCAAACTGCGCTGGAGGGTAGAACACCGCGATGAAACGCCGCGAGACGAGATCGAAAATTTTCTGCTGCGCGTCATCCAGTCCTTTCGGCTCGGCCCCGGTCGGGATGATCGCGTTGTGGTCGGAAACCTTGCTGTTGTCGAACACCTTTTTTGTGAACTTGACCCAACCGTTCGCCATCGCCTTGTCGGCGTGTTTGGCGAGGCCGGGGTCGGCGAACTTGCCCATCGTCGCCTTGACCGTGGCGAGGTAGTCCTCGGGCAGGTAGCGGCTGTCGGTGCGCGGGTAGGTCAGAACCTTGAACTTCTCGTAGAGCTGCTGGGCGATCTGGAGGGTACGCCGGGCGCTGAACCCGTAGCGGCCGTTGGCGTCGCGCTGGAGGCTGGTCAGGTCAAACAGGAGCGGCGACGCCTGGCTGGCGGGCTTCTTCTCCTCGGTGACAACCCCGGTCTTACCGAGGCACTTGTCGCGGATGGCGTCGGCTTTCTCGCGGTCCCAGAGGCGTTCGGGACGGGCATCTTCGTCCGCGCCCTTGCGGAAGTTCTCGTCGATCCAGCGGCCGGGATAGTTGCCAGCCTTGACCGCGAAATCGCCATGCACCTCGAAGTACGTGCGCGGCTTGAAGGCGCGGATCTTCTTTTCGCGCTCCACCAGAATCGCCAGGGTAGGGGTCTGTACCCGGCCGACGGGGGTAAGCTGGAAGCCGCCCGTCTTGTTGTTGAAAGCCGTCATGGCGCGGGTGGCGTTGATGCCCACCAGCCAGTCGCTCTCGGCGCGGCAGTACGCAGCCTTGGCGAGGGGAATCATTTCCTCGTCGGTGCGCAGGCGGCCGAAAGCATCGCGGATGGCGTCCGAAGTCATGGACTGGAGCCACAGCCGGCGCATGGGCTTCTTGACGCCCGCCAGCTTGACCAGGAGGCGGAAGATCAGTTCGCCCTCGCGGCCCGCGTCGCAGGCGTTGATGATTTCGGTGATGTCCTCGCGCTTCATCAGCTTCTTGAGAAGCTTGAAGCGGTCGGCGGTCTTCTCGATGGGCTTGAGGTCGAACTCGTCGGGAATGACCGGCAGAGCGGCGAAGGTCCACTTACCGCGCCGCTTAGCCAACTCTTCGGGTAGGGCGAGTTCGACCAGATGGCCGATGGCCGAGGAGACCACGTAGCGGTCGTTCTCGAAGAAGTCGTCCTTGCGCTCGAAGCGGCCGAGCACCCGGGAGATGTCGGCGGCGACGCTGGGTTTTTCGGCGATGACGAGAGACTTGGACATGGTCGCGGAGGCGGGGAAGCGCGCTCACCCCACGAGCCGGACGTAGTGTTTGCCCGGTAGTTGCTTGATGAGCTTCTTTAATTCGAGAGCTAGTAAGGTAGAAGAGACCGCCGCCGTTGGCAAACCGCACGTGGCGATGATGCGATCAATGGGCGTCTCGTCGCGCTCCACCGCGGCGAGCACAGCACGCTCGGAGTCGCGGAGTCCGGCCGGCGCCGAGGGAGCCGGTGGAGAATTGTCGGGAGGTGTGGGCGGTACCGCGGTGGGCTTCGGCGGCGTCGGACGAACCGGAGCGAAGAGGTCGGGCAGGGTATCAAGTTCTTCCAAAACGTCCTCGGAACCCATCACGAGCTTGGCACCCTGCTGGATGAGTCGGTTGGTGCCCTGAGAACTAGGCTTGTCGATCTGCCCGGGCACGGCGAACACGGGACGGCCCTGTTCGAGGGCCTGTCCGGCACTGATGAGCGCGCCGCTTTTCAGGCCGGCCTCGATCACCAGCAAGCCGAGACTGCACCCGCTGATGATGCGGTTGCGCATGGGAAAGGTCTGTTTGTCGGGGTTGACCCCCATGGCGAACTCGGATACCACCGCGCCGTTGCCGGCAGCGATGCGTTCGGCGAGGCCGTAGTTCTCCGGGGGATAGATCTGGCTAAGCCCGCAGCCCAAGACGGCGACCGTGCGGCCCTTGGCGGCGAGCGCGCCCTCGTGGGCGGCCGTGTCGACCCCGCGCGCGAGGCCGCTGAACACCGTCAGGCCGGCAGCGGCGAGCTGGTAGGAGAGTTTCTTGGAGGTTTCCGTGCCGTAGAACGGCGGCTTGCGCGAGCCGACCACGCCGACCCCGCGGGCGTCTCGCGCGGTGAGTTCGCCCCATGCGTAGAGGACGATCGGCGGATCGTAGATCGAGCGCAGCGCGGGTGGGTAGAGCTCGGACTGGGCCGTGAGCACCTGCACGCCAGCGTCGCGGGCGCGGGCGCGTTCGCCGGGGAGGTCAATTTCCTCTTCCCAACCGGCGATGATCCGGGCGGTTTCCGGCCCGATGCTCTCGACGGAGGCGAGCCGGTCGGCCGGCGTGCGCAGGACGGTCTGCGGGTCGCCGAACGCGTCTAGGAGCCGCCGCAGCCGCACCGGTCCCACCCGCGGAACCATGTTGATGACGATGCAGGCCTCGGTGTAGGTCACGGTGAAGGCAGCCGTTCTAGCGGGCAGTCCGCCGGGCGGCAAGCAGAACCGCTACCCGCTTTCGGGTTCCTCGTAGAGGCGTTCGACGACGCGGCGGATGGTCTCTGTGCCCACCTGGTCCGGCGTGGACAGAAAAGCTTCTCCGAGCCGCGGCACCAACACGAAGCGTACCGTGCCGGCCTCGAACTTTTTGTCCCGCGCGAGGCTCGCCATGATCGGTTCGGGCGGCAAGTCCGCCGGCAGCCGTGTGGGCAAACCGAAACGGCGCAACAGGGCAACCAGTCGCGCGAAATCCGCCGGGTCCAAGCCAGCCGCTTCCATCGACAACCGCCCTGCCGCCACCATCCCCAACGCGACCGCCTCGCCGTGCAGGAACCGGCCATAACCCGCCGCCTGCTCGACGGCATGGCCAACGGTGTGTCCGAAGTTCAGCAAAGCCCGCACACCCAGGCGCTCGAACTCGTCGGCCGCCACGATCTCGGCCTTGATTTCGAGGTTGCGCCGGATAATGCCGGGCAGCGCGTCGCGCGATGAGTACCGCTCGAAGGTGAAGAGTGCATCAAAAAGCCCCCGGTCGCGGATAGCCGCGTGCTTGATGATCTCCGCAAAGCCTTCGTTGAACTCACGCTCTGGCAGGGTATCGAGCGTATCGAGGTCCACCACCACTGTCACCGGCGGGTGGAACGCGCCAAGCAGGTTCTTGCCCGCGGGGACGTTGACACCGGTCTTGCCACCGACGGCGCTGTCCACCTGGGAGATGATTGTCGTCGGAATCTGCACCACCGGCACCCCGCGCTGGTAGATCGACGCCACGAAGCCGGCCAGGTCGCCGACCACGCCGCCCCCCAACGCGACGACGAAGCCCTGCCGGTCCAACCCCGCTTCGACCAGTGCCTCGGCCACGCGGCCGGCCTGCGCGAGCGACTTGGAAGCCTCGCCCGGCGGTACGGTGACGAGGGTCGGCTCGTGCCCCCCGGCCCGCAGCGAGTCGAGCACCGGCGCGGCGTGGAGCGCGGCCACTCGGTCGTCGCTGACGACGGCGCCACGACGACGGCGCAGGTGATGCGTTCCAGCGAGCATTTCTGCCGTTCGGCCGAGCAGTCCCCGGCCGAGATGGACCTCGTAGGAACCCACAGAAGAAGTGATCGTCAGCCGTTGTGTGTCCATCATGAAACAAAGTCTCAAAGCACGCGGGTGACGCCCGGGCCGCCGCGGGAACCGGCGGGCAGGTTGAAGCACAGGCAACGGTTGGCGTACTCGACGTGGACCGTGGCGGCCTCGTGGGCAGGGTTGGCGATGCTCAGGCGCACGCCTTCCGACCTCCGATCCTGACCGAGCAGGACGCAGGGTCGGTTGACCGCCACGCGCCCCCCGTCGGGGAGGGCCAACACGCCTGGTTCCCAGAACACGATGCCGATCAAGCGCAGAGCCTGGTGCCAGACGGCTTGGTGGGCAGGGGTATTCGCCAGAACTTTGACCTGCGAAAGCCCGTAGGGATCCGTAGTCGGCTGGACGGTGTAGGCGTACGCCTCATGCCGCGGCTGGGTGCCGTGGTCGATCCAGAGCGAAAAAACCTGCGCCGTCCCACCGCCCGGCGGCGCGACCCGGGCGCGCACGGCCATCGGTTCGGGGAAGTGGTACGTCAGGCCGTCGTGTTCGAGCCGATGGGCGGCGCTCAGGTCGTAGGACTTGCCGGGGGCGAGGAGGTGGGTCTCGCCCCCTTTGCCGTAGGCAGTGGCGAGCCCTTGCGACAGGCACTGATTAATCGAGGTGAACACCGGGGAGGTCGCGTGGTCGCAAGCGATCCCGCTGCCGAGGCAGACGAGGGTTTCGTCAAAGTGGAACCACGCCTTGCGGCCGGCCACCTCGCGGCCTTGCAGTTCCAGCATGTCCACGCCCTGCTCTCCGTCCGTGACGCCGCCTCGCCGCCCCCGGGCCGCCGGGTCGTCGGCAGGAGCGTCTGCCACCTGCAAGGCCGTGGTGCCGGGCAGCCGCTGCCGGTCCCATCCGTCGCTGCTCCCCTCATACTCATCCCCGCGGCGTAACAGGCAGGTCAGACCGTCCAGGCCGGTGCGCACGGACGCGTAAAATGCCGGCCGCTGGTGGACCGCGAGTCCCACCCGCCAGAAGTGCCGGTGCCCGGAAAGCCCGGGTTCAGCCGTGCCGCGCAGGCGCCGCGCAAACGCCGCCATCTCGGCCTGGCGCGGCGTCACCCCGAGCGCGGCGAGTTCCTCCACGGCTCCCGCGAAGCCCTCCAGGTCGCCGGCGTTCGTGGGCGCCGGGCCGCCGTCGAAGAACCGCCGCCGGATCATCCACTGCGGTCCATCAAGCAGAAACGACGCGAACAATTGCAGGCACCCGGCCGGCGCTTGCCAACTCGTGCCGTGGCCAAGGGCGAGAAAGCGCGCGCCCTGCTCCCCGAACACCAGCCCATCCCGGTCCGTCGGGAAAAAGCTCAGGTCGGCCTGGATGCCTTCCTCGCCTGATGGAGCGATGCGCATCCCCACGTGCGCGCGCTCGAACGCCTCCTGACACCACGCCGTGGACGCTTCGAGGCAGCCGCGCAGCAAAACGTTGAAGGCGACCGCCACCAGGTCCGCGCCGCGCCAGGGGCTCCAGCCACCGTCGTGCCCGCGCGGCCCGCGCGCTCTGGGAATTATTTAGGGCCCCGTACCCCACCCGGCGGGTGG
>CAXUIU010000044.1:3992-4675 GCA_964250955.1 uncultured Chthoniobacterales bacterium | reverse complement strand
CTTCCAGCGGTTCAGGTCAACTGCGCTGCCAGATCGTGCCAGCGCGTCCAGCGCGCTCTGGCAATGATTTCGGCCACCTTACCCCACGCGCCGGTTGAGAGGGCATCCTCGCCGAGCAGTGACGCCGTGCCGACCAGACGCGGCACAACGATCTGATGCACACGAGCGTCCGAGGCTGGAAAATCATGAGCCAACCAGAAGTCTAGCGCCTGCACGAACGGGACGTCGAGTTCTCCCGCACCAGCCGACCGTGCGCGGGCAAGCGCGACCACGCGTTCGAGGTGGGTCACCGCTGGCCAACGGGCGCGACCAGCGGCCGGCCCGTACGCCACGTCGGTCCACGAACCCTCCTCGGACAGCGCGTCGGCCTGACGGCGAACAGCGTCCAACTCCGCGCCGGTCGGAGCGGGACGCGCGAGCGCGGCGTACAGGCGCTGTTTGAGAGCTTCGAGGATCACGCCTGAAGAGAAGAGATGATGCCTTGGGAGCGTCGCGGGCGCAACCGCGGGCGTGCCTCCGAAGGCAGGAAATTAGCAAATGCCACGACGGGCGGAATGTCGGCAGGAGCAGAAAAGTTTTGCTTTCGCCGGGGTCCGGTCCGGTGCGACGCTGCCGTCCATGGCTTTGCTCATCAAGAACGGCGAGATCGTCACCGCCAGCCAGCGCTACGTCGCGGACATCTT
>CAXUIU010000044.1:0-3982 GCA_964250955.1 uncultured Chthoniobacterales bacterium | reverse complement strand
CATCTTCTGCGAGGGCGAGACGATTACCCACATCGGCCGGGACCTGCCGGCGCCGGCCGGCACGGAGATCGTCGACGCCGCCGGCAAGTACGTGTTCCCGGGTTTCATCGACCCGCACACGCACGTTTATCTACCGTTCATGGGTACGTTTTCCAAGGACGACTACGACACAGCCGGCCGTGCGGCGCTGGTCGGTGGCACCACGACGATCTTCGACATGTGCTGCCCCGCGCGCGACACCTCGCCGGCGGAGGGCTTCCGGCTGTGGAGCGAAAAGAGCGCCGGCCGCGCGGCGTGCGACTACTCGTTCCACATGGGTGTCACGCGCTTCGACGACGCGAGCGCCGACCAACTGCGCGAGATCGTCCGGCAGGGGGTGGCGTCGTTCAAGGTCTTCCTCGCGTACAAGGGAGCCTTCGGCATTGACGACGGCGAACTTTACCGCGCGCTCTCGCTCGCCCGGGAACTCGGCGTGGTCGTCGCCGCGCACTGCGAGAACGAAACCCTGGTAGCCGAACGCCAGCGCGAACTCCTCGCCGCCGGCGTGCGCGGCCCCGAGGGTCACCACGAGAGCCGCCCACCGGCTGTGGAAGCGGAAGGTGTCCACCACCTGATGACCTTCGCCCAACTCACCGGCGCGCACGTCTACATCGTGCACCTCTCCTGCGAGGAGGCGCTTCGGGAGGCACTCGCCGCGCGGGAGCGGGGGGTCAACGTGCGCATCGAAACGCTCATCCAGTACCTGCTCCTCGACCGCACGGACGCCGAACGCGCAGATTTCGAGGGCGCGAAGTTCGTGATGTCGCCGCCTTTGCGCGACCGCCGCAACCAGGCCGTGCTCTGGGATGGGCTGCGCGCCGGGTCCATCGACACGGTGGCGACTGACCATGCGCCGTTCGACTTCGGTAACCAGAAGGCCATGGGCCGGGATGATTTTACAAAAATTCCCAACGGCATCCCGGCTCTGGAGGACCGCGTCAATCTGCTCTTCACCCACGGCGTCAAGACGGGGCGGATCGACCTGGGCACGTTCGTAGAAGCCGCGAGCACGCGGGCGGCGAAGATCTTCGGCCTGTTCCCACAGAAGGGCACGATCCAACCCGGCGCGGACGCCGACCTCGTCGTCTACGATCCCAACTACCGCGGCACGATCACCGCCGCCGGCCAGACGATGAACCTGGATTACAGCGCCTTCGAGGGCTGGTCAGTCGAAGGACGGCCGAGCGTGGTCACGTTGCGCGGCGAGGTCGCGGTACGAGACGGGAAGTACGTCGGCACGCCGGGGCGGGGGAAGTTCCTGGCGCGTCAGGCGGGCAACCTTTGAATCCAATGATGGGCACCAAGAAGCCGCGCCGTTGGCTAAAGACCTTTGCCGCGCTTGCCGCGTTTTCCCTCGCCGGCTGGTCTGCGCATGCAGAAAACCCTCTCACCGCCCCAGACTGGACGCTCAAGGACATCGCCGGCCGCACCGTGCATCTCGCCGACTTTCGCGGCAAAGTCGTGTTGCTCAACTTCTGGGCAACGTGGTGTTCGCCTTGCCGACAAGAAATCCCCGGGTTTGTCGGTCTCCAAGAGAAGTACGGAAAGCAGGGCTTCGTCGTCGTCGGCGTGGCGATGGACGAGGAACCGGAGGCAGTCATCCCGGTCGCGCGCAAGCTCGGGATCAACTATCCGCTGGTGTACGGCAACGCGTCGGTCGCAGTTTCCTACGGGGGTCTGCCGACGGTCCCGACCACGTTCCTGATCGGCAAGGACGGCAAAATTCTGGCTTGGTCTGCAACCTCTCTCGACGTGGGAAAACTGGAGTCTGTCATCAAGCCGCTGCTTTGATCTTGCTGTTTGCTATTCACAAGTTATTCACAATCAGAAATCAAAGGAAAAATCGTTGTTAGATTCTGCACACGCACTACTTGCAACGCATAGGACTTGAGTAAAATCGAAGTTGTTTGGCAGTTGTCTCACCAAAGCAAAACTGCCCCCTTGCGTCGAGCAAGGGGGCAGTAGCGGGAGCAGACTTGCTCTCTGAACAGTTACTCGACGTTGTCTTCTTCGATGGTCAAGTAGCGGGTGCCGTTGTGCGTCCATACCTTGACCAGCGTCTCATTGGTGGTCGGCTGGGAGGTCAGGTCCACGGCATCTTGCGCGCTCTTGACCGGCTTGTGGTTGATCTCAACAATCACGTTGCCTTGTTGCAACCCGGCCTCGGCCGCGGCGGAACCCTGCTCCACCTCGCTGATGACCGCCCCGCGCAGGCTCTCCGGCGCGGAAAGTTGCCGACGGGCGTTGGCATCAAGTTCCACCACCGCGACGCCCTGGAGCGCCTCGTGCCGCTTGCTACTGTCTTTGTCGGAGCGGTTACCTTTGGCGAGGGTCTGTCCGGGCTGGGTGTTGATCGTGACATCGAGGTCCTTGGTCTCCTTTTCACGGACTAACTGCACGGCCACCTTCGTGCCCGGCGCGGTCTCGGCGACCTGGAGCTTGAACTGCGCGGAGTCGCGCACGCTCTGGCCGTTGTAGGTGCGGATCACGTCGCCACTGCGGATGCCCGCCTTTTCGGCCGGGCCGCCGCTCGTCACGTCAGAGACCAGCGCGCCAGTGATCTTCTCCAGACCGAACAGCTGCGCCAGGGTCGGCGTCAGGCGCTGGATGGCGACGCCCAGATAACCCCGCTCGACCTGGCCCGTCTTGACGAGACTCGTCATCACCCACTGGCACAGGTTCGACGGGATGGCGAAGCCGATGCCCTGGTTGCCGCCCGAGCGGCTGAGGATGGCGGTGTTGATGCCGACGAGCCGGCCTTCCACGTCCACGAGCGCGCCGCCCGAGTTGCCGGGGTTGATCGCGGCGTCGGTCTGGATGAAGTCCTCGTCGGTGGCGTTGCCGGTGACCCGGTCCTTGCCGCTGACGATGCCCTGGGTCACGCTCTGGGTGATGCCGAAGGGGTTGCCGACGGCCAGGACGATGTCGCCCACGGCGAGTTCGTTGCTGTCGGCGAAGGTCAGGGCCTGGAGGTTATCTGCCTTGATTTTGACGACGGCTACGTCCGTCTTCTCGTCCGCGCCGACGAGTTTAGCGGTGAACTCCCGACCGTCGGAGAGAGCGACACGAATCTCGGAGGCATTTTCGACGACGTGCCGGTTGGTGAGGATGTAGCCGTCCGAAGAGACGATCACGCCCGAGCCGAGCCCGTGTTGACGCGGAGCGAAGGAGTCCTCGTTGTTGCCACCACCGCTGCCCGGGCCGCCGCGTCGGCGCTGCTGACCGAAGAATTTCTCAAAGAGGTCCGAGGTGCTGTCCTGTTCAGACGAACCTTTGCTCCCTTTGGAAGTGACAAAGATTTCGACCACGCTCGGGGCGACCTTTTGCACGATGGGCGCGAAGGAACCTGCCGGGGTCCGGGCACGGTCAACGGGAGCATGTTCGACCTTGACCTCCGGAGCGGGGGCATCGCCCGGCCGATTGGCTGGCGGGGCGGGGTCGGTCAGGGCGAAGGTGGTGCCGGCGGCGAGCGCCGCGATGCCCGCGAGGGCACCGGCGAACATCGCGGTTCGGCGGGTAGAGAATCGGGAAGGGGTGGGTTGGCTGAGCATATCGTTGCTAAGAAGAATCGTGCCCACGCATGGCCGCAGGCTTTCCACAGCATGACAAAAATGTAAGGTAGGTGGCGTTCGTGCCAAGGCGGGGACTCGAACCCCGACTCCTTGCGGAACCAGATCCTAAGTCTGGCGCGTCTACCAATTTCGCCACCTTGGCCGCCGAGAAATCTGACGGCGTAATTTCCAGCCGACCCACGCCTGCCGCAAGCGCAAAACGTTAAGGAGTATCTTTTCGACTTCGGGAAGGCAGAGGGGGGAAGGAAAGAAGAGCAGGAGGAAATCGGCTCCCGCTCGCGGCTGCACGGCAACCGCGCAGCCCGGAGACACCTAGGCTTTTTTCAAGTTGTCGCGGGTACGCTCAAAAGCTGCGCGGACGGCGTGCCGGG
>CAXUIU010000043.1:15097-15962 GCA_964250955.1 uncultured Chthoniobacterales bacterium | reverse complement strand
GTGTACTGGAACGCCAGCACGCGGTTCACGGACGGCGGGGAGTTCGGTTTCGGCGCGGAGATCGGCATCAGCACGGACAAACTTCACGCCCGTGGCCCGATGGCGCTCGAAGAACTGACCACCTACAAATACGTGATCCGCGGCACAGGGCAGGTACGCGCCTGACACCAGCGGCGCTAGCGGCTGCCGCCGGTAGACTGGCCGCCGCTGGGAGCTGCGTTGGCGCGGCCGCCACCCACCGCTCCGGTCGTCGCCTGCGAACCCGCCCCGGTGCTGCCGGGGAACGACGTGCCCTGCGTCTGCCCGCCGATGTCGCGGCCGGTCTCTTGGGTAGGGCCACCGGTCTGGCTGCAACCTGCGAGCGAGAGACAAACCAGGGTAAGGAAGAGGGAGGGTTTCATTGCTCTCACTTCGTGGTGCCGCCCGTTACTGGCGGTGCCCCGATCACCGACCCGCACGCTTTCTGCGTCGGCCGATCAGCGGGACCCCGTGGCACCCGTGCCCATCGCGGTGCCAGAAGAGTTCTTTGCGTTCGCTCCGGAACTGCCCGGGAACGAAGAACCGAACGTCGCGCCGCCGATCTCGTCGCCGGAAGCCATCGGCTTGGAATTACCCGCACATCCCGCTGCCAACAGGCAATATAAGAAGCCAATCACGAGCATTTTCACGCCTTGATTTCGCTCGGGCGGCGACGCGGCGCACCACCATCGTTGCAACGATTTGCTCACAAATCATCGAAGCGGATCGCGGCGGAGCGGCCGTGCGCGTCCAGTCCTTCGATGTCGCTGAACGCCTGGATCACCGGCAGCGAATGGCGCAGCGCGTCGGCGTCCGCGACGGCGCCGGGCCGATGGCCCGCCTCCAC
>CAXUIU010000043.1:1477-15087 GCA_964250955.1 uncultured Chthoniobacterales bacterium | reverse complement strand
CCGGCGACCAGCCGCCCAGGAAAATCGCCCCGGCTGTGCCGACGCGCGCGGCGACGGCGTCGGGGTCTGCGGTGCAAATCGAAAGGTGTTCGGGCGCGAAGGCATCGGAGATCTCAATGGCTTGGTCGAGGTCGCGTACGAGGCAGAGGAAGGCATCCTTCTCCAACACCGGGCCGAGCTGAGCTTGGCGGTGGAGGCGGGTGAGTTGGTCTGCGATGGCTCGCTCGACGGCGGCGAGGAGGGGTTCCGAGTCGGTCAGGAGTCCGATGACGCTGTTTGCCCCGTGTTCGGCCTGCGCAAGGAGGTCGGCGGCGATCCAGGCGGGATTGGCAGCCCGGTCGGCGATGATGAGGATTTCGCTGGGGCCGGGGAGTTGGTCGACGGCGACGGGGCCGAAAACCTGGCGCTTGGCCTCGATGACGTAGGCGTTGCCGGGACCGAAGATTTTGACGACGGGCGCAACCGTCGCCGTGCCGTACGCGAGGGCCGCGACCGCCTGGGCACCGCCGACTTTGTAGACCTCCGTGGCGCCGGCGAGCGCGAGCGCGGAGAGCAGGGCGGGGGCGACGTTCCCCGCGCGGTCCGCGGGCGTGGTGACGACGATCTGCGGCACCCCGGCGGCAGCGGCGAGGGTGCAGGTCATGATCGCCGTCGAGACCAGCGGCGCGGTGCCGCCGGGCACGTAGATTCCCACGCGCGGGAAAGCGGTGAAGCGTTCGCCGACCTGCACGCCCTGGCGGTTGTGCATGTGCCAGTCGTGGCGAAGCGAGCGGAGCGCGAAGGCGCGGACGTTTTCGTGTGCCTCGGCGATGGCACGCTGGACCCGCGCATCGGTCGCGTGCGCGGCGGCGGTGAACTCGGCCGGGGTGACACGCAATTGGCTCGCGTCGGCGAACGTCGGGCCGCCGAAGCGGGCGTTGAGGCGCAGGAGCGCCGCGTCGCCGTCCGTGCGGACCTCGGCGATGATCGCGGCGACGGTTTCTTGTACGTCGACGGTGGGGATCGGCCGGCGGTCGAAGCTTTTCAGCACGGCCGGGAAGCCGGCGTCGTCGTATCGGAAGGTGCGCATGGGTCTTCACCCATAGCACCGACCGGCGCGCTGTCACCCTTCATGCGAATCCTCTTCCTCGGCGGCCTGGGACCTTACCCGGAGAGAATGGCGGCTTTCACGCGCGACGGCCACCGGGCATGGCATCTGAGCACCGAGTGGCTCCCGGACGAGGTCGGGCTCGTGCCGTGGGAAGCGGTAGAGCGATTCGACCCGGGGACTTCCGCCGAGGAGCGGGCCGGACGGACGCTCGCCTGGATCGACCGGCACGGGATCGAAGCCGTTTATTCGCTGCTCAACGTTTGGGACGGCAGCCCGGCGGTGACGGCGGCCCTTTTGCGTGCGGGTTGCCCGGTGCCGGTCGTGCGCCACTACAAAGAACACTACCTGCGTTCCGACGAAGACGAACGCGTCTGCCTGGAGAGAAGCGCCGGTGTGATCCTGCTCAACGAGGAATCCCGCCGATTCTTCGCGGAACGCTACCGACTGCCGGAGCGCGTGGCTTGCCTGGACGCCGACGGGTTGCCAGCCCGTTATCTGACGGGCGAACGGCGGCCGAAGCTCTCCGCCGCCGATGGCCGCGCGCACCTGCTCATCGCCGGAACCGCGACGGACGACGGCGGCCGGTACGACTACCGTGCAGCGATCCGTGCACTGACGGCGGCAGGGGCGCACGTTCACCTGTACGGGCAATTTCGGAGGTTGCAGCCGAGCGGTCAGATGGGCAACGAACCGGCCGTCGCCGACGCTTACCGCGATGTGGGAACAGAAGGACGGCTGCACCTGCACGCGCCGGTGCGGCCGGCGGAGTTCGTCGCAGCATGGTCGCCGTACGATGCTGGGTTGTTGCACCATCCTGAACCAGCGGATGCGTTCCGCGCGTTGAACCTGCCCAACCGCTACAGCGCCTACCTCGCGGCGGGGTTACCGGTGGCGACGGTGGCAGGCGAGATGCCGGCCATGGAGCGGCACCTCGAACTTCTCGGTGCGCCGGCGATTTGTTACCACGACCCGACCGAACTCGCCAGCCGACTGCTCGATCCGATGGCCAGCGAACGGGCGTGGGCGGCGCGGCAGAGGGCAACGTTCGACGCGGTCTATCCGCAGTTGGTCGAGTTCATCCGCGCCTGCCTCTGAACAGGCCGCGCGGCCGGGGCGGGAGACGCGTCAACCCTTGTTCAACCCGACGCTGGAAGCGCGCTTCGCCAGGTTACGCCGGGGCTTGCCGTTGGTCTTCGCCGTGGCCGCGGTGCCGAAGTCCTTCACGTCCGAAACGTCCGTGCGGTGCGCGACCTTTTCGACCGTGCCGTGCTTGAGATACTCGGCGCGAATGGCGGCGAGCTGTTCGTCGCGCCGGGCGTAGAGGTTTTTCCTCTTGCGCGGGGCGACCTTGCTCAACGCGTAAGCCGTCACCAGCGGCAGGGAGATCGTCGAATCCACGTAGCACACCACGCACGCGGGCAGGTTGCCGGGGTCGATCTTGCCCCAACTGACGGCCTCCGCCGGCGTTGCGCCGCTCAGGCCACCCGTATCGGGACGTGCGTCGGTGCATTGCAGGAAGTAGTCGTGCCCGCGTTCCTCGATGCCCATGACCTCCTGGATCTGCGGCTCGGTCTGGAGGATGAAGTTCTTCGGGCTGCCTCCGCCGAGGATGAACACGCTCGACGTACCGCCCCGGCGCTTGGCGTCGTAGACGATGGCGGCCGTTTGGTTCACGTCACGGTTCACGTCGAAGGCCAGTTGGCTGTCGCGCAGGGCCATCGCGGCGACGTTCATGCCGATGGAACTATCCCCCGGGCTGCTCGTGAAGATCGGCACCCCGTACTGGTACGCTGCGCTCAGGACGCTCGTTTCCTTGATGCCGAGCTTCTTTTCGCGCTCGTAGACGTACCGGCCGAGCCGGTGGTGGAACTCGTCCGTGCCCATCGCGTGCTGGAACTCCTCCCCCGCGATCACCTGCCGCACGAACGCGTCGGTGTCCAGCAGCACGTCGTAGGAAAACAGCACGTCGTAGATGCGGATGACCCCGTCGTTGCGCAGCACGATATCGTCCACGAAGGGCGACCCGGCGAAGAGTTCCATCCCCAGGCCGTAGTGCAGGTCATGGTACAGGTTCGCTCCCGTGGAGACGATCCAGTCCACAAAGCCCGCCTTCATCAAGGGCACTACCGCCGCTCGGCCCAGGCCGGCGGGGGTCAGCGCGCCGGTGAGCGTCATGCCGACCGTGCCGTCCTTGGCGAGCATCTTTTCCGTGAACAGGCGGCAAGCTTCGCCCAGGCGGGCGGCGTTGTAGGCCTTGAAGGTCGTGTCGATCAGATCGGCTACCCGGACGTTTTTCTTGATCGGCTCAGGCAGCAGCCGTGGGAATTGCTTGTTGAGCGTGGGCATGGGGAGTCAGACCATGCGGCAGGTTCCTGGCGGAGAGAAGGGGAAAAGTGACACGGCCTTCCGGTTGCGCGTGGCCCGACCGGCCCGCAGGCGTCCAGCGTGCCTGGGCGCGCCGATGGTGCATGAGGGTCTCCCTTTGCATCCATGCGAATTGCGTTTATGTCTACCGCCTCCCCGCATTCGCATTTCTATGGAAGCCCCGACCCTCTCTGCGCCGGAACCCGCCCCCATCGGCGACGAAACTCTCATGGCGCGCATCCAGGAGCGCGAGCCCGAAGCCCTGGCCGCGCTCTACGACCGTTACAGCGGAATTCTGAAGTCCCTCATCATGGGCGTCATCCACAACGATGCCGAGGCAGACGACTTGCTACAGGAGATCTACATGGAGATCTGGAACCAGGCCGCGCACTACTCCGCGCAGAAGGGCAAGCCCCTGGGCTGGATCGTGACTTTGACACGGCGGCGCTCCATCGACCGCTTGCGCAAGAAGCAGGCGTACGCCCGTGCGGAGGAACGTCTCCAAAACGAGACCGAGCAGCAGCCCGAAGCCTGGGTCCACAATTCGACGGAGGACGACATCGAAGTGTCCGACACCCGGCGGTTGATCATGGGCATCCTCAAGAACCTGCCGCCGGCGCAGCGCGAGGCCATCGACATGGCATTTTACCACGGCATGAGCCAGCGCGAGATCGCCGCCAAGACGGGCATTCCGCTCGGCACCATCAAGACGCGGCTCGAATTGGGACTCAAGAAGATCAGCGAGGCGCTGAGGGGGATGAAGGATGAATTCTGATGACTTCGAGAACCGTGCACGTCTCTACGTGCTCGGGGCGCTCGACGACGAGGAACTCGCGCGCTTCGAGGAAGAGCGCCACGGCCTCGGCACGGAGGCCGAGCGCATCCTCCAGGAGTGCGAGCGGCTCAATTCCATGTTCGCGCTGAGCCTGCGTCCGACGCCTCCGAAGGCCACGACCAAGCAAAAGCTTCTGGACATGGTCAACGCGGCGATGACCGCGCAGGGCAAGAAGGTCCCGCCGTTGTAAAAGCGGCCGGGAATCAGGGCTAGATTTCACGTCCTGCGTGCGTTGACACGCCAAGAGGCGTTCCCTATCTTGACGCGGGAATCCTCTTTCTGTTCGTTCCACCCTCTGATTTCTCCCTGAGGTGACTCCCAACGACGCCTACATTCTGGAACTGCTCCAGGACGCTTACCTGACCACCAAAGACCAGGCGTTTGAGGCCCAGGAACACGCCACGCAGCACGAGGGTGGGGTGGTGCACAGCCTCATCGCGCTCGGCCACATCACCCAGGAGGACGTGACCAGGACGGTCGCCGCGGCCTCCAACATGGAGTACATCGACCTGGCGAGCATCCTGGTAAAGCCCGAGATCATCGACCTGATCCCGCGCGACAAAGCCGTCCGCTACAAGGCGATTCCGATCACGCTCAACGACGACGTGCTCGTCGTCGCCATCAGCGACCCGCTGGACTTCGACACGCTCGATAACCTGCGCTTCCTGCTCAAACGCGAGATTGAAACGGTTTGCTCCACGCCCGAGCAGATCAAGCAGGCGCTCATCAAGTACTACGGCAGCGCCGAGGAGGCCGGCGACCGGTTGCTCGGCGCGCTTGGCCGCGACGAGGAGATGGCTGGCATCGACCTGATGGCCGGCAACGAGGAGGAGGGAAGCTCCGGTGACTCGGCCATCATCAAACTCGTCTCGCTGCTGCTGCTGGAGGCGTACAAGACGCGGGCGAGCGACATCCACCTGGAGCCGTTGGAGAAACGCTTCCGCGTGCGCTTCCGCATCGACGGCGTCTTGCAGGAGATGCAGAACCCGCCCAAGAAGCTGCAATCGGCCATCGTCAGCCGGCTCAAAATCATGAGCGGCACGATGTCCATCGCCGAGAAACGTCTTCCGCAGGACGGCCGCATCCAGGTCAAGATGGGCAAGAAGGCCATCGACCTGCGTGTTTCCACGATCCCGACCAACCACGGAGAGAGCGTGGTCATGCGAATCCTCGACAAGTCCAGCCTGTCTTTGGGTTTGCCGGAGCTGGGCTTCCTGACGGACGATCAAGCGACCTTCGAGCGGCTCATCACGCTGCCGGACGGCATCCTGCTCGTCACCGGTCCGACCGGCTCGGGCAAGACCACGACGCTCTACGCCTGCCTGAACTACATCAATCGTCCCGACCGCAAGATCATCACGGTCGAAGACCCGGTCGAGTACCAGATGGCCGGCATCAACCAGGTGCAGGTCAACGCCGACATCGGCATGACGTTCCCGGCCGCCCTGCGCTCCATGCTCCGGCAGGCGCCGAACATCATCATGATCGGCGAGATTCGCGACCTGGAGACGGCGAGCATCGCCATCAACGCGAGCCTGACGGGTCACCTCGTTTTCTCCACCCTGCACACCAACGACGCCCCCGGCGCGGTGGCGCGTCTGGTGGACATGGGCATCAAGCCGTTCCTGGTCGCCACCTCGACGCGCGCAATCATGGCCCAGCGTCTCGTGCGCAAACTCTGCGGTCAGTGCAAGCAGCCCACCGATCTCACCGAAGGGGAACTCCACGCTCTGCGCATCGAAGAGAGCCAGATGGACCACGCGCACCCGATGGGCGCGGTCGGCTGCGACAACTGCCGCCACAAGGGCTACCGCGGGCGCATGGGTATCTTCGAGGTGTTCGAGATCAACGACGAGGTGCGCTTCATGATCAACGACCGCCTCTCGACCATGCAACTCCGCCAGCGCGCCCGTGAACTCGGCATGCGCACCTTGCGCGAAGACGGCGTCCGCAAGGTGCTCGCCGGCGCGACCACGGCGGAGGAAGTCGTCACTGCCACGATGGGCGACGCCGCTTAGGATTCTTTACTCTCCATGACGCCCGTTGAAGACCTCTTGCGGCTCGTCTTGGAGGAGGGGAGTTCGGACCTGCACATCACGGCCGGCGCGCCGCCGTCGATCCGGCTCGACGGGCAGATCGTCAAGCTGCAACTCCCCGTCTGGACGCCCGCCGACACCGAGGAGGCCGCCCGTTCCATCGCCAAGGACGAGCACATCAAGAAGCTCTACGAAAACGGCGGCGTGGACTTCGCTTTGGCGTTCCGTGACGACGCGCGCTTTCGCATCAGCCTGTTTTTGCAGAAGGGCTCGGTCGGCCTCGTGGCCCGGTTGATCCCCAACCGCATCCGCTCGATGGAGGAGATCGGGCTGCCGGCGGCGATGCATGACCTGATTCACATCCCGCGCGGCTTGATCCTCGTCACCGGGCCGACCGGCTCGGGGAAGTCCACGTCGCTCGCCAGCATGATCGACGTGATCAACCGGCGTTCGCGCCTGCACGTCGTCACGGTGGAGGACCCCATCGAGTATTTCCACCAGCACCGCCAGGGCCTCATCAACCAGCGCGAGGTCGGCGTGGACGTGCCGACGTTCGGAGAGGCGCTCAAGCGCGTGCTGCGCCAGGACCCGGACGTGATCCTCGTCGGCGAGATGCGCGACCTGGAGACGATGGAGGCCGCCATCACCGCGGCCGAGACCGGGCACCTCGTTTTTTCCACCCTGCACACCACCGGGGCCGCCCGGACGGTGGACCGCATCATCGACGCGTTCCCCGCCGAACAGCAGGAGCAGGTCCGCATCCAGCTCGCCTCGAACCTCAAGGCCGTCCTGAGCCAACTGCTCATCCCGCGCGTGGACGGTGCCGGTCGCGTGGCGACCTTCGAGTTGATGGTCAACACCCCGTCCATCGGCGCGATGATCCGCGAGAACAAGACTTACCGCATCTCCAGCGACATCCACACGGGCAGCAAGTTCGGCATGGTGGCGCTGGAGTCCCATATGGTCGATCTCTACCACCGCGGCCTCATCAGCCAGCAAGAGGTACTCATCCGCGCACAGGACCCCGTCGTGGCCCAGCAACTCCTGCGCTTGCGCGAACCCGGCGCGGCAGCCTGACCCCGTTGCTCTTTTCTCTCCATGACCACCGACCAGCAGATCCTCGACCTCCTCGTTGATCAGGGCACCGTCCAGCGTTCCCAGACCGAGGACATCCTCTCCGAGATCGGCAACTCGGGCAAAACGCTCGTGCAGGTGCTTGTGGACTTCGAGATCACCGACGAGGACGGTTATTACCAGACGCTTGCCGACTCCATCGGCGTGGACTTCGTCAAATTGGACAACTACGAGGTGCCGGCCGAAATCCAGCGCCTCATCCCCGGCGGCACCGCGCGGCTGCACGGGGCGCTGCCCATCGGCCAGTCGGGCAACACGGTGGTCACGGCGCTGCTCGACCCGCTCGACTCCCAGGTGGCCGAAGACCTGCGTTTCGCCCTCGGCCGCGACGTGCAGGTGGTCGTCGCCCCGGTCTACCAGATCAGCGAACGCCTGAGCCAGTACTACGGCGCCGACATGGCCAACATGGACGAGGTGCTCAGGGAGATGTCCTCCTTCGGCGCGGAGTACGGCGAGGGCGGGCCGAACCAGGGCGACATCGCCAACGAGGCCAACAGTGCACCGATCATCCGCTTCGTGGACCTGATCCTCTACCAGGCGATCCAGGACCGGGCGAGCGACATCCATTTCGAGCCGTTCGAGTACGAGTTCAAGATTCGTTACCGCGTCGACGGGGCGCTCTACGAGATGGCCCCGCCGCCGCGCCACCTCGCGCTGCCGGTCATCTCGCGCGTCAAGGTCATGGCGAACCTCAACATCGCCGAGCGCCGCCTGCCGCAGGACGGCCGCATCGTGCGCAACATCGCCGACCGCGCCGTGGACTTGCGCGTTTCGACGCTGCCCACGCAGTACGGCGAGAGCGTGGTCTTGCGCGTGCTCGACCGCAGCTCGGTCAACCTCGATCTGGAGGCGCTCAACATGCCTCCGTACATCTACAACTACCTGACGACGACCATCGAGAAGCCCAACGGCATCTTCATCGTCACGGGGCCGACCGGCTCGGGCAAGACGACGACGCTCTACGCCTGCCTGCGCAAGATCAACACGGTCGACAGCAAGCTCCTCACCGCCGAGGACCCGGTGGAGTACGACATCGAGGGACTCATCCAGGTGCCCATCAACGAGGGCATCGGCCTGACCTTCGGCCGCGTGCTGCGCGCGTTTTTGCGGCAGGACCCCGACCGCATCATGGTCGGTGAGACGCGCGACCTGGAGACCGCGCAGATCGCCATCCAGGCGTCGCTGACGGGCCACTTGGTCTTCTCGACGCTCCACACCAACGACGCCGCCGGAGCCGTGACCCGACTCGTGGACATGGGCGTCGAGCCCTTCCTGATCTCGTCGAGCCTGGAAGGCATCCTTGCGCAACGTCTCATCCGGCGCATCTGTCAAAACTGCCGCACCGCCTACGAACCCAAGGAGGAACTCCTTACCCAGATGGGCCTCTCGCCGCACGAGATCGGCGACAAAAGCTTCTACTACGGCACCGGCTGCGACGCGTGCAACCAGACCGGCTACAAGGGGCGCAAGGGCATCTACGAACTCCTGGCGATCACGGACCCGGTCCGCGAGTTGATCAACCAGCGCGCCCCGTCCCTCGTCATCAAACAGAAGGCGATGGAGCTGGGAATGGTCACGCTTCGGGAAGATGGTTTACGGAGTATTTACGATGGCGATACAACCATCGAAGAAGTGCTGAAATACACATGAAGCGCTTCGTGCGGCGACGAATTTCTGTCGACAAGGCCGCTGGCGGTTCGCATAACTCTGAAACCCCTCTTAAGCCCCTCGGAACATGCCAAGATTCAACTACGTCGCCCTGGATGCCCGCGGACAAGAGTCCACTGGACTGATCGAGGCTACCACCACCAACGACGCTGTCAGCCAGTTGCGGCAGGCCGGGTACTTCCCGACCAGCGTCTACGAGGAAGGCAAGAACGGCGGGGGCGGCCCGGCGAAGGCCAAGAAGGGCACGGCGGTCGCCAAGACGGCGAAGGCTCCGGCCGTCGCCAAGAAGAGCGGCGCCAGGGTCGCCAACAAGGCAATCAAAGCCAAGATCCTCATGATTTTCACCCGGCAGTTGGCGACGCTCATCGACGCCGGCCTGCCGCTCTTGCGCGGTCTGATGGTGCTGGAAAAACAGGAGCGCGACCCTGTCCTCAAAGCGACCATCGCCAAGCTCAGCGACGCCGTGCAAGGCGGCAGCACGTTCTCGGAAGGTTTGGCGCAGCACCCGAAGATCTTCAACAAGCTCTACATCAACATGGTCAAGGCCGGCGAGGTCGGCGGCGTGTTGGAACTGGTGCTCATCCGCTTGGCGGAGTTCCAGGAAAAGGCTCAGAAGGTCAAGAACAAGGTCGTGGCGGCGATGTTCTACCCGATCATCGTGCTCGTGATCGCCGTGGTCATCATGGGCTTCCTGCTGGTGTTCATCGTGCCGAAGTTCGAGCAGATCTTCCACGACATGCTCAACGGCAAGCCGCTGCCGCTGTTGACCGAGTACGTCATCGAGGTCAGCCGCGCGGTGCAGAACAACTGGTACATCATCCTCGGCGTGGGGGCCGTGCTGGTGGTGGCCTACCGGGCGTTCGCGTCCACGGCGGGTGGCAAGGTGACCCTCGACAAGATCAAGCTGCGTCTGCCGCTCTTCGGCGACCTGGTGCGGAAAAGCTCCATCTCGCGCTTCAGCCGCACGCTGGGTACGCTCGTGACCAGCGGCGTGCCGATCCTTCAGGCGCTCAACATCACCCGCGAGACTGCCGGCAACCATGTCGTCGGCGAGGCCATTGGCAAGGTGCACGACAGCGTCAAGGAAGGCGAATCTATCGTGCAGCCTTTGGAGGCAAGCGGCATCTTCCCGCCGATGGTGATCTCCATGATCGACGTGGGCGAGGAGACCGGCCAACTGCCCGAGATGTTGCTCAAGGTCGCCGAAGTGTACGACGACGAGGTGGACAACGCCGTCGCGGGCCTGACCTCGCTCTTGGAGCCGATCATGATCGTGTTCCTGGCGGTGGTGGTCGGCACCATCGTCATCGCGCTGTTCCTGCCACTGATCACGATCATCCAGACGATGCAGGGCGGTTAGTATGAACCGTCGCTTCCCTCTACCCCGGTCGCGCGCCGGTTTCACGCTGATTGAACTGCTGACCGTCATCGCCATCATCCTGGTATTAGCGGGGCTGCTGCTCAACGTCGCGGGTAACGCGCACTACAAGAGCAGCTTCACCCGCGCGCAGACCGAGGTGAAGGCGATGGAAACCGCCTGCGAAAGCTACAAGGCCGACAACGGCACTTACCCGCGCAGCGCCGATACGGATTCACTCAACGCGCAACCGAACGGAGATGTTGCCCCAACCGACCCTAACAACTACCAAAACGCGGGCAAGTACCTCTACCAGTGCCTGAGTGGGCTTCCTACCACCGGAACAACCTACAACAAGCGGTACATGGACTTCAAACCCGGTCAACTCTCCACCGGCACCGCCACGCCGACGCCTACCGACACCTACATCATTGATCCCTTCGGGTTTGCCTACGGCTACTCCACGGCCAACCAGAAGGCGCTAGAAACCGCGAATGCTTCTAATCCCCCCGCGGCGGCAGATGCCACCAAGGGCTACAACCCGACGTTTGATCTCTGGTCGACCGGTGGATACTCTAGCTCCGGCGGGAAGAGCTATCCTGCCGGTGCCGCCACGGGAGCCTCCGCCATCGCTCTTTGGGCGAAGAACTGGTAGCCGCAGGCAGCGGGCGCGGGCCGAATGAGGAGGATGCAATACGTCCCCCTCGGTAGAACAGGTCTGCAAGTTTCGCGCATTTGCCTGGGCTGCATGAGCTACGGCAGCTCGCAGTGGCGCGACTGGGTGCTCGACTACGACGCGGCGCTACCCTTCTTTCAGCAAGCGCACGAGGCAGGCGTAAACTTCTACGACACCGCCGACATGTACTCGGACGGGGCCAGCGAGGAAGTGCTCGGCCGCGCGCTGAAAGAACTCACCGTCCCGCGCGAACAGGTCGTCATCGCCAGCAAGCTCTTCAATCCCACCGGCAAAAGCCCCAACGAACGCGGCACCGCCCGCAAACACGTCCGCCACGCCATCGAGAACACCCTGCGCCGGCTGGGCACGGACTACGTCGACCTCTACCAGATTCATCGCTTCGACCGCGGCACGCCGGTGGAGGAAACCCTCGACGCCCTGGGCCAACTCGTGGATGAGGGCAAGGTGCTTTATCTCGGTGCATCGAGCATGGCGGCGTGGGAATTCGCCAAGTTCCTCTACAAGGCCGACGGCGGCGGGTTCCAGCGGTTTGTGTCGATGCAAAACCATTACAACCTCGTCTACCGTGAGGAGGAGCGCGAAATGATCCCGCTTTGCCATGAAGAGGGCATCGGTCTCATTCCGTGGAGTCCGCTGGCGCGCGGCTTCCTGGCAGGCAACCGCGACAAGGCCAGCAAGGGCGGGACTACTCGCGCGAAGTCGGACGATTTCGCGCACAAGCTGTACTACGAGGACAGCGACTTCGAGATTGTCGACCGCGTGGTGGCGGTTGCCAAGGAGATCGGCGCTGCTCCCGCGCAGGTGGCGCTCGCCTGGATGTTGGGGAAGCCGGGGATCACCGCGCCGATCATCGGGGCCACGAAGGCCCACCACCTCGGCGACGCGTTCAAGGCAATGGACATCCAGTTGACGCCCGCGCAGGTCGCCAGCCTGGAAGAACCCTATCGGCCGCATCCGGTGTTAGGTTTTTCGTAGGCAGCGCGAAAGTTCACTGGCGCAGACGCGGGTGGTTGCGAATAGTTCCGGCATGACTCCCTTCGCTTCCCGCCATTTCGCCAGCGACAACAACGCCGGCATGTGTCCGGAGGTACTCGCGGCCCTGGCGGAGTCGAACGCTCACCATTTACCAGGCTACGGCGACGACCCGTGGACGCGGCGCGCCGAGGAGTTGGTCCGCGAGACCTTCGAGACCGACTGCGAATCGTTCTTCGTCTTCAATGGCACGGCGGCCAACTGCCTATCCTTGTGGAGTCTGTGCGAGCCGTTTCACCGGGTGATCTGCCACCAATTCTCGCACATCCAGACCGACGAGTGCGGTGCGCCGGGGTTCTTCGTCGGCGGCGTGTCGCTGCACCCGGTGGACACCCCGGACGGCAAGCTCACGGCCGAGAGCGTGCGCGAGGGCAGCCGCACGCCGCACGGCTTCCATGGCTCCGAACCCCGCGTCATCAGTCTGACCCAGACCACCGAACTCGGCACCGTCTACTCGCCCGCCGACGTACACGCCATCGCGGACGCCGCGCGCGGATTAAAGCTGGCCGTCCACATGGACGGAGCGCGCTTTGCCAACGCCGTCGCCGCCACCGGCGCATCTCCGGCCGACCTGACCTGGCGCGCGGGCGTGGACGTGCTCAGCCTCGGCGGCACCAAAAACGGGGCGGCATTCGGCGAGGCGGTGGTGTTCTTCGACCGCGCGAAGGCCGACAACTTCCGCCGCCGCTGCAAGCAGAGCGGGCAGTTGGCTTCCAAGATGCGCTTTCTCTCCGCACAGTGGGTGGGCCTCCTCGAAGGTGGTGTCTGGCTGCGCAACGCCTCGAACGCCAACCGCGTGGCCGCCTACCTGGAAGAACGGATCGGCGCACTACCAGGAGTAAAGATCGCTTTCCCCAGGCAGGCCAACGCGGTGTTCGCGCTGCTGCCTGAAGCTGCGGCCGACGCCGTGTCGGAGCGCGGCTGGCGGTTCTACAACGACGTGGGACCCGGCGGTGCGGCGCGGTTGATGTGTTCGTGGGACTCGACCGAAGCCGACGTGGATGCTTTCGTCGGCGACCTGGCCGCGGTGCTGCCCGGTGCGTAAAAGAATCTTTTGTTCTAACCATGTCCTCTGCTCCTCCACTCACAACCTACGCGCCGGAAGAACTCGTTGCCTTTGCCCGCGCGCACGTACCGTTCTACCGGACGACCTACGCCAGTCTGCCCGAAGGGGCGACGCTGGCGCAGTTGCCCATCATCGACCAGAAAAGCTACTGGGAAGCCCATACCCGTGACGTGCGCGAGATTCTCAGCGAGCCGCTTACCCACGGGACCGTCCTCAACAGCGGCGGCAGCACGGGCGCGCCGAAGTTCGCGTACTACAGCAACGAGGAATGGGACTCGGGTGTGGCCCTTGAAGCGCGCGCGCTCGCTGGCACCGGCTTGGCCGAGGGTGA
>CAXUIU010000043.1:0-1467 GCA_964250955.1 uncultured Chthoniobacterales bacterium | reverse complement strand
TCATTCTGCTGATGGAGTCGCTCAAGGCGTCGGGCGCCAGCATCCTCCAACTACCGATCGGCTACTTCGCCCCACTGCCCGACGCCGCCCGGCTGATGCGCGCGTTCAAGGTCAACGTCATCGCCGGGTTGCCGACGCACTTATTAAGCCTCGTGGACCATTTAGAGAAGAACGGCTTCGACGACGTTCGCTTGGAGCGCATCCTCTTCGCTGGCGAGCCGATCACGACCGACCAACGCCGGTATCTGGACGGCCGCTATCCCGGCGTGCAGATCCGTTCACTCGGCTACGCCAGCGTGGATGGCGGGATCATCGGGTACGCCGACGCTGGCTGTGAGGCGGGCGAACACCGGGTGTTCGACGCAGGGGCCATCCTCGAAATTCTCGACGAGGAAACAGACGAGCCGATCACCGAGCCTGCTCGAGCGGGCCGGATGGTGTTCACCAACCTGACGCGGCGGCTGATGCCGACCCTGCGCTACCCGACCGGCGACCGCGGTCAGTGGGTCGAACCGGCCGGTGTCGCGGACCGTAAGTTCCTGCTGCTCGGCCGTGCAGAGGAAAGCGCGCGGCTGGCGAGCTACAATGTGCCTGTAGCCGAGGTGACGGCGCTGCTGGAGCCGTTCCGCGAACGGCTGAGCATCCGGCACTTCCAACTGGCTGTGACGCAGGAAAACCTGCGCGACAAGCTCACGCTGCGCCTCGTGGCTCCCGACGCCGCGTCCGGGGCGCGCGAGGCGGCCGGACACGAGATCGTCGAGACCTTCCTGCGCCAGAAGCCGGTGCTCGGCGAGATGGTTGCGCGCGGGGTGGTTAACCCGGTGGCTGTCGAGTGGATTACTCTGGCGGAGTTGGAGGTCAACGCGCGCACGGGCAAGACACGCACGGTTGTGGACCGCCGCGTCGGCTGACTAGGCCGCCGACATCACGCGGACGGGCAGGCGCACTGTGAACGTCGAGCCGCGCCCGACCTCGCTCTCTGCGCTGATCGACCCGGAGTGTTCCTCGACGATTCGCTTGGAGATCGCCAGCCCCAGACCGGTGCCTTCTTCCTTCGTGGTGTAATACGGTTCGAAAATCATCGGCAGCCGGTCCACCGGGATGCCCGTGCCGTTGTCGGCCACCGTGAGCGTCAGCCCGTCGTCGCCGGCCACCCCGCACACGACCACCCGGCCCCTCTCGCGCGGACAAGCCTGCATCGCGTTGAGAACAAGGTTGTGGACCACCCGGCGCATCTGCGTTGCGTCTACTTCCACGCCGGCCTCGTCGCCGAGCGTGGCGAAGTCAGTCTCCAGCGCGACGCCACTCATGGCCGACATCGGCTGTACGGCGCTGATCGCCTCGTCCAGAAACGACCGCACGCCGACCGTTTCGCGGTTTTCAGAGATGTCGTCGCGCAACTGCCGCCACGCGTCGGCCAGCCCGCAGCAGTGTTGGATGCTTTTCTTGATCATCTGGATGTAGCCG
>CAXUIU010000042.1:8123-16121 GCA_964250955.1 uncultured Chthoniobacterales bacterium | reverse complement strand
TCCTTCCCCCCCACCCTATCCTCCGATGCCGCCCCGGGTGGTCCTCATGCTGCGTGCGCTCGGGGATTACAGCCGGCTGATGGTCTTCCCTGACGCCTTGTACATGGAGCGGCAGGTGTTCGCCGCGCCGGGATTGGAGAACCCAGCGGACCCGGCGTATTACAATGTGCTGGCGGTAATCGGCGCGCTCACGCTCGCGGCGTTCGTAGCCGGAGCTTGCCGGGAAGGACGTGGGCGCACGTTG
The DNA here is from genome assembly GCA_964250955.1 of uncultured Chthoniobacterales bacterium. Classification (GTDB taxonomy): domain Bacteria; phylum Verrucomicrobiota; class Verrucomicrobiia; order Chthoniobacterales; family SZAS-18; genus CAHJWO01. The sequence continues at coordinate 15,877 of CAXUIU010000042.1, read as the reverse complement.
CGCCGAGCTGGTGCGGCGTGGTTCCTCTGCGGTTTCCTGCCCGTCTCCAACCTGTTCCTGCTCAACGCCAGCGTGGCCGAACACTGGTTGTACCTGCCGAGCGTTGGCTTCCTGCTATTCCTGGCTGGTAGCGCCCTCGATGTGCCCTGGTCACGGCTTCTCACCTCCTTCGCCCGCCCAAAGACTGCGGTCGTTGCGGTCACCGTGACCGTCGCGGCGCTCGGCGGGCGGACCTGGCTGCGTGCACACGACTGGGCAGATAGCCTGACCTTCTATCGGCAGACGATCCGCGACGGAGGCGATACTCCGCGGATGCGTGAGGGACTCGCCCTCACCTACAATAGCCGCGGCAATTTGACCGCTGCCGCCGCGTTGCTGGAGGACCTGGTCGCGCGCTATCCACATCTTTATTCCACCCGGGTTAACCTCGCCACCATCCAGATGCGGGCCGGCCGGGTGGACGAAGCCCGCACCGCCTTCGAGCGCATCGCCTCCGACTTGATTACTTCCCAAGATGGACGCGGCGGCCCGAGCGAGTTCACCGCCACGGTGCTCAAACTCGATCACCTCGAAACCCGCGGCGACCCTGCCTGGACCCAACTCCGGCACGACCTGCTCCAACGCGCGGCCCAACGCTTCCCCGAATCCTGGGAATTGATCAGCGTCACCATAACCGACCATAAGCAGGCCGACGATCCCGCCACGGCGCTCGCGATGGCCTCCCGCTTTGCCGATACGCACTGGTGGCATCTGCCCTCTCACCTCGCCATCGGGCAGTTCCTCGCTGCTGCCGGCCGCACGGACGACGCGCTTGCCATGTGGAAACAGACGCTGTCCCTCGACGTACGCGATGTCACCGTCCCTACGGCGGCCACCACGCTCTGCCTGGAACGCGCCCGTCTCGAAGAAGCACTCGCCTGGCAGCAGACTGCCGTGCAGCGGCAACCTGACAGCTTGCGTCAGCATCTCCTACTCGCCGAAGTGTTCAAGCGACAGGGTCGTACGGCGGACGCTGAACACGAGCGCGAGCTGGCGGTGCAGCTAAAACGGTCTGGCCAGGGCTAAGCGGCCAGCCTCCGATGAGCCCCACGTTTTCGCCTCAGGGCGGTATCAGTCCTGCTGTCGAAGAATGACGGGAAGCTCACGCCCAGCGTGAGCCGCCCTTATTCCATAATCAAGCATCATCCGTCCCGGTGAGTTCCAGAGTCTAACATGAAATCTTCCATCCTCATCTATCGCATCTCCCGCAAACGAGGCTTTACCCTCGTTGAAATCATGATCGTGGTGGCCATCATCGCCTTGTTGGCAGCGATTGCCGTCCCTGGTTTCCTGCGCTCCCGCAAGCGTTCGCAGGGCGTGTCAGTCCTCACCGACCTACGCCTGATCGACGGGGCGATGGACCAGTATGCTCTCGAATTTAACAAATCCGCCAACGTGACTATCCCCGTCGCGGCGTGGAAGATGTACACTAAACCTGGCACCCGACTTTACAACTACGGTACAAGCATCTTCGGCGACGTTTACGGCGATCAATCATTGGGCACACTGCCACCCGTCCCAGGCAAAACATGGGACAATCTGATCGACGTTTGTGACTCATCCTTTTGGGCACCCTATATTCGCGGCAACTGACCTGACATTAACCTAAGAAACACAAACCCGGACGAGACCGTCCGGATTTGTGTTTCGCACGGCAAAGTGTTTAATCTGTCACCACGGCCTGCGTGCCGTTCGGCAGGCGGAAGACGCGAGTGGTCCGCGCCGGGTGCACGCCGGTGGAGTAGGGCGACTGGAGGGAGGAGTGATCCTGATCGTTCGCCAGATATTCAGCAACGTTGAAACCGCGCGCTTCGGTCGCCGGTTCAACGGCGTTCACCGGCATTGCCCGGCGGACGGGGACGTACTGGGAGCCCATCGGCACATCAGTAGCGGCAGGTGCGGCGTCATGATAGATAGGCTGACCCTCTTCCATCACAGCGGAGGCGACACGCACCTCCGGCACCGGTGTCTGCACGGCAACGGCACGAGGCGCGGCGTCTAGGCGATGCTGCTCTTCTTCGGCTTCTCGCCTTGCACCTGCGCTGCCGTCGATGCCAATAACGCGGCCCGTGCGCGAATCCACAATGTATTGGCTCTCGGGGTCGTTGGGGCTACTCGACGTGAGGGATCCAACCCTGGGCGTGTCGAGCGCGGCCGGCACGTTAACAGTAGGATCCTGGCGCTTGGCCAGCAGGCTCGGCTGACCGTTGTTGTTGTCCGCGTAAGTATAAGCGGGGACATCGGCAGCCGTGGCCGTCACACGGCGCGTTTGGGAAGAAGCGTTGGCGTTTTCGACCACGGGTATCGCAGGACGGACCGCCTCCTTCCGCTCCGGCCGGGCACGCTCAACGAAGCGCACTTCGGTAGGCCGGCTGCTGCCGAACTGGTGGTAGACGATGAGGGCGGTTCCTCCAAAACCAGCCGCCACCGCTAAAACCAGCAGGGTGAGGCCGAAGAAGAACTTGCCCGCCGTGCGGGTGGCATTTCCAAGAGTGGCGGGTTTCATGGGCTGAGCGGCTTTGTTCAGTGGGTTATCGACCTTCCGCAACACGTTGGCTGCCTCGCCGGTGGTTTCCTGAAAAACGGTGCAGGTTGTCGGACCCGGCACGTTCCGCTATCATCGTCGCAGCCCATGACCGCCGCCGACGTCTCCACCGCCCTCGCGCCTGCCGCCGGTACCCACCGTGGGGAACGCCGCTGGCTCACCGCTTGGCCCTGGTTGGCGGCGCTCGGGAGCGGCTTGGGGCTAGTGCTCTGCCTCGCGCCATGGGACCAGGAGTGGCTTTGCTGGCTGGCGTTGACCCCGCTGGTCGCAGCCGTTTGGTTCGCCCCGGACCTCACAACCGCCGCCGGACCACCCGGCCGAACGTGGCGGGCGCGACTCTCGCGCTGGCGGCAAAGGCGTATCGTGCGCTGCTTCCTGCTCGGGTATGTGTGCGGGCTGGTCTATATCTGGGGCGCGTTCTATTGGCTAAGGACGGTGACCGTGCCCGGCTGGTTCATCCTTGGGCCGTACATGGCCTGCTACCCGGCGGTGTGGAGCGTGTTCGTCGGTGCGCTCGCCTCGCCGGGAACGATCCCAGCGACCCCGCCCCTACGCCAGACCAGCCACGCTGGCGGGTTGTTCGTCTGGAACCCACCGCCCGCGTCTGGCTCCCGTCTGCTGCGCTCGCGCTGGAACCTGTGGTTTGCCTTCCTCGCGGCGGCGTCATGGGTCGGGCTGGAATGGGTGCGCGGCTGGATGTTCTCGGGCTTCGGCTGGAACGATCTCGGCATCGCCCTGCACGCCAACCTGCCCTTCATCCAAATCGCCGAATACACGGGCGTCGGTGGCCTGTCGTTCCTGGCGGCGTTCGTCAACGTCATCGTCGTGGCGACGGTCGCCCGCTTCGTGCTCGAAGTACGTGCGCACCGAATCCGGCCGCACTTCGACTTCACGCTGACGGTCGCCGCGCTGATGCTGGTTTTTGCCTTCGGCATCCGCACGTTGCGAAGTTCACACGCCGAAGGGGCTCGGGCGGGAGCCAGCACGCCGCTGCGCGTGGCGGCGATCCAGGCCGGCATCCCGCAGGACGAAAAATGGAATCCCGAACGCGTCGAGCGCATCGTCCGGACCTACGACGAACTCTCCGCCACGGCGCTCGCCACCCGCCCGCAACTCCTCCTCTGGCCCGAGGCCGCGACTCCGTACGGGATGTTCGATTCGCGGGGACAGACGATAGAGGATGTCGGCAAGGTTGTCCGCGCCGGCGGGTGCAATCTCCTTTTCGGCACGCTGGACTACGATTTCGGCCCGGACGGCCACGCGCAAGCCGACTACAACGCCGCGATGATGGTCGCGCCCGGCCGTGAGCACGTCCAAATCTACCGCAAGATTCATCTCGTGCCGTACGGCGAGTACGTGCCGTACCGGAAGGAGTTCCCGCCGCTGGCGTGGATCGTCGGCGACCAGGTACCGGCGGACTTCGCGTTCGGCACGGACCCGACGGTGTTCGAGACCGTCAATCCTGAACTACGCGTCGCGCCCTTGATTTGCTTCGAGGACACCATCGGCGAACTCGCCCGGCGTCCCGTGCTCGGCGGCGCGCAACTCCTCGTCAACGTCACCAACGACGCCTGGTTCCAGCACACGGCCGCCAGCGTCCAGCACCTGCACGAGGCAGTCTTCCGCACGGTGGAAAACCGCCGGCCGCTGGTGCGTTGCGCGAACACGGGCGTGACCGCGTTCGTCGACCGCGACGGAGTGATCACCCCGCAGACGATCTTGCTGCCGGACGGCAAGACGGTCTTCGGACAGGGCATCCTCGCCGGTGTCGTGGACGTGCCGATGGGTACGTCGCTGACGTTCTACACACGGCACGGCGAGGTGTTTGCAATGGGATGCGCGACAGTGGCGGGACTAGCGGCATTTTTCGCCGGCTGGCGGCGGTTGCGGCGGGTGACGATCCGGCGGGGGGAAGCGAAGCCGTGAGCGCGCTGGTGGTGTCGCTGCACGACGTGAGCCCGCTGACACGCGAGGTGTTCACGGCGATGCTGCGCGAGTTAGCAGAGGTTGGCGTGACGAAAACTTCGCTGTTAGTCATTCCCAACCACCATCATCGCGGGCACATGCTAGAAGACGCCGGTTTCTGCCGCTGGGTGGAAGGCTTGGCGAAGGCGGGGCATGAGGTCGTGATCCACGGCTACTACCACCAGCGCCCCCCTCGGGGTGACGAGACGACGCGGCAGCGGTGGATCACAGGTGTCTACACGATGGGAGAAGGTGAGTTTTACGATCTATCTCGGGACGAAGCCACCGAATTGCTCACTCGCGCGAAGGAAGATTTTGCCAAGCTCGATGTGCCTGCGCCGACTGGCTTCATCGCGCCGGCTTGGCTGCTGGGCCAAGCGGCAGCCGGGGCAGTCAAGAAAGCAGGCTTTCTTTACACCACCTACCTGCGGTATGTGCATTCGGTGGCGGTGAAGCACTACGACATCAAGCAGAACTACCTGTGGTCGCAGTCGCTCGTTTACAGTTGCCGCAATCTTTGGCGGCGCGTATGCAGCCTGTGGTGGAACGCCATGCTGATCAGCCGCTTGGAGGATGCACCGCTGTTACGCCTCGGGTTGCACCCGCCCGATTATCAACATCCGCGCATCTGGCGGCAAATCCTGCGCTTCGCGCGCGAGGAAACCGCGCGGCGGGAGGTAGTGACATATGACGACTTCGTCGGAAGAATTTGGTTGAAGCTTTCGGGGAGAGTCGGTGAACCTGGATAGCGGCATCCCGTGAAGATCGACCTCCATCTCCATTCCCGCTACAGCGCCCGCTCGGCGGACTGGCTGTTCCGGCGCTTCGACTTCCCGGACAGCTATTCGGAGCCGCGGACGCTGCACGCCACGCTGCGCGCGCGGGGCATGGATCTGGTGACGCTCACCGACCACAACACGCTCGACGGCTGCCTAGAAATTGCCGGCCTGCCCGGCGTCTTCCTGAGCGAGGAAGTCACCACCACGTTCCCCGAGGATCGTTGCAAGATTCACCTCCTCGTCTGGAACCTCACCGAGACTCAGCACCGGGACATCACGGGGCTGCGCGATAACCTCTACGAGCTGCAAGCCTACCTCGCCGCACAGGACCTGCCGCACGCCGTCGCCCACCCGCTCCACCGCCTCAACGACAAACTCGACCGGGCGCACATCGAAAAGCTGATCCTGCTCTTCCGCACGTTCGAGGGGATCAACGGCCTGCGCGACGATCTGCTCAACGTCACCCTGCGGCACCTGCTCGCCAGCCTCACGCCCGCGCGCATCGAGGATATGGCAGCACGCCACGGCCTCACGCCGACGCACCCCGAGCCGTGGAAAAAAATCCTCACCGGCGGCAGCGACGACAAGGGCGGCATGTTCGCCGGCCAGACTTACACCGAAGCACCCGAGGCTCGAACCACGGAAGATTACTTCGCGCTGCTCCAAGCGGGCCGGGCGACTCCGCGAGGACGCGGCGGCACCCCGCTCGTGCTCTCGCACAGCCTCTACCAGACCGCCTACGCGTTTGCCCAAGACCGCTTCGTCCGGAAGCCAAAACACGGAAAGCCCGCCGGCCAGACGCCCGCGCTGCTGGAGAAGATGTTCGCGCGCTTCATGGAGGGCGAGAACCCGACGGAGTTCACCTTCACCGAAAAACTCGGCTTCCTCGCGCAGGGAGTTCTGTCCGGCAAAATCTTCGAGTTGGCCAAGCCCGCGAACGTCTCGCTCTGGAACGAACTCAACCGCTACTTCTCGCAACCCGCCGTCAAGGCCGCGCTCTCGCGCCAGACCGCCGGTGTCGCCGAACCCGAACGGCGTGCGTTCCTGATCGCCAACCTTTTCGCCAACCAACTCGCCTTCCGATTCTTCACGAAGTTCGTCAAACAGCTCTCCAGCGGCAACATGATGGAAGGCCTCCAGGCTCTCAGCGCCATCGCACCGATCGCGTTGACGCTGAGTCCGTACCTCTACGCTTTCAAGAGCCAGTCGCCTGACCGTCAGCGCCTGCGCGCGTGGAGCCAAGAAATCAGCGGCAGCCTGCCGCCGGCGCTACGCAATACGAAGCGCGCGTGGTTCACCGACACACTGGAGGATGTCAACGGCGTCGCTACCACCATCCAGAAAATGACCGCCGCCGTGCGCGCCGCCGGACACGACCTGACCGTCGTCACCTCGCGCACGCTCATCGACATCGCCGGCATCCCAATCAAGAACTTCCCACCCATCGGAGAGTTTGAGATCCCCGAGTACGAACTGCAAAAGCTGACCTTCCCGCCGATGTTAGAAATGCTGGACTACATCCAGCGCGAGGGTTTCACGGAGGTCATCATCTCCACGCCCGGGCCCATCGGCATCACGGCGCTCATGGCCGCCAAGACCCTGCACCTGCGCACGGTCGGCATCTACCACACGGATTTCCCGCAGTACGTGCAGATCCTGACGAACGATCATTTCATGGAGTCGCTCGCGTGGCGGTACATGCACTGGTTCTACGGGCAACTCGACCTAATCTACGTCAACAGCGAAGAATACCGCCGCAACTGGATGGAACGCGGCATCGACGGCGAACGCATCCGCATCCTGCCGCGCGGCCTCGACACAAAGTTGTACCATCCCTCCCGCCGCGACCCGGCCTTCTGGACGAAGCGCGGCGCTCGGCCGGGCGAGTTCATCTTGCTCTACGTCGGGCGCGTGTCGGTGGAGAAAAACCTCGACGTGTTCGCCGCCGCGCACGACCTCGCCCGAGCCGCCGGGTTGCCCGTGCGCGCGGCCATCGTGGGCCACGGCGTGTATGCGAAGACGATGGAGAAACTTATTCCCGACGCGATCTTCACCGGCTACCTGAGCGGTGAACCGCTGGCGGCGGCGTTCGCGTCGGCGGATGCGTTCGTTTTCCCGAGCGTATCGGACACGTTCGGCAACGTCGTCATCGAGGCACAGGCGAGCGGCTTGCCCGTCATCGTGTCGGACCAGAAGGGACCGCAGGAACTCGTGGAAAACGGCGTCACCGGGTTTGTCACGCGCGGTCTGGACGCCGACGACGTGGCCGCTGCCATCGGCCGGCTGGCGCGCGACCCGGCTTTGCGCACAAGGATCAGCGAAGCGGCAAGGAAATCGGTGGAGAGCCGCTCGTGGGCGACGGCCGCGGAGAAGTTTTGGGCAGGGTCGGAGGAGTGAGGCGGATCATGCCGCATCAGCGGCCTTCC
>CAXUIU010000042.1:0-8023 GCA_964250955.1 uncultured Chthoniobacterales bacterium | reverse complement strand
TTGGTTACGACCGACCACCTACGGTGGCCTGTTCAGAGATCCTATCTCGAACCTCCCGCCGCCTCGCGCATCTTGGCGAAATGACTGCGCGCGCTGGTCTCGGTGGCGGGGGCGTTGAGCACCTGGGCGATGTTGACCATCTCCAGATGCGCAGACGAAAGTTCCTTGAAGAACGTGCTCGGCGCGCACGACACGGCGCTGCCGTACTTCGTACGGTTGACGCAGTATGACATCGTCAGCCGCTGCCGCGCGCGGGTGATGCCGACGTAGAGCAAGCGACGTTCTTCATCGACGGTGCCTTCCACGCGCGAACGCTCGTGCGGGAGCGTCCCCTCCTCCACCCCCACCAGAAAGACGAACGGGAACTCCAATCCCTTCGCGGCATGCAGGGTGATGAGCGTCACCTGCGGGGTGGCTTCCTCGCGTTCCTCTTTTTTCTTTTGCTGACGGTCACGGTCGAGCGCCACACGGTCCACGAATCCTCGTAACCCGCCGTCGGGTTGGCGCTGCTGGTAGCGTTCCAGGTCGCGCAGCAGGTCGCGCACGTTGATCTCGCGGGCGGTGGCCTCGCCTTCCGTCTTGCAGGTACGGCGCAGTTCGGCGTAGAAGCCGATTTCGTCCAACAACGCGCCGGTGACTTTGGCGTGGTCGGCGAAAGGTTCCAGCATCCGCGACTCAAAGCGGTCCAGCAATTCGCCGAACGCGCGGAACGCCCCGCGCGCTTTCGTGCTGATCGTCTCCAGAAAATCTTCCTCGTTGATTGCCTTCCACAGGCTCATCTTGTGAAGACGCGAATAATCCAGCGCGCGTTCGACCATCGTATCGCCCAATCCGCGTGGAGGCAGGTTAATGATGCGCAGCAGCGCCTGGTCATCGTCCGTGTTGAGCAGGCAGCCGATGTAGGCGAGGAGGTCCTTGACCTCGCGCTTGTCGAAAATGCTCTGCCCGCCGACGATGCGGTAGGAAATGTTTGCCTCTCGCATCGCCAACTCGAACGATTTCGACTGTGCGTTCATGCGGTAGAGGATGGCGAAATCATCCCACGAACGTGCCTCGCCCGCTGACTTCATGCGATGCATCTCACCGATGACGTAGGCGGTTTCCTCGCCCTCGGTCGGGGCGGGCACAATGCGCACCTTGTCGCCTGCGCCATGTTCGCTCCAGAGCGTTTTCGGGCGGCGGCGAGGGTTGTTTTTGATGAGTGAATTTGCCGTGTGCAGGATCGCGTTCGTCGAACGGTAGTTCTGTTCTAACTTGATGACCTTCGGGCCGGGAAAATGGCGTTCGAACTCCAGGATGTTAGAAACCTCTGCCCCGCGCCAGCCGTAGATGGACTGGTCGTCGTCGCCGACCACGCAGACGTTCGGCGGCTCTCCGTGCGCGAGCAGGGAGACGAGATCGAGCTGGAGGCGGTTCGTGTCCTGGAATTCATCCACCATGAGGTAGTGGAAACGGTCCCGCCACTTCGCGCGAGCTTCCGGGTGCTCGCGCAGGATGCGAACGGCGAGCAGGAGGAGGTCGTCGAAATCAACGGCGTTCATGCGCTTGAGTTCGGCCTGGTAACGGGTGTAGACCACGCCGACCAGCGTGTCCTCGCGCGGCACGCCGCCGGCGGCAATGCGGGCGTCGTTCTTGAGCTTGGAGATGAGCGCCTGCGCGGCGTTGGGGTCGAGCTTCTCGTCCTTGGCGGCCGTGCGCGTGATGATCGCGCGGATGGTGCCGAGGCAGTCGCCCTGGTCGTAGATAGAGAAATTCGACTTCCAGCCGAGCCGCTCGATGTCGCCGCGCAGGATGCGCACGCACAACGCGTGGAACGTGGACACCGTTAGCTTCTTCGCCACGGCATCGTCCTGCAAGAGGCCAACGGCACGCTCGCGCATCTCGGCGGCGGCCTTGTTGGTGAAGGTGACGGCAAGGATCTTCGACGCGCTCACACCCTGCGCCACGAGGTAAGCGATGCGCGCGGTGATGACGCGCGTTTTCCCCGTGCCCGCGCCCGCGAGGATGAGCACGGGACCCGCGGTTTGCTGGACGGCGGCGCGCTGGGCGTCGTTGAGGTCGAAGAGGCGGAACGTGGACATGCCGGGAGTCGCGGCCGATTGTAGTCCGATGCCTCGTCGGTCTCCACCTCAAAGATCGTGTTTCGCGGCGGCGTGGGCCTGGGCGGCGTGAGCGGTCACGTCCGGCCAGAACCGCGAAAAATCTTCCTCGAACGCACTGGGCTGCGCACGGAATACATCCACTGCCGCGGCCAGCGGGCACTGCGCCGCGGCGCGGGGCGACAACCGTTGACGGATGCGTTCGAGGGCGGAATGAATCTGGTCGAGTTCGCGGTAGGAGCCGAGCCAATCCTGGGCCGCCATCGCCGTGAGCACGGGACGGGCGTTCGGCGGCACGGTGTCCAAGGATGCGCCGGCCAGCGTGTAGAACCCACGGGCGAACGCGTCCAGCCCGACGCCCGGCGTTCCGTGCCTGGCCCAACCGTGGGCGAGCAGATGGTCGTAGAGCATGTCCACCGCGACCGCTGCCGCCACCGGGCGAAGGCCGACTCCCGCCGCGCTGATCCGCCGCACGCTCTCTCCGACAGCCGGGTGCGCGTCGCTGAAGGCGTCAATGGACAGGTGCAGCGCGACGCCGCGCCGTAACCCAGCGGGCAGCCCACGCGAGATCGCCATCGGCACTAGGTCCGCGAGCACGCCGCCGAGTTGATCGTCCGGGTCCGGACCAGCCAGGACGATGTGCGCGAGCCAGTTCACCCGTTCCAACCGCTGCGGAACTCTCCCCAATCCTCCGCGGTGTCCGCCTGCGAGCGCCGCGCGAACTCGCCGATCACCTGCGGATAGAGAGCGTGCTCGGCTTCCTGGATGCGTGCGTGGAGCGTCTCGGCCGTGTCGTCAGGCAGAACGGGCACGGTCTTGCGCGCGATGACCGTTCCGGTGTCCATGCCGAGATCCACGAAATGCACGGTGCAGCCTGTCTCGCGTTCGCCGGCGTCGAGCGCCTGTTGCCACGCGGCGAGGCCGGGGAACTTCGGCAGCAGCGAAGGGTGGATGTTGATGATGCGACGCGGGAAGGCGGTGACCATCGGTTCCTTGACCAGGCGCATGTAGCCGGCCAGCACGACGAGCCCGACGCCGTGCGCCTGCAAGGTGCGGACGAGTTCGTGCTCACGGTCGGGTTCGAGCTTGGTCTTGAATTTACCTGGCGGCAGGTGCAACGCGGGGGCGCCGTGCTTCTCGGCCAAACGCAGGATGCCCGCGTCGGGCACGTCGGAGATCACCACACCTACGCGGGCATCGAGCGTGCCGGCGGCGATGGCATCGGCGACGGCGCCGAAGTTACTGCCTTTGCCCGAGCCGAGCACGCCGATGGTCAGGGGAGAAGACATGTAAGAAAGGCAAACGACAGAAAGGGTAAAGCGAGCGTTAACTTTCTTTCTGCATCGCTTCCACGATGCGCGTCGTCGAACGGCCAGGGACGGTCGGGACAAACGCGATGCGGGTGCCGGCGGCGAGCAACACGGCGCGTTCCTCGGCGTTCAAGGTTTCCAACGTGTAGTCACCGCCCTTGACGTAGACGTGCGGACGCACCCGCGCGAGCAGGTTCGTGGCACGCGGCTCGTCGAAGACCGTGACAAAATCCACGCACGTCAGCGCGGCAAGGATTTCCGCGCGGTCTTCGGCGGGATTTAGCGGACGACCAGCGCCTTTGAGCGCTCGGACGGAACGATCTCCATTGAGGCCGACCGCCAGCGCGTCGCCCTCCTCACGCGCTGCCTGGAGGTACCGGACGTGGCCGACGTGCAACAAGTCGAAGCAACCATTGGTGAACACCAACCGCCGCCCAGCGCGGTCGAACGCGTCGCGTTGCGCGGCGAGCGCATCGGCGGTGAGGATTTTGGGCAAGGTCATCGCGTGGGTTCCTCATCGTACCCGGCCGTGGCGAGATCGCGCCGCAGGTTTGCCAGCGCGGTCCCGACCTCTGCGGCGAGGTCATCCCAACGGCATTCCACGGACACGCTCTCCACGTATTCGACCTCGCGCAACGCCTCGAACCACGCCGCGTAGCTCTGCCCATCCGCCCCCGGATACCGCCGGGAGGGGTGCTCGGCCACGTGGAAGTGGCGCAGGAGTTTGCCGAAGCGTCGCAAGGCGTCCGGCCCCTCGCCGCTGTAACCCATGTGGTAGGTGTCGGCCAACAGCATCACCGCAGGATGGCCGCAATCCTCGACGATGCTCGCCCCCTCCGCCAGCGTGTTGACGAAGTTGCATTCGCCGGTGTTCAGAGGCTCGATCACTAGGGTCACGCCGGCTTGCTCCGCCCGCGGAGCCAGGTCCTTCAACAACGCCACGAACTGCTCGCGCGCACGCTCGACCGGATACCTGGCAGGCACGTTGCGCGCCCCACCGCTGCCGAAGACGATGCACCTGATACCAGCCCGGTTCGCCCGTGCAAACGCCCGCTCCGCATACGCATGCAACGCCGGCCGGTCAGCAGCGGGTCCGACGCACGGTAGCCCGGCAGGCAGGAACAAGTTTGCGCGACGCACCGGTGGACACCGCCCGGAGGCCGCCGCGAGATTGGCCTCGAAGCGCTCCGCCGTCTCGTCCGCCGGATCGAGGAAACCTTGCACGCTGACTTCCAGGAAATCCGCTCCGGCCTGCGCGGCGACGTGGGCAGCGTCCAACCCGCCGCAGATGCCGAGGGGGATCGTTCGTTTAGACATAAACCGGGCGGCTATCAAAGGAGCTTCGCCGCACGCACGACCGACCAGAGCGCGTCCGCCAACACCGGCTCGTCGTCGAGCGGCAGAGGCTTGTCGAACTCGTACTGGAACCAACGTTCCTGATGCGTGGCCGACTCGCCCGGCGCGAGCGTCACCAGCGGACCGAGCGACTCGATTTCTAGCATCTCGTGGTTGGAGTACGTTTCGAAGTTGCAACCGTCGTCGGGATAGTGCTCGCCGACCCGCGGAGGGGTCACGGTCTTGCAGAAGAACGTCTTACCATGCACGTACCCGGCCCAGCCCTCCGCATGCGCGAGGCCGATCTTCGTCGAAAGCGTGCCGACCTCCTGCCGCAATGTCCACAGCCGCGCGCCGAAACGCCAGCGCCGGTCGTTGAGCGCGGTGTACGGCCAGACGACCACGCGGCGGTTAGGTAGAAGGTCGCGCGGGTGTTCGCCAAGGGGCGGCTGCGGGATAATCTCCGTGCCGCCGGGCTTCATCACGGTGAGCGCCCATGGGGCGAGTGACACCGGCTCGGGTGAGCGGTTGGTGACGAGGTGATCGGCCGTCAACGCCGGGCTGTCGGGCGCGAGTGTGAGGGTGAGTGTTTTCTCCAGCCAGAAGGGTTCGACGGCGGCGTTGCGCAGGGTGACGGTGTCGCCAGAGACGGTGTGCTCGACCGGGCTGTTGTCGAGCGTGTAGGTGCGTTCCAGGTCCTCGGGGGCGACCCAGAAGCGGTGGCCGCCGCGGATTTTCCACTCGCCCTCGCCGCGCCCGCCGAGTTGTTCGTCGTAGCGTTTGAAGAGGTTCTCGCCTTCGGGCAGCGTGCGGTAGGCGAGCACGCGCGGTCCCACCTCCAGCGTGACGATGGCCTCGGCGTGGGCGTTGAACAGTCGGAGGTTGCGCTCCCAACCGGCGAAGGGGATGATCTCGGTGGGCATTTGCTGCCACCTTTCACCGTCTGCCCGCCGCCCGCAACCGGTCACTTCCCGCGTACGGCCGCGGCACACTCGGGATGCGCGTTCAGGAAATCTGTGAGGTTTTCGATGGCGCGCAACGTCGGCGGGCTGATGTGGTGTTCCATGCCCTCGACATCGTGGTAGATCACGTCGTCGGGCAGACCGAGCAGCTTGAGGAAGTCGGTGAGGAGTTGGTGGCGGCGGGTGATGTTGCGCGCGAGCGTTTCGCCGGCGGTGGTCAGCACGAGGCCACGGTATTTCTCGTATTTGAGCAGGCCTTCGGAGTCGAGGCGCTGGACCATGTTGGTCACGCTCGCCTGGCTGATGCTCAGGCTGCCGGCGATGTCCACGACGCGGGCGTAGCCCTTGGTGTTGATGAGTTCGAGGATGCGCTCCAGGTAGTCTTCCACCGTGGAGCTGTTGCGGGCCGCGGGCGACGCGGGCGGCGCGCTGGAAGTTTTGCCGGCCATGAGTGCGAGGGGAAACGCTGGCTCTATCTATTCGGCGCGCGCTGGGTTCGTCAAGCCCACACGCGCCTGCCTGCGTTCAGCGGCTCTGTTCCAGCATGCGCAGGATGGGCTTCTCGGCGCGGGCGCGGATTTCCTCCGGCATCGTGATCTCGGGCGAGAGGTTGAGCAGCGCGTCGTGGAGCTTTTCGAGAGTGTTCATCTTCATGAACCGGCAATCCGCGCACGCGCAGTGGTCGGTCGGACCGGCGATGAAGAGCTTGCCCGGCACTTCCTTGCGCAGGCGGTGGAGCATCCCGGCCTCGGTAACGATGATGAAGGCGCTCGCCTCGTGGTCGCGGCAGTAGGACACCATCTTCTCCGTCGAACACACCTCGTCGGCGAGCAGGCGCACGGCGAAGGTGCACTCCGGGTGCGCGACCACCGGGGCCTCCGGGTACTGGTCGCGGATGCGCTCGATGCTCTGGCGGGTGAACTCGACGTGGACGTAACAGTTGCCCTGCCACAGGTCCATCTTGCGCCCCGTCTTTTCCATGACCCAGCCGCCGAGGTTTTGGTCGGGCACGAAGAGGATGTTGCGGTCGGGCGGCGCGGCGTTGACGATCTTGATGGCATTGCCACTGGTGACGATCACATCCGAGAGCGCCTTCACGCCGGCCGAGCAGTTGATGTAGGCGATGACGTAGTAGTTCTTTTCCTTGTTGCGTTCCAGGAAGGCGGCGAGCTTTTCCGGCGGGCAGGATTCGGAGAGCGAACAGCCGGCGTCGAGGTCAGGCAGGAGCACGGTCTTGGTCGGATTGACGATCTTGGCCGTCTCGGCCATGAAATGCACCCCGCAAAAGACGATCACGTCCGCGTCGGTCTTCTGCGCGTGGTAGCTCAGGCCGAGGGAGTCGCCGACGTAATCGGCCACGTCCTGGATTTCGCCGACCTGATAGTTGTGGGCGAGGATGACGGCGTTGCGCTCCTTTTTCAGGCGCAGGATGGCGGCGGCGAGGTCGGTGCGCGCGGAGGCATCGGCGGAAAAACGCTCGGCGCTGGCGGGCGGTTGAACGGTGGTGTTTAGAGCAACCATGTGAATACTCACAGTTTACCACAGAAAGGGTTTTTCTGCTTCCATCCCGCCTCCGGCTTCCCGCATCCTTCCGCGCATGAGACTCGGATTTATCGGGGCGGGTAAAATGGCGACGGCCATCGCCAAGGGCGCGGTGGCGGCGGGACTTTGCAAGCCTGTGGAACTGACCGGCAGCGCGCGTTCGGCGGAAACGCGCGACCGTTTCGAGGAGGAAACCGGCGGCGGCACGGCCACCTCGGACAACGACGCGGTGTTCATCCACAGCGAGACCGTGTTTCTGTGCGTCAAGCCTGCGGACGCCTGTGCGACGTTGCGGCGGCACGCGGCGGCGATCCGGGAGTGTCCGTTCGTCGTGTCGGTGGCCGCGGGGGTGACGCTGGCGGACCTCCAGGCGGCGGCGGGCTCCGGTGTGGCGGTGGTGCGCTCGATGCCGAATACGCCCTGCCTCGTCGGCAAGGGAGCCACTGCTTACGCGCGCGGGGCGAGCGTCACCGACGCGCAGGCCGCCGAGGTCGAGCGGGTCTTCGCGGCGGTCGGCGATGTGCACGCCGTCCCGGAGAACCTCATCGACGCCGTCAACGGCCTGAGCGGTAGCGGTCCGGCGTACGTCTACCTCGTCATCGAGGCGCTGGCGGACGGCGGCGTGCTCATGGGCCTGCCGCGAAAGCTGGCCGCCTCCCTGGCCGCGCAGACCGTGCTCGGCGCAGCGGCGACCGTCCGCGAAACCGACCGCCACCCGGCCGAACTGCGCGAGGCCGTCGCCAGCCCCGGCGGCACCCCCCTCGCCGCCCGCGAA
>CAXUIU010000041.1:0-16363 GCA_964250955.1 uncultured Chthoniobacterales bacterium | reverse complement strand
GTTGAACCCACCGCCGCCGCCGGGACGCGGGCCGCGCGAGAAGGGCCGCTCGTCGCGTTCGCTCGGCCCCTCGTGGGAGGCGTATTGCTTGGAAGGCGAGGGTGCGCCTTCGCGCAGCCAGTCGGGAACCAGACGCAGTTCGTCGAGATTGATGGACGGGAAATCGGCTTCGTTCATAGCAGGACGGCGGGCGCGGGGCAGAAGGAGATCGGATCGCCACGCCGCGGACTCCGGGAATGGAGCGGAGTGCGGATACACACTCAACATCCCACGCTCGCTCCCCGCGCGCAAGGGGTGGCACCTCGCCGGGCAATTCTGCGCCGGCCCGCGATTTATTTAGTTGCGCAACCGAGGGGTCGTCATTACAGAAGCAGAGCGTTCACGCGCCACCCTTAGCCATCCCAAGAGTTTATGTCAGACAAATCCGTCGAGGAAAAAGTGAAGGAAATCATCGTCGAGCAACTCGGCGTCACCCCGGAGCAGGTCACCCCGCAGGCGTCGTTCATCGAGGACCTCGGCGCGGATTCGCTCGACACGGTCGAACTCGTCATGGCCTTTGAAGAGGTGTTCGGGGTAGAAGTGCCCGACGAGGACGCCGAAAAGCTGCTCACCGTCGGCGACGTGACCAAGTACATCGAGAACAAGGCTCCCAACAAGTAAGCCCGCCAGGGCGCTCCCCGCGGCGCAAAGTTTCGTTCGCGTGGAGCTAGGTTTTCCGTAAGAGTCCGGCGTCCATGTTCACCGCCGACGACTTTCAGTACGCGCTGGAAAACACCCGGGTGCTACTCGCGCCGCAACGTCAGATCGACACTTTCGGCAGCACCCGGTTCCGCTTTCATCTTCTGACCGAATCCATGGACCGCGTGGACGAGGTTCACGTGCGTGAAGGGACGGTCCACGCCGAACGCCCGCAGCTCCTGACTCCCGCGCATCACGCGCAACTCCTGCTGGAGAACTTCGGTGAGAAGGCGCGCGAGTTCGCCGAATGGTTGCAGCAGCCCGGCAGCCCGCTGGCGGCCACGCTGAAGTACGGCTTCCAGTTCCGGCGCACGGAGATCAGCCGGCACACGGTCCGCGAGTCCATCGAGGCCGTCGGTGAGCGCCTGCGCACGGAGGTTGCCGCCGCGCACGACGACGAGCCGCTGCGCGCCGTGATCCAGGGTGTGGACGACGCCTGGGAGGTGTGCTTGCTCAAGTTCACCATGGACCTTGTGCAGGGTTCGGCGGCGGGCAACGTCGGAGACTTTCGCCGCCGCGGGTTGTTATGATTCGGCTGCTGAAGGCGCTCGTCATCCTGGGCCTGCTCAGCATGATCGTGGGCGGAGGGGCGGGGGCGTATTATTACTTGGTCCAGCAGCCCCGGCAGCAGGACGAAAAAGAAGCCCACGAGGTCAGCACGACCGCCGGTCAGCCCACGCCCGACCCGACGACGGACGACTACGACAAGATTCGCTACCTGCGCCGCAACCAGCAGTACGGCGAGGCGCACGCGGCGGCGGAGGCGTTCCTGACGCGCTACCCGGAGAGTTCGCACCACGACGAGGCCGAGACGATGCTCGGCGAACTCAACGTCATCGACCTGCTCTCCAACGCGCCCGGTCCCGACAAGGTCGAGTACACCGTGCAGCGCGGCGACGTGATCGACCGGGTGGCGCACAAGACCAAGTGTAACCCGGAACTCCTCTTCCAGGCGAATGGTTTGGACCGCACGATGCTGCGCATCGGCCAGAAACTGCGCGTGCCGCAGGTGGACTTCGCCATCGAGGTTCACCTCAAGCAGCGCAAGGTCGTGGTCCTCAACCACGGGCGTTTCTTCAAGTCATACTTCATCGCCAACGGCCGGCCGATGGCCAAGAAGTTCGCCGACATCAAGACCAAGGTGCAGGAAAAACAGGCCAAGAAGGACGGCCGCCAGGTGGCCTTCGGAACGAAGGACTACCCGGGCAGCCTGCGTTCGCTGACGCTGACCGGTCAGCCCGGCTACACGATCTACGGCGAGGAAGACACTCCCGACAAACCGCCGTCCAACACCGGGATCGCGCTCGCGCCCGCCGATGCGGAAGAACTCCACATGCTCGTGAGTATCGGCACGCCTGTGTCCATCAGCGCCGATTGATAGAGTGCCTCTCGCAAAGGCCGCGAAGACCGCAAAGGAGGGGAGAAGGTTGAAGGCGGAAGACTCTCCCTACTCCTCTTCCGTCCTTTGCGTTCTTCGCGGCCTTTGCGAGAGGCATCATGTCGGCGAGCGTTTGCAATTCGCCTGAGCCCACTGTTTGTTGCAGACCCTCCATCCATGAACGTCACCCCCTTGGACTTCGAGAAGCCCATCCTCGAACTCGAAAAGAAGCTCGACGACTTCAAGCGCCACCTGCACGGCCAGGACATCAACCTCGACCCGGAAGTCCGCCGCATCGCCGCGCACCTGGCGCAGACCAAACAACAGGTTTACGCCAATCTGAGTTCGTGGGACCGTGTCAAAATCGCGCGGCACCCCCAACGACCTTACTCCCTGGATTACTTGCGTTTGTGCTTCAGCGACTTCGTTGAACTGCACGGGGACCGGTTTTTCGGCGACGACCGGGCGATGCCCGCTGGTCTGGCGACGCTCGACGGGATCCGCTGCGTGGTCGTAGCGCATCAGAAGGGCCGCGACGTGAAGGAAAACATCCAGCGCAACTTCGGCAGCGCGCACCCGGAAGGCTACCGCAAGGCGATGCGCGTCATGCGACTGGCGGAGAAGTTCGGCCTGCCCGTGGTTGCCCTGATTGACACTCCCGGTGCCTACCCGGGCGTCGGCGCGGAGGAACGCCACATCGCCGAGGCCATCGCGGTGAACCTGCGTGAGATGATGGTGCTGCGCACTCCCATCGTGGCCGTCGTCATTGGCGAGGGCGGTTCCGGCGGCGCGCTGGGCATCGGCGTGGCCGACCGCGTGCTGATGCTGGAAAACTCGTACTACTCGGTCATCAGCCCCGAGGGAGCCGCGGCCATCCTGTGGAAAAACGGTGCGCACCGGGCTGCCGCCGCCGAGGCACTGAAACTCGACGCGCCCGGGTTAGAGAAATTCGGCCTCGTGGACGGTGTGATCCCCGAGCCTCCCGGCGGCGCGCAGCACGACCACGACGCGATGGCGAAGGCACTGCGAGCGGCGGTCAGCAAGGAACTGCGTGCCCTCGCCGGGACGGAGACCGACCAACTGCTGGCCGCACGCTATCGGAAGTTCCGCAGGTTCGGACGTTTCGCACAGAGCGCGCTCTGAACGCGCCTATTTGTTGGACCAGTTGTTGCGGTCGTCTTCGGTGCCGTCGATGCCGTCCTTGCCCTTGGTGGACAGATCGTAGCCGCCCGTGTTGTGTTTACCCGGGCAGACGTAGACGTACTCGCGACCCCAGGGGTCTTTCGGGGTCCGCCCCATTGTCTGGTACCACTTGCTCGGCTTGGGATCGGTCTGCGGCATGGCGACCAGCGCCTGGAGACCTTGTTCAGTGGTGGGCAACTGATCATCGGCCACCATCCGGTAGGTTTGGAGCGCCGAGTTGATCGCCACAAAATCGGCGTTGATCCGGGCGTCCTGCCCGACGCCGAGCTGACCGCCCAGGAAGTAAAAGGCGGAGCCCAGCAGCAGGGAGATAATTGCTACCACGAGCATGATCTCCAACAAAGTGAAAGCGGCGGCGCGGCGTAGGCGGTTACTGCGTTTCATAGGAAGAAGCGGGGGTAGGGGTGGAAACGGTGGGGAGCGTGTAGTCGAGCTTCTCCCAGTTGTACTTCAACTGGATCTGCACCGACCGGACCGCCACGTTCTCTGAACCACTAGACAGCGCCAGGGTCAGCCTGTTCAATCCGGCCACGAGCGTACTGCCCGGGATCACTTTCTGCGCACGGACCCAGCCGGTGTAGCGGAAGCTCATGTCGTCCTGGCCCGCATGGGACTGTCCCTGGAAGGCAGGGTCTTTCAGGTCCGGGAACTGCATCTCGGACGTTGCGGTGACATTCTGGTTCACGGTGAGCGTCGGTGCGGACCCGAGCGTCGCGCCGAGCACCTCATAGCTGACGACGGCGACGAGCGGTTGGCGTTCCAATTGGAACTCGTACGCCGCCGCCGGCGCGCTGCCAGTCGTCAGCACCGTCGGCTTGCCGCCTTGCAAACGCGCGGTCACGACGCCGTACTGGTACGCGTCGTCGTGCGGGGTGTGCATCGGCGGCTGGGCCTGAAAGGGCTCGGCCATCGTCTCCTTGACCGCGAAGTCCGCCGGCCGCTGCACCTCGGCCGTTTCCAGCCAGCTCAGGAACGCCGCCCGCATCTGCGAACCGTCGCCCGGCGCGGCGATCTCCAGGTAATCCGCCCCCGCCATCGGCACGAGCAGCGTCTCGGACGACGGCAGGCCGAGTCCCTGGCCAATGGGGTCGGAGCGCATGATTTCGGTGCCGAGTTCGTTCCAAACGGTCAGGTACGGCCGGGCGCCGCCCCCGCGGTCGTCGTAAAAGAGGCGCACCTGCAAGTCGTTGACCCCCGCCGCCGGGCGGTGCAGACGGATGCGGTAAATGGACGTTCCGGTCGAAGAAACTGTCTCTGCCTGACTGGTTTGCGTGTCTCCGATTTTCACCGAGACACTTTCCACCGTGTCGGTCGCCTTTTTGGCCGGCACGAACTCGAACGCCTCCACCCACTCCGGCGCGGACTGCGGCGCGGCGTTCGGCCCGGCGGGGCGCAGGTCGAGCCAGGCCGTCAGCGGGGCGGCTTCGGTGCGCAGCCCCTGCGCGAACGTCGCTCGCGGCAGGAAGGCGGCGCAGAAAAGGCAGACGGCAAAATGGGTGAGCAGGCGGGGCATAGGGTGGTCGGGCGCGACGACGTTAGCGGCCCCGCCGGCCGGCGGCAATTCAGAAGTTCGTGCGGACCTGGATGGAGTTGGTCACGCTGAAGACCGCGCTGATGATGCTGAAGACCACGGCCCCCACCACGACCGCGATCATCACGACGATGATCGGTGGGATGATGGCCGTAGCGATCTTGATACGGCCGTCGAGTTCGCGTTCGTACACGTCGGCGACCATCTGCATGGTCTCGGCGAAGCGGCCGGACTGTTCGCCGACGGCCATCATGTCCACGTAGAGTTCGGGGAAGACCTGCTCCTTGCCCAGGGCGCCCGAGAGGCTCGCGCCGTCCACGAGCGCCGCACGGGCGCGGTGCATGCAGGCGCGCAGGTACGTGTTGCCCGACATGTCTTCGAGCAGTTCCATGGTGCGCAGCAGCGTGACGCCGTTTTGCAGGAGCGTGCCCATCGTGCGGGCGAACTGTGCGTAGAAGCTGTAGCGCATCACGGAGCCGAGCGCCGGCGCGCCCAGCCGCATCCGGTCCCAGGCTAACCGGCCGGTGTCCGAGCGCGTCAGCGTCTTGAAGAGCGTCCACGCCCCAAGACCCGCGGCGACGCCCAGCCACCAGTAACGCACGAACGCCTCGTTGGCGCCGATGAGGACCCGCGTGGGCAGGGGCAGCGTGCCGCCGTTGGTGTTGGAGAAAAACGAGTTGAGCTGCGGCACCATCACGGTCACGAAGAGGATCACCAGCGCCACCCCCACCACCGCCAGGAACGCCGGGTAGATGAGCGCCTGCTGCACGCGGTCGCGCAGTTGTTTCATGCTGCCGAGGTGCTTGACCAGGCGCGAGAGGATGTCCGAGAGCGCACCGCTGGCCTCGCCGGCCATGACGAGGTTGATGTAGAGCGACGAAAACACCCGTGGGTATTCACGCAATGCCTGGGAAAAGCTGCGTCCGTCCACGAGCGCCTGGTGCAGGCCGGCGGTGAGCCGTTGGAGCGCGGGTTGCTTGAGGCGTTTGACGAGAATGCCGAGTGCCTCGTCGAGCGTCATGCCGGCGGTGAGCAGGTAGGCGAGTTGCTCGGTGAAGAACAGCCGCTGCCCATGCGAGAGGCGGAAGTTCTCGGCCGCCGCGGTTGTGAGCGTCTTCGGCACGACGGCCGGGGCGGTGCGGACCGGCTCGCGGACGGCCGGGGCGGACGCGATGGGAGTGGCGGCAGGCTTGGCCGTGCCGTTCGCGCGGGCCGAGGGAGGGGGAGTCTTCGTTTCCGGGCCGCCCTCCGTCTCGATGCGGAAGGGCACGCAACGCTTTTGCTCGATGAGCTGGATGGCCGTCGCGCGGTCACCGGCCTCCACCTGCCCTTCGACGAGTTGGCCCTGGGGGTTGCGGGCACGGTAGGAGTAGCGGGGCATGAGGGCTCAACAAAGCACATCCCGTGGCCCGAAGACAGGGACGGAACCGGAGAAACTTCTTGCGTTTCCCCGGTTCAAAATGATGGTGGCAGCCGCTTTCGCGTACCGTTTTTTCCTCCCCGCAGTAGCAACCTTATCACGTATGGCGAACATCGTTCTCGTCGGTGCCCAGTGGGGCGACGAAGGCAAGGGCAAGATCATCGACGTGCTCACCGGCCGTTCGGACATCGTGGTCCGCAGCCAGGGCGGCAACAACGCCGGGCACACCATCGTCCTGGGTGGCCAGAAGTACGTCCTGCACCTGATCCCCTCGGGCATCCTGCGTCCGGGCAAGACGTGCGTGATCGGCAACGGCGTCGTCATCGACCCCATCGCGCTCGTCGGCGAGATCGACGGCCTACGCGCGCTCGACATCGCCGTGGAGAAGAACCTCCTCATCAGCGACTGCGCGCACCTCGTCATGCCCTACCACCCGCGCTTCGACGAGCGGCGCGAACAGGCCAAGGGCAAGCACAAGATCGGCACCACCAAACGCGGCATCGGCCCGGCCTACGGCGACAAGGCCGCGCGCACCGGATTGAGGATGTCCGACCTCATGCAGCCGGCCGTGTTTTCAGCCAAGCTCCAGCTCCGGCTGCGCGAGGCCAACCAGATCCTGCGGACCTTCGGCGCGCAGCCACTGTCCTTCAAGCAGGTGGAGGCCGCCTACCTGGAGGCCGGCGCGCGGTTGAAGCCTTTTGTCACCAACACGGTCGTTTATCTGCACAACGCGCTCGCCAAGCGAAAGAAAATTCTCTTCGAGGGCGCGCAGGGCACCTTCCTCGACCTCGACCACGGCACCTATCCCTACGTCACGTCGTCGAACACCACGGCCGGCGGCGCTTGCACGGGTTCGGGCGTGCCGCCGCACCGCGTCGATCAGGTCATGGGCGTGATGAAGGCGTACACGACCCGCGTCGGCGAGGGACCCTTTCCCAGCGAGGACATGGGCGTGACGAACATGCTTCACGGGATGGGCCGGGAGTTCGGCGCGACGACGGGCCGGGCGCGGCGTTGCGGGTGGTTCGATGCCGTGGCAACGCGCTTCGCCACGATGGTCAACGGCATCGACCTGCTGGCCGTCACCAACCTGGACGGCCTGGACACGGTCGAGCGCCTCCGGATTTGCACCGCCTACCGCCTGGACGGCAAGACGGTGGACGTACCGCCTTCGGACCACGAGGCGTTCGCGCGGTGCGAACCCGTCTACGAGGAGATGCCGGGCTGGGAAACCTCCATCGCGGGGGTCCGGCGCTACGGCGACCTGCCGACCGCGGCGCGGCGTTACCTGAAGAGGATCAGTGATCTGACCGGGGCAGAGCTGTCCATCGTGAGCGTCGGTCCCAAGCGCAGTCAGACCATCCAGCTCTGATTTCCCGTGTCGTGAAGCCGCGCCTCCCCACCGTCCCGCGCCACGTCGCCATCATCCTCGATGGCAACGGCCGTTGGGCCAAACAGCGGGGGCTGGCGCGCATCTTCGGCCACGAGGAGGGAGCCAAGGCCGTGCGCGGCAGCGTGGAGGGTTGTGGCGAGTTGGGCATCGAGTACCTGACGCTCTACGCCTTTTCGCAGGAGAACTGGCAGCGTCCGAAGATCGAGGTCACCGCGCTCATGCGGCTGCTCCAGAACTTCCTCAAGGACACCACCCCTGAGTTGATGGAGAAGAACGTGCGCCTGCACGCCATCGGGCGCATCGACGAGCTGCCCGACTCCTGTCGCGCCGAGCTGCACCGCTCCATCGAGCGCACCGCGGCCAACACCGGCCTGACGCTCATCCTTGCCCTCAGCTACGGCGCGCGCGCGGAGATCATCGACGCCGTGCGTTCCATCGCGCGCGAAATCCAGGCCGGCCACCTCGACGAGGCCATGGTGGACCCCGAGCTTTTCAGCCGCCACCTCTACACGCGCGCCTACCCCGACCCGGACCTCTTGATCCGCACCTCCGGCGAGATGCGCCTGTCTAATTTCCTCCTGTGGCAGCTTTCCTACGCCGAAATCCACTTCACTCCCGTGCTGTGGCCGGACTTCCGCAAGCAGGACCTGCTTGCAGCCGTCGAGGATTACAGTAACCGTCAGCGGAGGTTCGGCTCCCTGTAGCTAGGCCCGCGGCCCGCGAGATGCAAACGATTGTCCTTGTTGATCCCGAGAGCGATTTCCTGGAGTGGGCCGCCCACCAGTTGGAAACGCCGACGACACGCGTGCTCACCGCCACGCGGGTGGACGAGGCCTACCGGCTCTACTTCGCCGAGAACGCCGACCTCCTGATCACCGACACCCACCTCCAGCCCTACAGCGGCCTGGAACTGCTCGCCAAGGTCCGCCAGCGCGACCCCAACGCGATGGTGGTCCTCACCAGCGCCTTCGGCACGACCCAGAGCGTCATCGAGTCGATGAAGCTGGGCGCGTACGACTTCATCCGCAAGGAATCGCTGCCCTTCAACCTGAAGGTCGTGGTGGACGCCGCGCTCAAGGCCCAGAGCGAGATGCGTGCGGCCACGGCGCCCAAGCCGCAGCTCACCGTCGACCAGCACCAGGACAGCATCGTCGGCCAGAGCGAAGCGATGCAGGGGGTCTTCAAGATGGTTGGCCGCGTCGCCCACAGCGAGGCCCCGGTGATGATCACCGGCGAGAGTGGCTCGGGTAAGGAACTCGTTGCCCGCGCGATCCATCACTACAGCCGGCGCAGCGACAAGTTCTTCGTGGCGATCAACTGCGCCGCCATCCCCGAGACGCTCCTGGAAAGCGAGCTTTTCGGACACGAGAAGGGCTCCTTCACCGGCGCGGTCACGCAGCGCATCGGCCGCTTCGAGCAGAGCGACGGCGGCACGCTTTTCCTCGACGAGATCGGCGAGATGCCCATGCAGGTGCAGAGTAAGATTTTGCGCGTCTTGCAGGAGGGCGAGTTCTCGCGCCTGGGCGGCAGCGCCACCCTGCGCACGGACGTGCGGATCGTCGCCGCCACCAACAAGAACCTCGAACAGGAAGTCGCCCGCAAGGGCTTCCGCGAAGACCTTTTTTACCGGCTCAACGTCGTGCGCGTGCACCTGCCACCGTTGCGCCAGCGCGCGGAGGACATCAAGCTGCTCTGCGAATACTTCCTGGCGCGCATCTCCTCGCAAAAACACCTCCCGCGCCTGCGCCTCTCGGAAGACGCCTTGCGCATGATGGAAGCGTACCCGTGGCCGGGGAACGTGCGTGAACTGGAAAATACCCTCCAACGCGCCTCCGTCCTCGCCACAACTGACGTGCTCCTGCCCAAGGACATCCCGCTCGGCACCATTGGTGTAACGCTATCTCCCGAGAACCGGCCCGTCCCCGCCAACGACGCGACGCCTGCGCCCGCCTCGCTACCCACGTCAGATGGCGCGTCCGCGAACGCCGTCCAATCAGCCATCGAGACGCTTTTCCAAGCCGCCGCGCGCGACAAGAGCCTGCACCTCCTGCCGTGGCTGGAACGCGAGTTCACCATCGCCGCCATGAAGCTGACGCGCGGCAACCAACTCAAAGCCGCCAAGGTGCTCGGTGTCACCCGAGCCACCCTGCGTAAGCGCATCGAACGCTTCGGCATCACGCGCGAACTCAACATCCAGTGACCCTTTCGCGCCCGGCCGCGCGTCCAACCGGGGGGCTGGCAGCGAACCGCCCTTTGTGCATCGCCCGGACGGTGCCGTGCCGTCCATGAACGACCTGGATTTTTCTCTGTTTGAAGCGACCATCGAGGCCCTTGGCCGCCGTCAGAAGCTCACCCGTCCCCCGACGCTCGGCCGCCCCGCCGTCTTCGGGCACGTCGCCGAGCCGGCCCGGCCGTTCCTCGTCGCGGCGCTCCTGCACGCCTGGCGAGGGCAGGGGGGCAACGCCTGGATCGTGTGCTCCTCTGAGCGCACCCAGGCTCGGTTCGCGGCCGAACTTTCCGCGTGGTGGCCCGAGACGTTGACCTTCCCGCACCTGGAAATCGCGGTCGTCGAGGGTGCCGTGCCTGACCCGGAAGTTTCCGCCGAACGCCTCGGCGTCCTCCAACGCCTGACTGCCGGTCGCGGCGGTGCGGCCGTGGTGCTCACCCGCGAGGCGCTCGACGAACAGGTCTCCGCGCCGCGTTCGCTCGAAAAAGCCACCCTCACCCTCACCGTTGGCCAGCGCGCCGACCGCGATGCTCTCGTGCATTCGCTCCAAGACGCCGGCTACGAACACGTCCCGCAGGTCGGCGAGCGCGGGCAGTACTCCGTGCGCGGCGGGATCATGGACGTGTATTCCTGGCAGCAGGCGCTCCCGGTGCGCGTGGAGTGGTTCGACGACGAGATCGAGTCCGTGCGCGAGTTCGACCTTGATAAGCAAACTTCCGTGCGCTCGCTGGAAACCGCCGCGCTGCTCTTGCGCGTGCCGGAGGCCGAGACGTTCCCGTTGCGCGACTATGTCGGCAAGAAGGACGTGATCCTCGCCGTGGACGTGGAAGACGCCGAGTGCCACGTCCGCATCAGCGACGACGGCACGACCCCGACCGACGACGGCGCGGAGAACTACGCCGACGCGTTCTTCCCCACGCCGTTTGCCAACGCCAGCCGACGGCTGGACTCCTCGGCGTTGCGAGACGCCTACGCCCGCAACGTGCGCGGCCAGATGCGTACTTGGGATAGAGAAGGTTACAAAACGGTCATCAACTTTCGGCGTGACTCGGAGGTTCCTCTCCTACAGAATGTTGTCCCTGATTTTACGTTGAACACGGAAGTTCACTTCCTGCGTTCCAGCAACAGCGAGGCAGGGTTCGTGTTCCCGGGGGCGCAGCTCGCGGTCATCTTTGCGGGCGAGATCCTCGGACACCAGGAACGGGCCGAGCGCGGCGCGGCGGCGATCTCGGGCCGTTCGCGGCGTGGCCTGCCGGTCAGCCGCACCCAGATCGACTTCACCGAACTGACCGAAGGTGAACTCGTCGTGCACCTCGAACACGGCCTCGCGCGCTACCAGGGTCTGCAAACCCGCCCAATGACCGCCGCGCAGAACCCCGCCGGCGGTCCGGCGACCGAGGAAGTCATGGTGCTGGAGTTTGCGGAGAAGGCTCGCCTTTACATCCCGCTTGAACAGGCTTTCCTCGTATCGCGCTACGTGGGTCTAGGCAAGAAGAACACTGGCCTCAGCCATTTAGGAGACGGCAAGTGGGCCACCACCAAGAAGGCGGCCGAGAAATCGGTGTACGACTACGCCGCCAACCTGCTGAAGGTCCAGGCGATGCGCGAAACGCACCAAGCCTTGCCCTTCAATCCCGACGGCCAGTGGCAAAAAGAGTTTGAGGACACCTTCCCCTACAAGGAAACCGCCGACCAGCTCAAGGCCATCGACGACACCAAGGGCGACATGGAAACCGGCCGCGCCATGGACCGGCTGATTTGCGGCGACGTGGGCTTCGGCAAGACGGAGGTCGCCATCCGGGCGGCGTTCAAGGCGGCGGCCGACGGCCGGCAGGTGGCGATGCTCGTGCCGACGACGGTGTTAGCCCAGCAGCACTACGAGAACTTCCAGCGCCGGATGGGCAACTTCCCCGTCACCGTCGAACTCCTCAGCCGCTACCGCACGCCCGCCGAGCAAAACCGCGTGACCGAGGGCGTGCTCGACGGCACCGTGGACATCGTCATCGGCACGCACCGGCTGATCTCCAAGGACGTGCACTTCAAAAACCTCGGCCTGCTCGTGGTGGACGAAGAACAACGCTTCGGCGTCCGCCACAAGGAGCGCATCAAGGAACGCTTCCCCAACGTGGACGTGCTCACCCTCTCGGCCACACCCATCCCGCGCACGCTCTACCTCGCGTTGACCGGCGCGCGTGACCTCTCTACCCTGGAAACCCCGCCGCCGAACCGCTACCCCGTCGAGACGCTTATCTGCCCCTACGACGAGCGCATCATCAAGACCGCCGTCGAGCGCGAACTCTCCCGCCAGGGGCAGGTCTACTTTCTCCACAACCGCGTCGACGACATCGAAAAGGTCGCCGGCCGCATCCGGCACCTGTGCCCGAAGGCCAAGGTGGACATCGGCCACGGCCAGATGGCCGAGGGTGAGTTGGAAGGCGTCATGCAGCGGTTCGTCAGCGGCAAGACCGATGTGCTGGTGGCGACGACGATCATCGAGAGCGGCCTCGACATCCCGAACGCGAACACGATGGTCATCGACCGCGCCGACCGCTTCGGGCTGGCGGACCTCTACCAACTCCGCGGGCGCGTCGGCCGCGGCGAGCACAAAGCGTACGCCTACCTGATGCTCCCGCGTGACCTGATGACCGTCGGCGAGGCCCGCAAGCGCATCAACGCCATCAAACAGTATTCAAGCCTCGGCGCAGGCTTCAAGATCGCCTTGCGCGACCTGGAAATCCGCGGGGCCGGCAACATCCTCGGTCTCGCCCAGAGTGGCCACCTGACGGCGGTTGGCTTCGACCTGTATTGCCAGCTTTTGCGCCAGGCCGTGTCGAAGCTGAAGGGCGAGCGCGTGCGCCACCGCGTCGAGACGGTCCTGCGCCTGGACTTCGCCGCCATGAGCGAGGCGGAGTACGTTCGCGCCGCCCATGCCGAAGCCAGCCAACCCGACGGCGACGCACCCACGCCCATCGCGCGGGAGTGGCCGGCCTTCATCCCGGCCGACTACATCGAGGAGCCGCGCCTGCGCATCCAGGCCTACCGCCAACTCGCCGAAACGACCCGCTCCGCCGAGGCCGAGGCTCTGCACGCGACGTGGCGCGACCGCTTCGGCCCGCTGCCCGAGCCGGCCGATAACCTTTTGGCCCACACGCGTTTGAAGCTCTTGGCGTCTTCCAAAAAGGTGCAGCAGGTCGAGGTGCGTGGGGACAAGGTGATGCTCACCCGCGGAGGTGACTTTGTGCTGATCGCCGGCAAGTTCCTCCGCTTGACTTCGGCCGACGGCGCTTCTAAAATGCGCGAACTTTCCGATCTGCTCGAACGGTTGTAACCGGCCGAAACCCCTTCGCCCGAGCCGTTTGTGGATCAGGTTCATCCCGTTGTCCACGCCATGAAAAACCGCCGCCTGTTCCCGGTCCTCGCCGCTTGCGTGCTGACCGGCTCGTCTCTTTTGCTCCCGCCGCTCAGCCCCCGCGCCCACGCCGACCCCGACGTGGTGGACGGCGTCGCCGCCCTCGTGAACAAGGATGTCATCACGTTCTCGGAGGTCCGGGAACTCGTCGCGCCCCGTGAGCGCGCGTTGCGCAACCAGTTCACCGGCCAGGAACTCGCCGACAAGATCCGCGACGCCCGCCGTGGTGCGCTCAACGAACTCATCGACCGACAGCTCATCATCCAGGAGTTCAAGAAGAAGGAGTTCCAGATCCCGCAACGCTTCGTGGACGAACGCGTGGACACGATCATCCGCGAGGAGTTCGGCGGGGACCGGCAGGCGTTCATCCGCACCTTGCAGGCTCAGGGCTTCACGCTGACCAAGTTCCGCGAGTCGGAAAAGGACAAGATCATCGTGCAGGCGATGCGCTACCAGAACGTCAAGACCGACATGATCGTGTCGCCGCCGAAGATCGACCAGTTCTACAACTCCATCAAACCGGATGTCACCACGCCCGAGCAGATCCACCTGTGGATGATCGCCGTCAACAAGGGGACGACTGTTGGCAGCGATGGCGGCGACCCACAGAAAGCCGTGGCGACCGAAATCCGCGACAAGCTCGCCAAGGGCGCGAAGTTCGAGGATCTCGCCAAGCTCTACAGCGACGACAGCAGTCGTTCGGCGGGCGGTGACTGGAACTGGATCGACCGCAAGACGCTCAACGAGTCGCTCACGAACGCTGCCTTCAAGCTGGAAACCAACAAGATCAGCCCCGTGATCGACCTCGGGCCGGCTTACTACATCATGAAGGTCTCCGAACGCAAGGCGGCCTACACGAAGCCGCTGGACGAGGTGCGGCCTGACATCGAGAAGAAAATCAACTCTGCCGAACGCGAGCGCATGCAGGACGCTTGGGTGTCGAGCCTACGCAAAAAGGCATTCATCAAGATCTTCTGACCACCGGGTCGCCTCGGCATAGAGTTGTCTGGATCACTTGGAGCGATACTCCCACGGCGTCCTTCCGGGTTTACGTCAGAACCGTTCCGCGAACGGGCAGCCGCTCTAAACAGGCCACGCCGTGGCCCTTCGTCACCGATTGGTCGGGACGTGTCTCCGACGCGTCCCAAATGTCTCTGGCAACAACGGACGCATGGATTAGGTGATGGGAACGTACGCTACCGCGACGTGCTCTAAACATCCTCGCTGAGGCGTTCTTCCCGGCGCGACTCGGTCATCCGGTCATGGTCGGCCTCGTCGATGCCCTCCCCGTAGAGTTGCTCGGCGATGGTTTGTTCGTCGCCGTGTGTAGCTGCGTTGGTGGCGGGTGACACCGCCCCGCCGCTCTCGCCGGGCACGTCGTCTTCCGCGATGAGGCCGGCGGCAGGCCCTTCGTCGTCGTTGGGCGTGTTCGGATCAACCGTGCCGCGGAGTTCCTCGCGTGCCTGGAGGCGGAAATCGTCGATGTCCTCGTCGCGGCCCAACCCGGCGATTTCGGCGAGTTCTTGGGCGCGGCGTTCCACGTCCTCGTTTCCTGCTTCGCCCAGGCCATCGCCGTGGTTCAGGATTTTGCCTTTGGCGTTGGGAGAATCGTCGGGAAGTTGCATACCTCTTGATTCGGCGGAACGTACGCCCTTGATCGTGCTCGCTACCCATGTCTCGACCCCCTTCCTCCTACGGCAACGCAGACGCTGGTGACGACGCGAAGACCGCGTTCGACATCGACGCCGCCATGGACGCCATCCGCGAAGGGGTGAAGTCGTTCCGCAAGGCGGCGCTCTTCGAGTTGTACGACGACGGCTTCCAGTCCGCGTTCGAGCAGCTGCTGGCGTGCATCATTTCCATCCGCACACGCGACGAGGATACCGTGCCGATCTCGCGCCGGCTTTTCGCCCGGGCGCGCACTCCGGCGGAGGTGGCCGCCCTGTCGTCCGCGGAGATCGACGCGTTGATCACACCCTCCACCTTCCACGAGGCCAAAGCGCCGCAGATTCACGAAATCGCCCGCCGCACCGTGGCCGAGCACGGCGGCGAACTACCCTGCGACCTGGAGACCCTCCTTTCCTTCCGGGGGGTGGGGATCAAGTGCGCCCACCTTGTCCTTGGCATCGCGTGCGGCCAGCCACGCATCGGCGTGGATATCCACGTCCACCGCATCACCAACCGCTGGGGCTACGTCGCCACCACGACGCCAGAGAAAACCAGCGTGGCCCTCGAAAAAATCCTGCCCACGCGCTACTGGGTGGAGATCAACGCCTTGCTGGTGCCCTTCGGCAAGCACGTCTGCACCGGCAACGCCCCGCGTTGTTCACGCTGCCCGGTGCTGGCGATGTGTCAGCAGGTCGGCGTCACGAGCCACCGGTGAATAGACGAATGGCCGCCACCGGAAAAAAAGCCGTGGTCGGCATCACGCTGGGTGACCCTGCCGGGATTGGCCCCGAGGTGGTCGCCGCCGCGCTAGCTTCCGGGCAGTTGGAGGCGGGTTTCGAGTACCGCGTGATCGGTGGGCCGGTGCCCGGCGTCTTCCCGGGACAGCCGTCGCCCATCGCGGCTCGGGCTGCCTGGG
Organism: uncultured Chthoniobacterales bacterium; assembly: GCA_964250955.1. Taxonomy (GTDB): domain Bacteria; phylum Verrucomicrobiota; class Verrucomicrobiia; order Chthoniobacterales; family SZAS-18; genus CAHJWO01. The sequence continues at coordinate 480 of CAXUIU010000041.1, read as the reverse complement.
AGGGGCTCGAAACGGCTGTGGCCGGCGCGCTGAACGGGGAGTTTGCCGCCGTCGTGACCGCGCCGGTGTGCAAGGCCAGCCTCTACGACATTGGCTTCCGTTACCCCGGACAGACGGAGTTTTTTGCGGACCGTTGCGGCGTGCGCAACTTTGCGATGCTGCTGACCGGCGGCGCGCTGTCGGTTGCGCTCCTGACGCCGCATCTGCCTCTAGTGGACGCTGTTCAACGGATCGAACGCGCGGAGATCGTGCGGGTGGGCAAGCTCTTGGCCGATTTCTTGGTCCGACGCCTCGGCCGCCCGCCCCGCATCGCCGTGGCCGGTCTGAACCCGCACGCCGGGGAGTCGGGCAATCTGGGGCATGAGGAGATCGACCACGTCGCACCCGCCGTCGCAGAACTTGCCGGCGATTCGTCGCTCGGCGGAGCATCCTTCATGGGCCCCGTGTCGCCGGATACGGTCTTCCACCAAGCCGCTGCGG
>CAXUIU010000040.1:0-16376 GCA_964250955.1 uncultured Chthoniobacterales bacterium | reverse complement strand
GTCACCACGCGTGCGCTGAGGATGTCCGCGTCAGCGCGCACCGCGACGAGGGTTTCGGCGTCAGGCTCGCTGTCGAGGTTGAGCACGGTCAGCGCCGTCCCACCCGCGGCGTCGCGGCTCAGGCTCATCGTTGCGATGTTGATCCCGCGCGCGCCCAGGAAATGACCGATCTTGCCGACCATGCCGGGCACGTCGCGGTTTTCGAGCAACAGGATCACGCCTTCCGGACGCGCCTCGATGTGCTGGCCGTTGATCCCCACGATGCGCGGCTTGGTCCCGAAGAACGTTCCCACGACCGATACCGGCGCGCCTTCGCCGGCCACCGTGACTTCCAGCAAATCGCTAAAATCGCCCGGCACGTTCTGGCGTGTCTCGACCACCTTCAATCCACGCTCGCGCGCACGAGCCAGGGCATTGACCGCGTTGACCACCTCCGTGCCCATCGCCGGTTCCAGGAACCCCTTGACCACCGCACGCGTGACCGGGCCGGTGTCGGCGTCGTTGACGCGGCCGGCGTAGTTAATCGTGAGTTGTTCGCTGCGGCGTGAGGGGGCGATCTGTGCGGCGAAACGCCCCAGCCGCGCCCCGAAATCCAGATACGGCCCGACGACGGCGAGCGTCTTGGCGTCGAGGTTCGGCGCGTTGACGGCGTTGCGGATCACGCCGTCCACCAGCGCCGCGCGCACCGCGTGGGCGATCTCGATGCCGACGCTTTCCTGCGCTTCCGCCGTGCTCGCGCCGAGGTGCGGGGTGAAGACCATTTTCGGGTTCGCGCGCAACGAAAACTCCGCCCCCGGCGGTTCCGTCTCGAACACATCCAGCGCCGCCCCCGCCACATGGCCGCTCTCCAGCGCCGCCTGGAGCGCCGCCTCGTCCACCAGCCCGCCACGCGCGCAGTTGACGATCCGCACCCCCGGCTTGCAGAGCGCCAGCCGGCGGGCGTCGAGCATGTGCTTGGTCTCCGGGGTCAACGGCATGTGCATGGAAATGAAATCCGCGCGCGGCAGGGCATCGTCGAGGCTGTCGGCGAGTTCGACCTGGAGGGCCCGCGCCCGGCTGGCGGCCAGGTACGGGTCGTAGGCCACCACCCGCATTCCGAACGCGATGGCCCGCCGGGCCAGTTCGCTGCCGATACGGCCCATGCCGAGAATAGTGAGCGTCTTGCCGTAGAGTTCGACGCCCTGGAACTTTTTGCGCTCCCACTTGCCGGCGACCACCGAGGCGTGCGCCTGCGGGATGAGGCGCGCGGTGCTCACCAGCAGCGAGAACGTGTGCTCGGCCGTGGAGATCGTGTTGCCGTCGGGCGTGTTCATCACGATGACCCCGCGCGCCGTGGCGGCTTCCACGTCCACGTTGTCCACGCCCACTCCCGCCCGGCCGACGACACGCAACGCCTTGGCCGCTTCCAGCACGCGGGCGTTGACCTTCGTCTCGGAACGCACCACCAGCGCGACGCAATCGGGGATGACGGACAGGAGTTGCTCCTCCTTCAGGCCGGTCTGGAAAACGACCTCGAAGCGGCCGTCGTTCTGGAGTTCCTCGACGCCACGCGGCGAGATGGGGTCGGCGACCAGCACTTTGAATTTGTCCATAAACGCGATGCGCGGGCAAGGTGATGGTTGCAAAGCGGGGTGTCAAAACGGAAGTTTCCGTTATGGAACCCGCCGCCGGTTCGTCCGGCCAGAAACCCGAGCCACGCCGCCTTGCACCCGTGAGCAGCCCGCTCGTGCCGCCCGCGGCCAAGCGCATCCGTTCATCGCCGGTCGTCCTCCCCATCCGCGGTACACCGGCCGGAGGGCCGAAGCTCCTGCCCATGGATGCGCCCGCGCCGAAGCGACGGCTCAACCGCTTGGGCATCGGCTTGGCGCTGGTGATTTGCCTGGGCTCAATTCCGTTTACCTACTCCTTCCAGCAACGCCGCATCGCCGCCCAGCGCGAAGCCAAGCTCAAGAGCCCACATAGCAAAAACTTCGACATTCCACCCGAGAAGCAGCAGTGGCGTCAGCGTGGACTAGACGACAACACCGAAAAACAGGTGACCGCGCGCTTTGGACGGCCCTTCTTCGCGCACAACTACAACATGACCGACGGAGCGTTCGTCGGGCCGGCGGTGGGTCAAAAACACTTTGTCCCGAACTCGGCACCCGACTTCGAGGCACGCACGAAAGACGCCGAGGCCATCTGGACATACCCGCAATTCAACGTGATCCGCGAACTGGTCTGGAAGCTGCCCGACTCGTACCTGACGGTGTGGATGCGCGAGCCTCGGGCCGAGATCGACCTGACGGACCCGAGCAGCACGGTCGCCTTGCCGGCGGACCCCGAGGGGGGTGGCGACTGGGTGGTGATCGATAACATCCGTGTCGGCAAGGACCTTATCGAGGTTGCGCCGGCGGCGCCTTCGTCTCCAAGGTAGGGTTGGTTCTCCGGGGCGCTCTTTGAATTAGCGCGCCACCTTGCTCACCTTCAGCCAGCCGTTCTCAACGTGTCCGGACACCGAGAACTGGTCGGCGGCTCCCTGTGAAAGCATCAACTTCTGGAGCCACTCGTACTGCGCCGGGGTGGCGCCCTTCTGCGCCGCCACGGCCTGACGCTGGTAGTCGAGCACCAGTTGCGTGAACGCCCGCGTTTGCAGCGTGAACCCGTTCCCCTCGCCTGGCAACCCTGGCGACAGCTTGGCGAACAGCGGCGACGCCTTGAACCCCGCCCCGCCCTTCTGCGCGGCCGTCATGTCGCGCACGAGATGGTCGTCGGTGGCGAGGACCAGGTACTTGTCCCAACGCGCCACCGTCGCGCGGAGTTCGTAGTCGGGCATGAGCGGATACGCGAACGTGCGCGTTTTCAAGCCGGGCTCATCGGTCTTGATGATGGACGGGACTACCCCGAGCGTCTGGTCCACTTTATCGAAGAGCTTGTCGTCCTTGACCTCGATCAGCAGCGCCAGCCGCGGGAGCGGGATGCTCATCGTGCCGCCCTCTTTCCCCATGGGCACGGTGATGGTCTTGGCCGGGTCGAGCGTCAGCACGAGGTCGATCTCCTGGCCGAGCGAGGCGAGGAACTCGTCGAGCGTCATGCCCGTCAATCCTTGGAACTGTTGCAGGTTGTCCGCGGTCTTCTGCTTCAACTCGGGTTGCCCGGATTCGTCGATGGTCTGGAGGATGGCGTGGGCGAGTGCCGTCAGGTCGTAGTCCCCGCTGCTCGCCACCGCGGTCTCGGCCGGTAGGAGGTTCAGGGCCGTCAGCGGGTGGGTCGCCGTGCCGAAGAGCGTGTTGAGCAGCCCGGTCATCTTCCCCTTGTCGTGGTGGACGAAGACGGTGTTGCGCGTCACGTTCGGCTCGATGGCGAGCGAACTGCCCCCAAGTCCGGTGATCTGTTCGATCCCGCTGTTCTTGACGAGATCCGTGCCGAGCTTGTAGGCGGTGTCCACCTGCTGCTGATCCTTCGGGCTCATTCCCTCGGTCGGGAAGGTGGCGCGCAGCTTGGCGACCTTGCCCGACAGGTCGTCGAGGTACTGCGCGAGGCTCCAGTAGAGGTAGAACGACCCGCCGCGGTCCAACCGGGCCGCGACCTCGTCGAAGCTGTTTGGCACGGCCGTGGGCGGCGCGGCGGGAGCCGACGAACCCGTACTCACGGCGGTGTTCTGGTACTTCGCGGTGCTGGCGGGGCTTGTCGAACCCCCCGGACCGCAGCCGGCGACGAGCAGCGAACCGGAGCACAGGGCGAAGGCGGCGGGGCCGAACCAGCGGCGCGGAGGGATCATGCGCGGCATGTTGCCGGAGGCACCCGGCGTCGGGCAAGCGTGAAGTGACGCCGCGCCCCTGGCGCGTTTCTAGCTTCTCACAGTGAGGAAGATGTCCACCCTCCCGCTCACCCCCGCGCCGCGCGTCCTGATTCTCGTCGTTGCCTACAACGCCCGGACCACGTTGGGCTGGGTGCTCGACCGCATCCCCGCCGCCATGCGCCGGCCGGGCGTGGAGGTGCTTGTCATCGACGATTCCTCGCCGGACAACACCTTCGAGACCGGCGTGGAATATGTCTCCGGCCGCCGGGACGACAGCGGCATGAAGCTGACGGTCCTGCGCAACCCCGAGAATCAACGCTACGGCGGCAACCAGAAGCTCGGTTACCGCTACGCCATTGAGCACGGGTTCGACTTCGTGGCCCTGGTCCACGGCGACGGCCAGTACGCGCCCGAGTGCCTGCCCGAGCTGCTCGCCCCGCTCGTCGCCGGCGAGGCCGACGCCGTGTTCGGCTCGCGCATGATGACCCGGGGCGGCGCGCGCAAAGGGGGCATGCCGCTCTACAAGTTCGTCGGCAACAAAATCCTCACCCGTTTCCAGAACGCCCTGCTCGGCTCGAATCTGACCGAGTTCCACAGCGGCTACCGGCTGTATTCCGTGCGGGCGCTGGGACGCGTGCCCTTCGAGGCGAACACGAACGACTTCCACTTCGACACGGAGATCATCATCCAGTTCGTGCTTGCGGGGCTGCGGATCAAGGAACTGCCCATCCCGACGTACTACGGCGACGAGGAGTGCCGGGTCAACGGGCTGAAGTACGCCTGGGACGTGTGCCGCACGATGCTGCGCGCGCGGGTCCACGGCCTGGACCTGCTGTACGACCGCAAGTTCGACGTGCGCCCGCGCACCTACGAACTCAAACTCGGCTACCCGTCTTCGCATACCGTCGCGTTGGAGGCCGCCATCACCGGCGGCGACGTGCTCAACGTCACCTGCGGCAAGGCCGACATCTCCCCCGCCCTCGCCGCGCAGGGCTGCCGGGTCACCGACATGGCCTGCCGCCCGCACCACGAGGGGGAGTTTCCGGTGGACGTTTCGCGCTTCGACCAGATTTACCTACTCGATCTGATCGAACACCTTACCGAGCCCGAGCGGTTCCTGGAAGAACTACGCTTCGCCGCGCGCCGCCACCGGCCGGAGATCGTGCTGACGACGGCCAACGTGGGTTTCTTCGTCACGCGGCTGATGATGCTCCTCGGCCAATTTAACTACGGCCGGCGCGGCATCCTGGACCGCACGCACCGGCGGCTGTTCACGTTCGGGTCGGTGTGCACGCTCCTCGAACAATCCGGCTACCGCATCCTCGAAACCCGCGGCGTCCCCGCCCCCTTCCCGCTGGCGGTGAAGACGGGCCGGCTCGCCCGCGCGTTGCTGCGGATCAACGCAGGTCTGCTGCGCGTGTGCCGCGGGCTGTTCTCCTACCAGATTTTTGTGCGTGCCCAGGCGCTGCCGAGCGTCCACCACTTGCTCGAACACACGGTGGAAAGCAGCGACGCACTCCGCAGCCAGTATGCCTCGGCCGAATTCTTATCGGGCACAGCGCAAGTGTAGGTCTTGCGCCGCGCCCGCGCGGCATCTGTAACAACTGGGTAGGGACGCGTCCCCGACGGGTCCCTAGATTCTCCGGCAAGGCGCACCGTGCACACCGCGGTCTTTGCCAGAGACATCCGGGACGCAATCGCAGAAACGTCGGGGACCAGCCTGTTTTGGAAGCGTCCGGCGGTGCGAACAGCAAGGCACAACCAGCCGCGACGTACTTCAAAGCGCCCGCCGCCGTCGCCAACCCACCGCCAACAGGCCGCCGGCCACCGCGCACAACCCAACCGTGCGCGGCTCGGGCACCTGCGTAACGACGACGGAGACGCCTCCGTGATTGTCGTTCAAATCATAGTCAGGGATGACGAACACCAGACTGGTGGCCTGGGTCACCGTGTAGGTGGTCGTGTAGTTCGTCCCCTCACGGCCGTGGACGGGATCGATCTGGATCAGGTTGGTCTCTCCACGGGCCACGGCGGCATTGTAGGCATCCTGCGCGTTGCCGTAGGAATTGGGATCGTCGGCCCCGTCGAAAAGCTGCGGCTCACTCAGATTGGTCGCCGCGCTGATGTCGAAGACGAAGAATTGCGTGATCCACGGATTGTTGTACGACCAGGCCGTGAAGATCGTGCTTAACTGTGCCGCGTTCAGCGAGGGAAACTGCCGCGACGCATCCAGGGGATCGACGATGTTGAAGGTGTACGTTCCCGGCGTCACCGGGATCGACAGCAGGCCGTTGGGACCGGAGCCGAAGGGCTGATACCAGAACGCTTGGCCGGTGTTGCCGCCGCTGTAGCTGGCCGCGCCGTCCTGTTGCGCGTCGATGTTCACGATCTCGACGTTGGACGGCAGGTTCGTCGTGATGATCGTGCCGGCCGGGAGACGGCCGGCCGCGGCGCACGAGAAGAGGAACAAGCAGGCAAGGGTACGTTTGTGCATGGGAACAGAGAGATGGTTGCTGTCCCTGTTCTCTGCGGTCCCCGGCGGGAAGTTTCCCGGAAAGTTTTCGGCCGCCCAAAATTCCACCGTTACGCCGGCTCTTCCCATTCCGGCAGCGTGAAGGCGAACATCGCCCCGTCGTTCTCCCGGCCTTCCGCCCAGATGGTGCCGCCGTGCCGGTGGATGATGCGCTGTACCAGCGCCAGCCCGATCCCCGTCCCCTCGAACTCCGTCGCCGGGTGCAGCCGCTGGAACGCTCCAAAGAGTTTATCGACGTACTGCATGTCGAAACCCGCGCCGTTGTCCCGGATGAAGTACGTCGCGAACTCCGGCCCGGCCACGTTGCCGCCGATCTCGATGTGCGCGCGGTCGCGGCGCCGGGTGAACTTCAACGCGTTGGCGATGAGGTTCATCCAGACTTGGCGCAGGAGGTTGGGGTCGCCGGCGGCGGGAGGAAGCTCGCCGATCTGGCACTCCACCACCCGGCCATCCTGGCCCTCGGTGAGTGCCTGGTACGCGCTGCGGACGATGTCGGTCATCTCGACCCGGCCGGACTGGAGCGGCTGGTAGCTGACCTTCGAGAGGGTCAGGAGGTCGTCGATCAGGACCCCCATGGTCCGGGCGTTGGTCGTGATGCGGCCGAGCGCGCGCCGGCCGTCTTCGTTGAGTTGCCCGTCGCAGTCCTCGACGAGCACCTGCGCGAAGCCGTTGATCGCCCGCAGGGGCGCGCGCAGGTCGTGGGCGACCGAGTACGAGAAGGAGCGCATCTCCTTGTTGGCGTCTTCCAACTGGGCGTTGGTGCGGCGTTCGTCCTCCTCGGCGCGTCGGGTGCGGAGGATCTGCGTCACGAGTCCGCCGAAAACCGCCAGCAGCAGCGCGAGGCTCAGCGCCCCGCCGGCCGTTTGCAGCGACAGGCCGCGCCGTCGGGCGCGTTCGAGCAGGTGCAGACGTTTTTCGAGGAGGGCGTTCTCGGAACCGGTCATCGCGTCGGTGCCGGTGCGGATGGCCTCCATGAGTTGCGCCCCGGCCGGTGAGATGAAGCGAGGCGCGAGCGCCTCGGCGCCGAGTTCCTGGCGCTGAGCGACACGTTGGTCGGCCAGCAGGAGCCGTTCGGTGATCAAGCCGCGCAGGACGGTGAGCCGCATGCCCTGGGCCGGGCTGTCGGCGATCAGCGCGGCGGTAGCGTCGAGCAGGCCCGGCAACGCCTTGGCGCTGACCTTGTAGGCTTGCAGCGAACCGTCCGCGCCGCTGACGAGGTAGGTGCGCTGGTTGTTGTCGGCCTCCTGCACGACCGAGCGAATGCGTTGCAGGCTGACGGCAACCTCGTACGTGTGTTCGACCAATCCGGTCGCCTCCACCTGCCGCTCGACGTTGAAGTACGCTACCGCCCCGAGTGCCAGCAGCAGCCCGACCGCCGTGACGAACCCGGCCAGCAGCCAGCGCGGCAGGCCTTGCGCTTGGCGGAAAAACGGTCGGAGCTTCATCGCGTGACAGGGGCCTTCCCTAAAAGCATACCGCAAGCCACGTCTCCGCTCCCTCCCGGCTGCGGTGGCTCATCGCTCTAAGCGCAGGACGTGCACCGGCCGCGAGTGCGGGTCAAGCGCGACGTAGTTGCGGCCGTGGCGCCAGTCGTAGCGCTCGCTCGTCAGAAGGTCGCGCACCCGCCACACGTCGTCCCGGTCCGTGAAGCCGAACGACTGGAATGGGATGTCCACGTGCCCGCTTTGCGCCTGGTACGGATCAAGGTTTACCACGATGATGACGATGTTGTCCATCGCCGGCGTGACCTTCATGTAGCAGAGGATCTGGTCGTTGTCGGTGGGCAGGAAGCGCAGGTTGTCGTAGAGGTGCAGCGCGCGGTTCTCCTTGCGGATGCCGTTGAGCTTGGTGATGTGCTCCTTGATGTTACCCGGAGCATTCCAATCACGTCCCTTGAACTGGTACTTCTCGCTGTCATGGTACTCCTCGCGCCCGGGCAGGGCGGCGTTCTCGCACAACTCGAATCCGGCGTAGATGCCGTACACGCTGGACAGCGTCGCCGCCAAGGTCGCCCGGATCAAGAACGCCGGCCGCCCACCGTGTTGGAGGAAGAACGGCAGGATATCGGGCGTGTTCGGGAACAGGTTCGCCCGGTAGTACTCCTTCATGTCCGTCTGCGTCAACTCGGTGAAGTACTCCATCAACTCGTACTTTGTGTTGCGCCACGTGAAGTAGGAATAACTCTGCGTGAAGCCCGCTTTGGCGAGCGCCTTCATCATCTTGGGCTTCGTGAACGCCTCCGACAGGAAGGTCGCGTCGGGGAACTCCGCCTGCACCTCCCCGATCAACCAGCCCCAGAACGCCACGGGCTTCGTGTGCGGGTTGTCCACACGGAAAATACGCACCTCCCGCTTGCACCAGAACAGGATGATGTCCTTCATCTCCTGCCAGAGCGCCTTCCAGTCGTCGCAGTGGAAGTTCAGCGGGTAGATGTCCTCGTAGCGCTTCGGCGGGTTCTCGGCGTACTTGATCGAGCCGTCCGGCCGCTGGTAGAACCAGTCCGGGTGATCCTTGACATAAGGATGGTCCGGCGAGCAGTTGATGGCGAAGTCGATGGCGATCTCCAGGCCGCGGGCGCGGATCTGTTTGTTGAGCCAGTCGAAGTCCTTCAACGTGCCCAGCGTCGGCTCGACCATTTTGTGCCCACCCGCCGGCCCGCCGATGGCGTAGGGGCTGCCGGGCTCGCCGGGCTCGCTCGTGACGGAGTTGTTGCGCCCCTTGCGCTTGGTGAAGCCGATGGGATGGATCGGCGTGAAATAGATCACGTCGAAGCCCATCGCCACGGCGTCGTCCACGCGCGAGAGGCAATCGCGGAAGGTCGAGGTGGTATCCGGCTTGCCTTCGGCCGAACGCGGGAAGAACTCGTACCACGCCGCGAACCGCGCCTTCTCGCGGTCCACGTACACGGGCACCGCCGGGCGCAGTTCGGTGGAAAACTCCCGGTCCACGTACGTCGCCATCAAGACGAGCACCTCCGGATCGTGCGCCATCCGGTCCACCTCGGCCGGCGGGGCGGCGCGCATGGTCTTGGCGAGTTCCGTCAGGCGCGCCGCGTCGGCGGGGTTCTTCTTGGCCAACGTCGCGGCCTTTTCAAAAATCTGCGCGCCCTCGACCGTCTCGGTGCTCAGGTCGGTGATGCCGGCCTGGAACTTCTTGACGAACTCGTGCTGCCACGTGCCGAACATGTCCTGGTACGCCTCCACCGTGAATTCGTTCCTACCCAGCGTGTCGAAGCGGCACGCCCCGCGCCAGCGGTCGTTCTCGACGAACTGCATCGGCGTCTCGCGCCAAGGGTTCTTGTTCCCGACCGGCCGCCATTTGAGGATCGCCGCGGTGATGTCGTGGCCGTCCTTGAAGATGTCGGCCTCGACGACGAGTTCCTCGCCGACGACGCGTTTGAGCGGCAGCTGGCCGCCGTCTACGATGGGCGCGACGTTCTCGATGACGACGGTAGGAAGGCGTTGGGCGTTCATGGATAAACTCGGGCGGACGGGCGCGGTCTCACTTGTAAGCGTAGGCCATCTGCCAAGCGGTCGACTTGGCGGGAGACTGCTCGATCTTGACGATGAGGAAGTAACTGCCGGTCGAGTCGGGCTTGAGGTCCACGCCCGCGAAGCTCGTACTGCCGACGGCACGCTCCCAGGTATGGCCATCCACGAGGTTGCCATCCTGGTCGTAGACGTGGACGGACACCTTCGCACCGTGCACCTTGCTCCAGACGTAGAAGCGGTAGTCGTTGTTTTTGAAGAGTTGCTGGCGGATGGGCGTGTTGTCGCCCGTAGGCAGCGAGCCATTCCAGGCTTCCTGGCGCAGAACGTAGCCGAGCTTCGCGTCGGGACCGAAGACGCCGGGGTACGATTCGCCCGGCGTCGGCTCGATCTCGGTCGCTCCCCTGACGTCAGTGGCGGCGAGGAGCAAAGCCACGATCCAAGCGCCGAGAAGAAGAAAGCGTTGGCGGGAACGAGGCATGAGGGTGGTTTCCTTACAACGGCAGCCACCCGATGGCTGCGCTTATCCACGGAAAAGGAACAGGCTCCCACCGTCGAGTGACAGGGGAGCCTGCAAAAAGGACGCGGAATGCTGGTGAGGCGTCTCAGTAGCGATCCCGACGACCACCACCGCCGTAGCCGCCACCGCTGCCACCGCCACGGTCACTGCGACCGCCACCGCCGTAGCCGCCACCGCCACCGCAGCGACCGACACCCCCGACGCCGCCGCTGTAGCCGCCACCACCGCCGCCGTAGCTGCGGCCACCGCCGCCGCCGCCGCTGTAGCCGCCACCGCCACCGCCACCGCGTTCCTCACGCGGGCGAGCTTCGTTCACCGTCAAAGGCCGTCCGTCCACGCTCTTGCCATGGATCTGGGTGACCGCGTTCGCGGCGTCTTGGTCGGTCGACATGGTGACGAACGCGAAGCCACGGCTCTTGCCCGTGACCCGGTCCTGCATCAGGAGGACTTCCGTCACCGGGCCCACCGTGCCAAATAAGTCTTGCAGGTCGGTCTCGGTCGTATTGAACGACAGGTTGCCGACATAGAGTCTGGTACCCATACTGGATTGTTTGATTCTAACTATGCAGCCAAAAAGAAGCTCGGCTCATGTTTCCGCTCATCGGATTTCAAACTGTCTCTGAGGCTTCTCAACTGACAATCCACCACTGACCTGAAACGCTTTTCCTGATTTTGCTGCGAGTCTAGTGTCCACCCCTCGTACAGGAATAGCAACAGATAAATGCAGCCTTTGGCTGCGTTGCGATGCCGCTCCGGGAGTGGCGTTGCGGGTTACGGTGTCTGCTGCGCAGATGTTGCGATGCGCCCTGCGGGCACGTGGCCGGAAGGTTTCTTCTGTCAACGTCGCCGTCAGGCGACACCGCAACCCGCAACGTGCGCAAAGCGCACACCGCAACGGCGGCCTCAGGCCGCCCGCACGGTGGACTGCGCCGCATCGCGGTTGGGTTCGTCGCCCTCGGCGAGGGCGCGGGTGACGGTTTCCTCCAGTTTGGTCAGCAGCACGGGCTTGATGAGACAGCAGTACACCTCCAGGCGCGCGAGCTGGTTGGCGTTGGCAAGGTTCTGAAACGCCGTGATGGCGATGATCTTGGAGCGCACCCCCTTGGCGCGCGCCTGACGGATGAACTCCGCGCCACCCATGGCGGGCATGCGCATGTCGGTCATGATGAGGTCGAACTTCTCGTCGTCCAGCCAGCGCAGGGCCTCGAAGGCATCCGTCGTCGTGCGCACGGAAAGCCCCATGTGGCTGACGAGTGTCTTGTAAAGAACCAGGATGTCGAAGTTGTCGTCGAGGATCAGGATTTTTTTCATGGCGGACTGGGCCATCGGCATTTGGATGACATCGTTCATGGACAAGAGGGCGAACGGTCGCGGCGGTGATAGGGTTCGTATTGGGTGAGGCGGCTTTCGAGGTGGCGGCGCAGCTCGGCGTCCGGATCGGGCGCACCGGTCGCCCCGCGCCGAGCGACCTCCACGCAGAGACTGACCAGCCCTTCGAAATCCGTTTGCGAGACGTACTCGGCTTCGATCCGCCGGTCCGGTCCGCAATTATGGTAGTTGCCCAAAGCCACGCACAGCGCGCCGCAGCGCACCCCGTAGAGCCGGAACGGCGTCGCCTCGCAGGTGCCGCCGCTCATCAGACAGCGTTGGAAAGGGAGGCCGGCCGCCGTCGCGGTGGCGACAAGTTCGGCCGTGACGGTGGGGTCGAACATCGAGGTCTTGTCGCCCACGCGCACGATGGGGCCGTCGCCCATCTTGGCCGGCGGACGCTCGGCGCTGGTTTCCAGCGAAATGACCGTCCAATTTTCCGCCGCCAGCCAGCCGTCGCGGGCGGTCTCGATGGCTCCGGCAAAGCCGACCTCCTCGCCGCGCGTGAACAACCCGAGGCACTCGCCCGGTGCGCCGTCACGCGCGAGAGCTTCCAGAGTGGCGACGATGACACAACAACCGATCAGGTCGTCGCAGGCACGCGAGTGGATGCGACCGTCGCGCACCTCACAAGCCGGCAGGTCCCACATGGCGAACTCGCCAAAGGGCCGAATGCGTTCGCGGTTGGCCTCCAGGTAATCGGCTGGCACGCCGCCCAGGAAACGCCACGGTTCCTCGCCGGCCGGTTCAGGTCGTACCCAGCCAGGGTGATCCATGTGCGCACAGAAGGCGTAACGTGTTCCCGCTGCTTCGCCACCTCCCCGGTAGTGCGCGATCAGGTTGCCGAAACGATCCTCGCGCAACGTCACCCCCGCGAGCGGACGCAGCAGCCCGGCGATTGCCTCTCGCACGCGCGCCTCATGGAAAGGAGCGGTCGGCTCGCACAGAATCGTCTGCACGATGGCCGTAAGCCTTTCCTTGTCGACGGCTGAGGCTAGGTTCCGGGCATCCATTTCGATGAAAACACTCTGGAAGCAGGTTCGATACCGTCTTGAGTATTTCGGCTGCGTGATCCTGGCTGGTCTGATCCCTTTGCTGCCGCGCCGTGCGTGCGTGGGGCTGGCAAGTATTCTGGGCGACCTCTTCTACCGCCTGGACCGCCGCTCCCGCGCCGTCGCCTTGGACAACCTGCGCCTCACCCTCGGCGCGACCCACGACGACGCCGCGCGTAAGCAGATCGCCCGGGCATCCTTCCGCAACTTCGCCCGCGCCATGCTCGACCTCTTCTGGGCACGCAACCTTACCCCGGCGAACTACGCCCGCTACTTCCGCGTGGAAGGCGTGCAGGGTCTGCACGCTGCGCACGCACAGCACGGCGGGGTGATCTTCCTGGCCCTGCACGCCGGCAGCCACGAGTGGGTCGCGCTGACGAGCGGGTTCGTCGGCGTGCCCGCGGCGATGGTGGCGCTGCCCTTCAAGAACGAGGCGTTGGACGCCGTCTTCCACCGCGCGCGCGAGCAGTCGGGCAACACGATCCTCGGCCAGAAGCAATCCATGCTGAAGTTGATGCGCGCTGTAAAGCGCGGTGGCGTGGGACTGCTGGCGGACCTGGCGTTGCGCCTGGACCAACCTGGTGAAGTCATCGACGCGTTTGGGCGCAAGATGCACGTCACCTTCCTCCACGCGCTCCTGCACGCGCGCACGGAGGTACCCATCGTTCCCGCGACCAACGTCCCCCACCCCGACGGCACTTGCACGATCACGATCCACCCACCGCTGACCTTCCCGCCCGGCGCGGACGTACACGCGATCACCCAGGCGTGCTGGGATTTCTTCGCGCCGTTCATCCTCGCTCGGCCCGAACTCTGGCTGTGGAACTACAAGCACTGGCGCTACCGCCCGCGCGAGGCACCGCCGGAGGATTACCCGTTCTATGCGGCATGGTCCACTAGGTTCGAGAACATCCTTGCTCGCGGCCCCCGCGCGGAGGGGTAAACGTTTTCCGGGTTGCCAACGCGCCGGTTTTCTGGACTGGTTGCAGCGAACCGCGCATGGACACCGCCCCTTCTGTCCGAGCCAGCCGCTGGGCGCTGGGAGGAGCCGTCGTCAACGCCGTCCTCTCGGCGGTGAAAATCCTCGCCGGCGTCTTCGGGCATTCGTACGCACTCATCGCCGACGGCATCGAGAGCAGCCTGGACATCGCCAGCTCAGTCGTCATCTGGGCCGGCCTGCGCTACGCCGCCAAGGAACCCGACCGCGACCATCCCTACGGCCACGGCAAGGCCGAGCCCTTCAGCGCGTTCATCGTCTCCACCGCGCTGACCGGCGCGGCGCTCCTGCTGGCGGTTCTGAGCGTGCGCGAACTCCTCGCCCCCGCCCACGCCATCCCCTCGGCCTTCGGCCTGGCGGTGGTGGTGGTTGTCATCGCCATCAAGGAGTTCATGTTCCGGCGCGTGGCCGCCGTGGGCGAGGCCATCGGCAGCCAGGCCATGCGCGCCGACGCGTGGCACCACCGCTCGGACGCCGTCACCAGCGTCGCGGCGTTGGTCGGCATCCTCGTCGCGCGGACCGGCGGTCCCGGCTGGGAACGCGCCGACGCGTGGGCGGCGCTGTTCGCCTGCACGGTCATCGGCTACAACGGCTACAAGCTCGTCGTGCCCGCGCTGGCCGAGATCATGGACACCGCGCCCGACCCGGAGATCGTGGGCAAGGTCCACCGGGCCGCCGACGCCGTGCCGGGCGTCGCCGCGGTCGAGCAGTGCCGCGTGCGCAAGATGGGCCTGGAGTTCTACGTCGATCTGCACGTCGGCGTCGAGGGCACGATTTCCGTGACCGCCGGCCACGAGATCGCTCACCGCGTCAAGGACGCCGTGCGCGCCGCCGAACCCCGCGTCGCCGACGCCCTCGTCCACATCGAACCCGTCGACGCTTGCCCCTATCCGCGACAGACATAATCCGACAAAAAATACATTCAAAACGACCCGGATTTGTCGTTTCTGTGGAGGATGTGCGGCGCGTTTTTACCCGGTTGTCATGGATTCCTTGTAATCACAAAGGAGTACGGCGGAGGAGTTGACAACGGGTCCAACCCGACGGTTATAACCTCCTTCATGCCAACGAAAAGCGCACGCGCTCAGCTTTCCGAGCTGCGGCCATCCTGCGCCTCGCCGAACCAGCCAAAACTCAGCGCCCCACTGCCCTCCTCCGGCTTGCCGCGCCGCGGCCGGGGACGCACGGTCGTCGGCGCGCGGAACACCTCCGCCTTCGAGCCGCCTGCCTCCAGCCTCCCCAGGATTTCCTTGGCCCGGTCGATCACCGCCGCCGGCAGCCCGGCCAGCCGCGCCACCTGGATGCCGTAACTGCGGTCCGCCGCCCCTTCCACAATCCGATGCAAGAACACGATTTCTTCATTCCACTCGCGCACGGCGACCGTGTAATTCTTGGCCGCCGCGTGCGTGTGGGCCATCTCGGTCAACTCGTGGTAGTGGGTGGCAAACAGCGTGAGTGCGCCCACGCGGTCATGGAGATGCTCGGCGACGCTCCACGCGATGGAGAGCCCGTCGTACGTGGACGTGCCGCGGCCGATCTCATCCAGGATTACGAGACTCTCTGCGGTCGCGTGGTGGACGATGTTGGCGGTTTCGTTCATCTCGACGAGGAAAGTGCTCTGACCGCGGGAAAGATCGTCGCTGGCCCCCACGCGGGTAAAAATTCGGTCTACTAACCCAATCTCGGCGTCTTCGGCGGGCAGGTAACTGCCGGCCTGCGCCATCAGCACCAGCAGCGCCGTCTGACGCAGGAACGTCGATTTGCCGGCCATGTTCGGCCCGGTGAGGACGACGAGGCGCTGGGTCTGGCTGTCCAGGAGGGTGTCGTTCGGCACGAACTTGTCCCCGGCGATCTGTTGGTCCAGCACCGGGTGCCGCCCACCGCGGATGTGGACGAATCCCGGGGCGCGCAGACGCGGACGGCAATAGTTCCCCTGCCGCGCCGTCTCCGCGAAAGACCCCAGCGCGTCGAGCGCCGCGACCGAGGCGGCGGTGCGCTGGAGCGCCGCGGCTTCCTTCAACACTTCCGTGCGCAGTTCGCCGAAGAGCTGGGCTTCGAGCGCGTGGGAACGCTCCTCCGCGCCGAGGATGCGGTTTTCTACGTCCTTGAGTTCGGGGGTGAAGAAGCGTTCGCCGCCGGCCGTGGTCTGCTTGCGGCGGTAGTCTTCGGGGACCTGCGCGAGGTTGCTCTTGGTGATCTCGATGTAGTAGCCGAAGACCGAGTTGAAGCGAATTTTCAGGGATTTGATCCCTGTACGAGCAATCTCGCGCTCCTGGAGGGCCGCGATCCACTCCTTGCCCTCGGTGGCAGCGCGGCGCATTTCGTCGAGGTCAGGGTGGAAGCCGTCGCGGATGTAGCCGCCTTCCTTGAGCGAAGCGGCGGGTTCGTCGGCGACGGCGGCGGCGAGGCGGGCGGCGAGTTCCGGGAGCGGGTGGAGGCGGCGGGCAAGACGCCCGGCGAAATCGCCGCCGGGAAGCTCCGTGACGAGCGTCTGGAGCCGGGGCACGACGGCGAGCGATGCCCCGAGCGCCTGGAGGTCGCGCGCGTTGCCAGCGGCCTGGCTCAAACGGCCGACGACCCGTTCGAGGTCGCGCACCTCGCGCAGGGTCTCACGCAGGCGACGCAAAGTGTCCGGCG
>CAXUIU010000039.1:0-16607 GCA_964250955.1 uncultured Chthoniobacterales bacterium | reverse complement strand
GGCGCATCGACCTGCCCGACCGATGAGCCAAGATTCGACCCACGAGGTAACCCGCCTGCTCCAAGCCTGGAGCGCCGGTCAACCGGAAGCGAGCGACCAGCTTCTGCCCGTCATCTACGAGCACCTGCGCCGGGTGGCGCGCGAGTACCTCTCCCACGAACGCCCCGGCCACACCCTGCAACCGACCGCCCTGGTGCACGAGGCTTACCTGCGACTGACCGATGGCGCTCCCATCCGGTGGCAGGGCCGCGCGCACTTCTTCAGCCTCGCCGCCCGGGCCATGCGGCGCATCCTGGTGGACCACGCCCGCTCCCGCCAAACGCTCAAGCGCGGCGGTGAACAGCAACGGCTTTCCTTGGAAGCGGTTCCGGAAGACGAACTCGCCCAATCCTCTCCTCTGGCAGAAACCGACCTGATCTCCCTGGACGACGCGCTGAACAAGCTGGCCACGGCTTACCCACGGCAAGGACGCGTGGTCGAGATGCGTTTCTTCGGCGGAGTGGACTCGGCCGAGATCGCCGAGGTCTTGCAGGTCAGCGAAGCCACCGTCAAACGCGACTGGCAGTTTGCCAAGATGTGGCTGCACCGAGAACTCGCCCATGCCTAACCTTCCTCTCCATCCGCCTGACGCCGCCGAACGGCTCCCCGACCTGATCGCCCAAGCCTTGGAGTTGCCCGAGGCCGAGCGAGACAGCTTTCTGGAACGTACTTGCGCGGGGGACGAAGCGTTGCTGGCCGAAGCCCGGTCCCTGTTGGGACACGACCGAGCGGGGAACTTTCTCGAAGCGCGCCCCTTCGCTTTGGACCGTGCTGCGTTGGGGTTGCACGACGGCGGCGAACTGGCGCCTGGAGCCATCCTGGATGAATGCCGAGTGGTCCGCTTCCTAGGTCAGGGTGGCATGGGCGAAGTGTACTTGGCGCAGGACACCAAGCTAGAGCGGCTCGTGGCGGTCAAGCTGCTCAAGCGCAGCTTTGACGACGCCACTTCGCTACGACGCTTTCGGCATGAGCGTCGAGTGTTGGCGGGTCTGACGCACCCTAACATCGCCCGGCTCTATGGTGGTGGCACCACGGCGGAGGGCCGCAGCTATCTGGTCATGGAGTACGCAGAGGGCGAGCGGCTGGACAAATTTTGCGAGGCCGCAGGGCTGGGGATCACCGCGCGGCTGGCGCTCTTTCGCAAGGTGTGTGCCGCGGTCTTCTACGCCCACCAGAACTTGGTCGTCCACCGCGATCTCAAGCCCGCCAACATTCGCGTGACGGCCGAGGGTGAGCCCAAGCTCTTGGACTTCGGCATCGCTAAACTCCTCGAACCGGAAGGCACCACCACGGCTAAGCTGGATGCGACGGTGACGATGCAGGGAGCGATGACTCCGGAGTACGCTAGCCCCGAGCAGCTCAAGGGCGAGCCGATCACCACCGCCAGCGACGTGTACAGCCTAGGGGTGGTGCTCTTCGAGTTGCTTACCGGCCAGCGGCCCTTCGGGCATCTCCATGGCCGCCGCCCCGACGAGCTCGCCCGCGCAGTTTGCGAAGAAGAACCGCCCCGACCCAGCACGGTAGTAGGCCGAACAAGCCCCGCGCCGACCACCACGACTCGGTCGGCGGAACCAGCCCCGTCGACGGGCACGACTACACAAACGCGACCCGCGACGTTGCGCCGCCAGTTGGAGGGCGATCTGGACAACATCGTCGCCAAAGCGTTGCAAAAGGAACCCGCCCGGCGCTACCCCGGTGCGTTGGGGCTCTCCGAAGACATTCGTCGCTACTGCGAAGGCTTGCCGGTGAGTGCACGCCGGGACACGCTCGGCTATCGCACGGGCAAGTTCGTGCGCCGCAACAAGGCCGTGGTGGCGGCGGCGGCTTTGGCGGTGCTGGCACTGGTGGCCGGCCTGGTGGCCGCCACGGTGCAAGCCCGCCGCGCCAACCGCCGGTTCGAGGACGTGCGGCGACTGGCCCACTCCATCCTCTTCGAGATCGAGCCGAAGATCGCCAATCTCTCCGGCAAAACCATCGAAACACGCCAGCTTCTGGTGCAGCGCGCCATGGAGTACCTGGACAGCCTGTCGGCGGAGAGAGGCAACGATCCGGACCTGCGGCGAGAAGTGGCCGTCGCTTACCGGAGGATCGGCGACGTGCAGGGCAACCCCAACTATTCCAACCTCGGCGATCTGAAGGGTGCGCTGGCCAGCTACCAGAAATCCCAGGGCTTGCTCCAGGCCATCGTGGCAGCCAACGACCATGATTGGCAGGCACAAAACGAGTTGGCCAAGCTGCACCAGCAGATCGGCATGGCTTTGTATTGGACGCTTGACAGGAAGGACGAAGCCCTGCCGCATTACCAGGCTGCGTTGGCGACGATGCACCGGCTGGTGGCCGAACAGCCCGGCTCGGCGGAATTACAGCGCGAGTTGGTGGTCATGCTGAAGGACATCGGAGATTGGTACGAGGATCGTCTCGCGCTGCCGCAGGCCCTAGCAGCCTACCACGAAGCCCTGCCCATCGTGCAGGCGGTGGCCGCCGCACCGCCGCAGGTGCCGGAGGATCGGGTCAACGTGGCGCGCCTGCTGGTACGTATCTCCAAGATCCACAAGGACGCGGCCGACTACCCGGCGGCGATGGTTGATCTGGCGCAGGCGGAGGCCGTCGTCGCCCCGCTCGTCCAGACCATGCCGCAGGACAGCAGCGTCCAGTTGGAAAACTGGTTTATTATCTTCAACCAGATGTGGACGGCCACGAAGCAAGGCGCGCTGCCGGAGGCACTGGCCTTCGGCATCCGCTCGATCAGTCTGGCGCAGGCGCTCGACGCCGCGAACCCTGGGGACGCCGGCATCCAGCATGACCTCGCCAACAGCCTTGAACACCACGCCGAAACTCTGCGTCTGACCGGCCGCTGGCCGGAAGCCCTGGCGGCGGCCCGCTCTTCTTGGGAAATCAACACCCGCTTAGCCGCGAACTCGCCGGAAGTATATACCCAAGATTGCATTAGTTCACGTTGGGCGATGGGGCAGGCACGTCTGCTCCTGGGCGACAACGCCGTCGCGGCCGAGGATGCGGAGGCGTCCCGGGCCATGCTGGAGGGCGAACTCGCCAAAACCCCGGATGACCCGGACCTGCGAAAGCTGGAGGTGTCGGTCTGCGAGTTGGAAGGCGACCTTCGCGAAAGGAAGTCTCAGCCCGCGCGTGAGTGGTACAAACGCGCGCTGGCGGCGTTGCAGAGCCTCACCGACAAGAAACAAATCAGCGACGCCGAGGCCCCAGGCTTTGCAAGCCAGCGCGCCAAGTTCACGGCGAAGCTCACACCTGCCAATTGATCTGAAAGGACGATGCGAAAAGCATCATGGTCCGCAAGCCTCGTACGCAGGACAAGCCTGCGCGTCAGAGTATCCCCCTTAGATCGTCAACCAACTAAAACCGAACAGCCTCAACCGAGTACCTTGGTCCTTCTTCTGATAAGTTTGAACCCAGGCCCGAGGGATATGTGCTCGTTTGGATTTGTGCATACGGAGTGCATACAGGCGAAGAATCGCGTTCTTTATCTCTGAGCACTGAAGCGTTCGAATCCCTCGACACATATCATTCTATCCTAAGAATTCATGCATCAAGCTTGATGCTTTTTCCATTCAACGGTGCTGATGAGTTTGCTCCCTGGCCGTCCGCGGATCAAAGTGGATAGATGTTCCGAGACGGTGGCCCTATGGACGATAGGAAGCGATTCCAAAAAGAATTTCCGCACACCTATTTCCTCGATCCAAGTGATCTGGAACATCTGAATAAGTACCTGATGGACGGCGGACGTTTGGCAGCAGGCGTCACGATTCTGGGCGCGGAAAAAGCTGGGGAGGGTGTCATGAACCGCACCGTGCGTGTGTGGACATCAGCCGGTTCGTTCATCCTCAAGCAGTCGCGTCCTTGGGCAGAAAAGTATCCGCAGGTGGCAGCCCCCTTTGACCGTGCTTTGATGGAAGCTCGCTTTTACCGGTTGGTCGCATCGTCGCCGACAGTCGCGGCCTGGATGCCGCGGCTACTCTGGAGCGACGAGTCGGCTCGTTTGTTCGCGCTCGAAGATCTGGGTGCCACCAGCGACTTCTTTCTGCTCTACGCTCGCCAAACAACGCTGACGGATCAGAACCTGCACGGACTCATGGCCTATCTTTCGGCGTTGCACCGACTGGTCCCAGCCGACGAAGTCGCGTGTGGGGATCTGGCGAACAGCGAGATGCGCGCGCTCAACCATGAGCACCTCTTTGCTTTGCCGCTGCGTGCGGACAACGGCCTCGATCTGGACGGGTACACCGGCACGCCTGGGTTGGCGGCGGCGGCGGCAACGCTCCAGCAGGACACCGACTATGTCGCAGCGGTGACAGAACTGGGCGAACGCTACCAGACCGCCCGGAACGGCAGCTTGGTGCACGGCGACTTTTATCCGGGCAGTTTCCTGCAAACTGCCGCAGGGGTGAATGTCATCGACCCGGAGTTTTGCTTCTACGGAGACGCCGAGTTCGACCTCGGGGTGTTCGCCGCTCATTTGCTGCTGGCGGGCGAGCCGCCGGAACGGGCGGAAGACGTGTTCGCCTCCTATCGTTCTCCGGCGGGATTCTCGGAAGCCTTGGTGCGCCGCTACGCCGGGGTGGAGATCATGCGACGGCTGATCGGCGTCGCCCAAATTCCGACTCTGCGTGCTGACCTCGCGCGGAAGACCGCGCTTTTGGAGTTGAGCCGACGGCTTGTCTTGGAGCCGGAGCGTAAATTTGGAGCTTAAAAGAAGTCCGTCGCTGTGCGGCCCATCGAAGCGGCTACGTCATGACAAAACGACGCCGACGGGTTCAAACCATTTTGCTGCTCGCGCTGCTCGCGTTGTGCCTGGTCGCTGTCGCCTCCACCCGGTGGCTCGGCTGGCAAGTGCTCAACGCCGTGATCCGGCACAAGTTCCCCGCAGCGGCGCGCATCCGCACCCCGGAACTGGCCGCGTGGCTCGGCGATCCCGGCCGCACCCCGCCGCGGCTGCTTGACGTCCGCGAACCAGCCGAATACCAAGTCAGCCACCTGGCCGGCGCGCAACAGGTCGAACCCGGGTCCGATCCGGCCGCGCTGGGTCTTCCCAAAGACCAATCCATCGTGACCTATTGTTCCGTCGGCTATCGTTCGGCAGCGTACGCGCAAGCACTCCGGCGGGCCGGATTCACAAACGTCCGTAACCTGGAAGGCTCGATCTTCCAGTGGGCGGACGAGAACCGCCCCTTGGTTAAGGAGGACGGCCAGCCCACGGCACAGGTCCACCCGTTCAACAAGATCTGGGGCATGCTGCTCCGACCCGACCACCACGCACAGGTGCCGCCTGCCGACGCTGGGGGTCAGACGCCTTGACCGCTGGCGGCAAGAAAGCGGCGGTCCAAAAAGTCCTTCAGCCAGAAAGCCGCTCGGCCGTGCCAAAACAGAGGGCCCCGGACCGCGAACGCGGTGCCGTCGCCCACGTTGAGGATTTGCAAGAAACGCCGCTGCGGCTTGTACGGCCTCAGCATGCCCCTCCCCTCACCTGCCAGCATGGCAAGCAGGTTGTGAAACAGGATCGGAGCCTCGCGGACCGCGTACACGCCGATCTTCGCCAGTGGACGGTCCTCGAACGCCACGCAGTCGCCGCCACCGAAAACCGTGGGATGATCCAAAGCTTGCAAGTAGCGGTTGACCCGCAGCGCACCGGAGGAATCCGTCGCTAAACCGCTCGCGCGCAACAGCGGGGGCGGACGTAAGCCAGCGGCGTTGACCAGAAAATCGAACTCGAACTGCTCGTCGGCTTCGGTCGTCACCCTGTTGTTTTCGACCCGGATCACCCGCGCCTGCAACGACACTTCGACCCCCCGCGCCTCCAACAACCGGGCGGCCTTGCAAGCCGCAGCCGGGGTGAATTGCTCGAAGAGTCGATGCCCAGCCGTCAACACCCGCACCTCCGACCGCTTCGCTCCCAGACGGTCGAGCAAGGCGCGCAGATTCATGGCGATCTCGCCGCCGCTCGCTCCACCACCGACGACCAACAGAAGACGCGGGTCCGATCCGACCGCCTCCAGGTCCCGCCGCAGGCGCGCGAGACTCGCCAGCGGCTTGAGCGGATAAACGCTCGTCGCCGCGTCACTGCCGGGGAGAGGAAGGGCCTCGCTGCCGACGTTGATCGACAAGGCGTCATAAGCGATCTCCCGGCCGTCTTCCATGATGACCCGGCGTGCGCCTGGGTCGATGCGTGCTGCCTTGCCCTGGACGAACTCACCACCCGCTTTGCAGACGAGTCCTGCCACGTCGACCTGGTCTTGCGGCGGTGAATAAAAGCCGCCGAGCATCCCGGTGGCCAGACCTGAATACCAAAACGGCCCTGGGGCGATCAGCACCAACCGGGCACCCTGCTGCCGGAACACTGCCGCGCGCCGGATCGAGTAGAGATGGGCATGTCCGGCTCCGAGGAGCACAGCCGTTTTACGAGGAGGCATCATTGGGGTGATACCAAGAAGTACGCTGTCGGACGCCTCCGGCGATGTGTCTTGTCGGGCCGTCCCTAGGAGTCCTTTTGTTCCGTCTGTTTGCACCGGCAGGGGCGATTACTCAAACATGAAGATTTCGCAAGTGTTTGTCCGCATCCTTCTCGTCGGTATGCTGACGTTGTTGGCGATCTGCGGCGTGGTCGTATTCAAAGCGCGAGCCGCCGACGCACCCCCCGCGCAGGTGAGTGTGCCGCACGGCGTGGATCACGGAAAGTTCGACGCGCTGCTCAAGAAGTACGTCAACGACCAGGGGCTGGTGAACTACACGGCCTGGAAGGCCGACGCCGATGACGTGGCGGCCTTGGACGCTTACCTCAAGGAGTTTGCTCCCAAACCGGGGAAGCCTGCCGAAGGCAGCGAACGCGCCGCCGCGTTGGCGAACGCCTACAACGCCGGAGTCCTGAGTTGGATTCTCCAGAACTACCCGACCGAAAGTGTCTGGGAAACCAAAGACCCGTTCACCGCCAAGCGTTACACGGTCGGCGGGGAGCAAGTCTCGCTCAACGACATCGAAAACGGCGCGTTGCGTCCGCAGATCGGTCTCGAAGCGCACAGCATCCTGGTCTGCGCGGCGCGGAGTTGCCCGCCCCTGCAAAAGACCGCCTATACGGCCGCCGGTTTCGAGGGTCAGAACGCCCGGGCCTACCGAGTCTGGCTGGACCGCCCGGACCTCAACGAGTTCGACGCCGCGAAAAAGAAGGCGGCAATTTCCAGCATCTTCAAATGGTACAAGGAAGATTTCGACAAGGCCGGCGGTGTGAAGAAGGTCCTGGCTGAGAAAGCGCCCGAGAAGGACCACGCGTTCCTGGCGGGCGGCGATTACGACGTGAGCTACCTCTCCTACAACTGGGGTCTGAACGACCAGGGCGAGCACGGCCACAATTACAGCAAGGCAAACCTCATCATCGACCGGATTTTCCACTGAAATCCGCGTGGCACGCGCCGCTTGGTATGTTGTCCGTCGTCATTCCGGCCCTCAACGAAGCAGACGCGCTTCCCGTCACCCTCGATGCCCTGATGCGGGCAGCCGCTGAAGGGCAATCCTTCGAGGTCATCGTGGTGGACGCAGGCAGTCGCGACAGTACGGCGGCGGTGGCCCGTGCAAGGGGATGCCGGGTGATCGGATCGCCACGAGCGCAACGCGCCGCGCAGATGAACCACGGTGCGGTCCAGGCGCGCGGTGACTTCCTGCTTTTCCTGCACGCCGACACTCTGCTGCCGCCGGGAGCGTTCGGACAAATCCTGTCCGTGTGCGGGCAGCCAGACGTGGTCGGAGGTGCCTTCGCGCGGCGCTACGACTCCCCTTCGCGCTGGCTGCGCTTCACCTGCTGGCTGGCGCGGTGGCGCAACCGGTGGTTCGGGTGGCACTTGGGGGACCAAGCGATCTTCGCGCGGCGGCAAATTTTTCAACGGCTCGGTGGGTTCCGAGATTTCGACGTTTTCGAGGACTTGGATTTTTCGCGCCGCTTGTCCGGCGAGGGCCGGCTGGTCACTTTGGAGCCGCCGGTGTTTTCGTCCGCACGGCGCTTCGTCGGGCACGGCACGTTCCACCGGAGCCTGGTGGATGCGTGGCTGATGGGCCGCTACTTGTTGGGAGCATCGCCGCACCGCCTGAAAAAGGCGTGCGTTCATTCCTCTTCACCCCTCCCGCCGACGAGGCCGGTAATACCACCTGTGAAGACATTGCGGGGAGACGCCGAGAACGTAGAGGAGCAGCAGCAGAGTGTTGGTTAGCGTGGTACGCCAACGACCTTGTCGGAGGTGCTTGCGCGCCGACGAGCGGATGACTGGGGTCAGGATGGTCAACCCGCCCAAGTGCCTCCGCAGACGGCAGGAAAATTCCACGTCTTCCATGAGCGGCACCTCCGCAAAGCCGCGCAATGCTTCGAAGACCGTGCGGCGCACAAAGATCGATTGGTCCCCGAAGACCGGACCGAAGCGGTGGCAGCGCCGCGCCTCCCAAGGCTCCAGCCAACGCAAACGCGGGTGCCGCTCGTCGAAGTGCCGCCGGAACGCTCCGCCACCCACCTTCGGGTCATGCATGGCTTCGGCCAGGCTCTGGAGATGTTGATCGGTCAGTTCCGTGTCGGCGTGGTGGAAGAGAAGAATTTGCCCCTGAGCCAGCCGCGCCGCCTCGTTCATCTGGATGCCGCGCCCCGGCCGGCTACAGCGCACAACCCGCAGCCCCGGATGCGCGGAGGCGACGGCAGGACCTGTTCCGCTGCTGGCCGAGGCAACCAACACTTCCTCAACCAGACTGCTGGCCAGCCACCGCGCCGCGGTCTCGTCCGCAACCGCATCCTCGCGCCAGCAGGGCACAATGACGCTGATGCCGATCCGCGCCGGTCTGCTGGCGAAGGTCGTCGGGGGAGAGTCGGCTTCGACTGAGGACCTGACGGCACTTTCCATTCTAAAATCCGGCACCCGTCAGACGTGGGACAAAACGTCCGGCGAGGGGGCAGCTTCCACTTGGGCAGCGGCGGCGACGGGCACCCGGTCCGTCGGCTGCGGCTCCGCCAGGAGCGCCGGATCAACCAGCCGCTCCTCGTACACGTCGCTCCAGCGTTGCTGGTTCATAGCGCACATGGGAATGGCCTCCCACTCGCCCGTGGCACGGTTTTTCACCGCTCCCTTGAAAACGCAGGAGTCGAGCCGGGCCTGCGTCGTGGGGTTGTTCGGGGCGTCGGCGACTTGGGCGGCGTCCATGAAGTTGTGGATGCCGAAGCCGACCGTGTGCGCCTGGCCCGAGAAGAGCGCGCCGACGAACTCGGCGGGGATTTTTCTGGTGAGCACCAAGCCGGCGATGTGCGTGAGCAAACGCGCGATCAGCCAAGGATTTTGGAAGAGGATGCCGGCCAGCCGGAACGGCGTCGTGCGCGCGTCGTCGGTAACGAACGACACGCCGCCGACGTTGGCCAGGAGGTTCTCGTAGAGCCGCTGGGTGCGCGCGTCCTGCGGCGGAAAGACGATGTACTGCCCCGTCCGGCGCGAGACGAGCAATGGCGTCCATGAGTTGCAGTCCGGGTGGCCGAAAATCGAGAACTCGCGTTGGAGCGGCAGCCCCGTGCCCTCGCACATCTTTTGCCAAGCGGCGTCGGGGGTAGCGGGGGCCTCCGAGAAGTACGTGCGCCCGGTGTCGGCTTCCGGCTGGAAAGAGAACATGCGCCACAGGTGCGTGCGCTCGGGTTTTGCCAAGGCCCAACGGATGATCTCGGGCACGAACGCGACGTTGCGGCCGGTGACGGTGCAGTTATGGGCGAACTCCAGCGGCAGGCCCGTCTTTTCGCGCAGGTCCAAGCCCAGCTTGGTGAACGCCTCGCGCACCGGGTGCAGGTCGGCCTCGCGCTTGATGCGCCCGATGGGGTAGCCGTGCCGCCCGGCCTGTGTCATGTCGATGTGCACGGCCACCTGCCGCAGGCCGCCTTCTACCACCAGCTTTTCGAGGAACTCCGGGTGCTCAATCAGCGTCTGTCCATGGGTCATGAGCATCGGCACGAGACCAGCCTTGATCGCGTAGCGCACGATCTCGACCAACTCCTCTTGCCGACCCGAGCGCCAATAAGCATCGGCCACGTCGCCGCCGGTCAGTTGCAAGCCCCCGCCCGGTCCCTGGAAGCGGCGGTTGGCGTCGATCTGCTCTTTCATCTGCGCGAGCGAGGGGATCGGTACCTGGTTGGCGTTTTTGGGCAAGTAGCAATGCGTGCAGTGGAACGAGCAGTAACTCGCCCCGGTGGTGAAGCCGCAGTGCGTCAGGTGCCGGCCGCTGATCTGGTTGGGGGTCTTTAGCTCGGCGGGCAGCGAGCTCCAACGGGCGCGCAGCAACCCTGCCTTCTCGCCAGCGATGGGGTGGCGGAAGGCTCGCCAGCGGGCATGCCACCGGCTCGCAGAGAAAAGAGGAGAATGCGGCATGGAAGTTTCTTGGTTGACGCAGCAGAGTCGCTAGAAGATTCCGACCGGGAACATCCGCCGGATGCTCCCCACTCATGATGTCATGTCCACGTCGCGGAGGGAAGGTCGAAGCGGTGTCACCGCATCGGGCGGAATGTGGAGCCGCACTTGATCCCCCGCGTGGTGCTGACTGATGGCAGCGGCGTGGACCTGCAACTCCGGTCCCGCGTCCAATCGCAGCGTCACGACGCGGTGCGACCCGGCGAAGGTGGCCCGCTTGATCGTTCCCGCCAACCTCCCCCCGGGGTCCAGCCGCAGCCTCTCCGGCCACAACAGCGCGTCCCCGTCCAGCCCGCACCGTCGCGCCGCCTCCGCGTCGAGAACGTTGGGATGCCCGAGCAACCGGGCCACGGTCGCCCCCTGCGGCTGCTGGTAGAGACGTTCGGGCGTGTCTGCTTGCAGCAACCGACCCTCGTGCATCACTCCCAACCGGTCACCGAGCGCGAACGCTTCCTCCCGGTCGTGGGTGACCAGGATCGTGGTGGTGCCCAGACGACGCTGCACGTCGCGCAACTCGTCGCGCAGGCGTTCGCGCAGAGGGCGGTCAAGGTTGGCGAAAGGTTCGTCGAGCATCAGCAGGCCCGGGCCGAACACGAGCGCCCGCGCGAGCGCCACGCGCTGCTGTTGGCCGCCGGAAAGTTGAGTCGGCAGCCGGCTGAACTCCTCTGGCTTCAGGCCGACCCAACCCAGCGTCTCGCGTGCCTTCGACTCGCGCGCTGCCTTGCCCAGCCCACGTACCCGCAGACCGAACGCCACGTTGCCCACGGCGTCGAGGTGCGGAAACAGCGCATAGTTTTGGAAAACCATCCCCATCCCCCGGCGCTCGGGAGGCAGCCGGGTAATTTCACGGTCACCCAGCCGGATTTTACCCGCGTGCGGCGCGAGGTGGCCCCCGATCAGGCGCAAAAGCGTGGACTTCCCTGATCCGCTGGGTCCTAGGAGGCAAAAGAACTCTCCGGCCAGGAGTGTCAGAGAAACACCGTCCACGACCGGCCGGCCACCCGGAAAGGCGAAACGCAGGCTTTCCAGTTGCAAGGGGGTCATGCCCCTTTCATCGCGGGTAGCGCTCCCGCCGCGCGCACGCCCCGAATTTCGCGTTGTATGACGGATGGCTCACGCTATCCTCCCCGGCATGCTGGCCGTCGTGACTTTTCCATCCTGCCAGCCCGCCGTCGGTCCGCCGAAACCGGTCGCCCGGCGGGACGCGAGCGGCCTCACACGCCTCGCGGTCATGGGCGGCGCTTACGGCAATCTGCCCGCTTTGCGCGCCTGCCTGCAAAATGCCCGCCAGGCGGGCTGCGATGGCTTTGCATTCCTCGGCGACTCCACCGGGTTTTGCGGGCACAGCGACGAGACCATCGAACTCATCCGCCGCCACTTTCCGTTCCTCGTGGCAGGGAACTACGAACAGAAAGCGGTGGCTCGCGAGGAGGACTGCGGCTGCAACTACGCCGACCCCGCCGACAACTGCTACGGCGGTTTGGCCCACCAATGGGCAATGCGCTCCTTGAGCGAAGCCAACCGCGCCTGGCTCGGCACCTGGCCAGACCTCCTTCGTCTTGAAACCGCCGCGGGATCGATCCTGCTTTGTCATGGCAGCCCGGCACAGACCAACGAATTTCTCTACGGCTCGCAGCTGGACGAGGCCCGGCTGGAAGGCTGGCTTGATCAATTCGACGCGGCCGGCTTTGTCTGCACCCACTCTGGGTTCCCGTGGGTGCGCCCGCTGCGGGGAGAAAGGTTCGCGGCCAATGGTGGCGTCGTCGGCAAGCCCGATCACGACGGCGACCCGGCGGTGCATTACGCCGTCGTGGAGTTGCGCGCCGGGGCGGCACAGGAAGTCCAGATCGCCCGCGTAGAATATGACCACGCTGCCTGGGCCGACCAATTAGACACCGAAGGCGTGGACGAGGTGTTCACCGCGTCGTTGCGCGACGGTGTTTGGCGGTGCGGCCTGCTCAGCTTGCCCGCGACGGAACGCACCAACCACGCGAACAGAGATTTAGCTGCCATGAACGGCATCCAAGCGGAAGCTGCTCTCGGATCGATTCCGTAGCTTTCTGTCCCCCTCTCATGAAAACACGACTTCTTGCCGCCGCGCTTTGCGCCCTGCCCTTCCTCGCCAACACCATCCGGGCACAAGACGCCGACAAAGTCGTCATCCAATACGACTGCATCCCCAACTACGCGAACTGGGGCGGCGTGACCGCGGAGTACCTCAAAGAAACCGGCGTGAAGGTCCCGCCCGACATGAAGGGCAGTTCGGCGGCGATGGCGGCGCTGGAAGCTGAGGAGGCCAACCCACAGGCGGATTTGGCGTATTACTCTGGAGCCATCGGCTACCAGGCGACGGTCAAAGGGCTGCACCAGCCTTACAAGCCTGCCGGGTTCGACAAGCTTCCCGACGGTTTGAAAGACCCCGAGGGCAAATGGTGGACGGTCCACACCGCTTCCATCGCCATCCTCGTCAACACGTCCGCGCTCAAGGGCGCACCGGTGCCGAAGTCTTTCGAGGATCTACTCAAACCTGCCTACAAGGGCATGGTTTCGTACGACGACCCGACCTGGGGCGGCACCGGTTATACGTTCGTCTACGGCATCAATGCTGTGCTCGGTGGTGGGCCGGACCTCGGCAAGGGCTTCGACTACCTCAAGAAACTTGACGCCAACGTGCTCAGCTACCCGCGCGAGAACATCTACAACGACCTGCTGCGCGGCGAAATCCCCATCTGGATCAACGCCGATGGCAACGGCCTCAAAGCCAAGTACGTGGATCACGCGCCTATCGAAACAGTCATCGCGTCGGAAGGCACCGTCGCCATGCCGCTGGTGGTCGGCATGGTCAAGAACGACCCGCACCCGGCGGCCACCAAGAAATACCTCGATTGGCTCTTGACCGACAACGCGCAAAAACTCTTCGCGGAAGCGTTCTTCCGTCCGGTGATGAAGGTCGATCTCGGCCCGAAACTCTCGGGGCAGTTTCTGCCTGACTCTGCTTACGCAAAAACCGTGGTGCTGCCGCTTTCCGAGATGGCCGCGCAGTCCACCGCCGTCAAAGAACGCTGGACCAAGGAAATCCGCGGCAGCCGCTGAGCAGATTCGCCACCGGGCCGCCGTGCGGATATGGGCCGGAGCTTTCCAGCTTGGCTGGTGGTGCCGTTGACGGCGGCGGTGTTCGCGTTGTTGGTCTGGCCTCTGTGCGTGTTGGCATACGGGAGTTGGCATGGCGTGGGCAGCCCGGACGGCAGCGCCTACGTCCGACTGTGGCAGGACTCCGCGTACCGGATCGCCCTGCTTCACTCGCTCGTCCTGAGCGTCGCGGTGGCAACGGTGTCCACGCTCCTTTCCTTAGGGCCGGCGTGGCTGCTGGCGCGGCATCCCTTCCCGGGGAAAAGCTTGGTGCGCGCGGCGTTCGCGCTGCCGGCCTCCCTCTCGGGGATCATGGTCGGTTTCCTGGCGGTAGTAATGCTGGGGAGGGTCGGCGTCGTGCCGCAGGCGACGGCTCGATGGTTCGGCACGCCTTGGCTTTCGGGTGCGGCCTACCAGATGACGGGCTTGATCATCGCCTATCTGTATTTCGAGGTCCCCCGCGGGGTGCTGGCACTCGAAGCCTCGCTCAGCCGGTTTGATTCCCAGTGGACCGACGCGGCGGTCTCCCTCGGGGCCAGCGCGGCGCAACGCTGGTGGTGGGTGACGCTGCCGCTTTTGCGCCCGGCGTTGGTGTCCACCTTCGCGTTGACCTTCAGCGTGTCGCTGGGTTCGTTCGGGGTGGCGCTGATCCTCTCGCGGCGTTTTTCCGTGTTGCCGCTGGAAATCTTCTACCGCTTCACCGGCCTGGCCGACGCGCCGCTGGCGGCGGCGATGACGCTCAGCCTCACCGTTGTTGCGTTGGCGGTGCAATACGCGTTGCGGGAAAGGAGTCCGCGATGAACGGACGGCGGCGCGACGGTTGGTTCTGGCTGCTGGCGGCGGGCACGGCCGTTTTGTTGGTCAGCGTGTCCGCGCCGTTTGTGGTCGTTGTGCTCGGATCGGTGCTCAACACGAGTTTCCTCGGCCTTTCCACCGAGCAGTGGGCTGGGGAGACGGGTGCTTCCGCCTTCTCTTTTCACTGGTTCGGCTACGTCTGGGGCCTCTACCACGAATCGCTGGGCTTCAGCCTGCGCCTGGCCTCCTTGAGCACGGTGGCGTGCCTGCTCCTTGGCGTGCCCGGCGCGTGCGGGCTGGTGTTGGGGCGCTTCCCCGGCCGCGCGTGGCTGGAAACGCTCGTCTCCCTGCCGCTCGCGCTGCCGGGCATCGCGTTGTCCATCGCGCTGATCCAAGCCTACAGCGCCGCGCGCGGCTCATGGTGGCTGATCTTCGGCGGTCACTTTCTTTACACCCTGCCGTTCATGGTGCGGATCGTCGCCGGGGCGTTGCGCTCCTTTGACCCCGCCGCGCTGGACCTCTGCGCGCGCGGTTTGGGGGCCAGTTTCGGGCAGCGTTTCGCGTGGGTCTACTTGCCGAACCTCCGCCGCGCGATGGTCACCGGCAGCCTGATGGTTTTTGCGGTTTCGTGGTGTGAGTTCAACGTAAGCTATTTGCTTAACACCCCCTTGCACCAGACATTCCCCGCCGCGCTCTACGCCACCTATACCTCCAACAGCTTCCAGGTCGCCGGGGCGGCCACGACGATCTTCCTGGGCGGCATCGTGCCGGCCTTGTTGGCGATGCAGTTCCTCGGTGGTGCGGCGCGTTCGCAAACCGTCGGCACCGGCTGAGCGCGTTTGTTAATCACCCGCCCCGGTGCGATGATATCCCTTCCGATTTGTTCTCCGAAAACGGCTGTTGCCCCTACCCCACCCACGCCATGCCCAACCGCTTCGACTCCACCGTGGCCGCGCACGGCCTGACCCTGCGCCACACGAAAACGCGCGTGTTGCAGATCAACGTCGGCAAGCTCTGCAACCTGACGTGCGCGCACTGCCACGTCAACGCCGGCCCCAAGCGCAAGGAGATCATGACGCGCGACACCGTCGACCGCATCCTCTCCTGGCTGGAACGCACCGACATCCCCGTGGTCGACCTGACCGGCGGCGCGCCCGAGATGATCCCCGACTTCCGCTACTTCGTCGAACGCCTCGCGGCCGTCACCCCGCGCCGCCACGTCATGGACCGCTGCAACCTGACGATCCTCCTCGATCCCTCCCAGGACGGCCTGGCCGAGTTCCTGGCCGAACACCGCGTGGAGATCGTCGCCTCCATGCCCTGCTACTCGCCCGCCAACGTGGACGCCCAGCGCGGCGACGGGGTCTTCGACGCGAGCATCCAGGCCCTCCAACTCCTCAACCGCCTCGGCTACGGCCGCGTGCCCGAACTCCCCCTCAACCTCGTCTACAACCCGGTCGGCGCGTCCCTGCCCGGCCCGCAGGGCGAACTGGAAGAAGACTACAAGCGCGAACTCCTGGAACACTTCGGCATCGTCTTCAACAGTCTCTACACGATCACCAACGTGCCCGTGAGCCGCTTCGCCTCCTGGCTGCGCAACAACAACCAGCTCGGCCAGTACATGGACCTCCTGATCGAGTCCTTCAATCCCTCCGCCGTGGGGGGCCTGATGTGCCGCGACACGCTCAACGTGAGTTGGACGGGCGAGGTGTTCGACTGCGACTTCAACCAGATGCTCAAGCTCCAATGGCACCGCGGGGAAGGCAGCCCCGGCCTGTGTTTGTGGGACATCGACCCCGCCGAGGTGGAGAACCGCGAGGTTCGCACCGGCGACCATTGCTACGCCTGCACCGCCGGAGCCGGCAGCTCCTGCGGCGGGGCGCTGGTGTGAGACGCTTGGTAGCTAATACTCTTTCTCGAACATCGGAGACACCCATAAGAACTCCTGCCGCCGGTTCGTGACACGCATCAGGCCGCCAAACGTCGGGTCTTTCTCCTTTAGCCAGGCGTGCAATTGACGTAACACCGCCCCCTCCGCGCGAATCGCCGCGCCGGGACCCATCTTGATGTCGTCATTTTTGGCCAGCCATTCGCCAACTTTCTCGCCGCCCTTCAAGAGCGACTCGGACGCCGCCTTGCCGAATTCAAGCTGGCGCGAGATGGCTTCGTAATCGCCCTTCGGCATTTCGAGCTTCAGCCCGGCAG
>CAXUIU010000038.1:0-16695 GCA_964250955.1 uncultured Chthoniobacterales bacterium | reverse complement strand
CCACTACCGGGTTCATCGTCAGCCTGTCACCCCCGAGGAACTCCGCGACGCGGAGGACGCCCGCGAGAGCTGCCCGGCGGAAGCCATCGGCAACGACGGCCCCGCCTGAGTTTGCAACGGGCGCCGTCTTGTCGGAGGGTCATGGCGTCTTACGAAGAACCATGATGTTTGCACCCGGGCGTTTCTTTCTCTGCGTGGCAGCGGCGGCTTGGCTGGTCTTGGCGGGCGTCGGGGCGTCGCGGGCGGAAGAGGAACATCCGACTATGCCTCTCGCGCCGCTCGGCTCCACCCCGCAGCAGATCGGCGAGCTTTACGGCAAGGTGCTCAAGCACAACGCCCGCGTACGTCGGCACCAGATCCTCGACGGTGGCAGCCAAGGCGGCACGGTCATCGACGGCGACCTCTACAGCCGCAATGGCCTCATGATCCGAGCCGTGTTCCACGCCGGGGTCGCCGTGCTCCTGGAATATACCCGCGTCGAGGGACCGCTAACCGCCCACGACGTGACCGTCCTCTTGGCCGCCAACGCCAACGCCTCGGCCTGGGAGCAGGGCAGGAACAGCACGGACACCAACCATTACTACCACCGCGCTGACGGCAAGGCCCTGGCCCATTACGCCACGGAGTACGACGGCAGCCTGCTCATCGCCGCCGAGGGGGGCAGCGACGCAGATTTCTACGGCGGCAAGCTCCTCGAAGGAGGGCACTAGACATTTGCATGGACCTACAACTCACCGGTAAAAAGGCACTCGTCAGCGGTTCGACCGCAGGCATCGGCTACGGCATCGCACTGGCACTCGCCCGCGAAGGGGCGGAGATCATTGTCAACGGCCGCACCCAGATCCGCGTGGACGAGGCCGTCGCGCGTTTGGAAGCCGAACTCGGCGTCCGGGCCGAAGTCACCGGCGTCGCGGCCGACCTGGGCACAGCCGATGGGGTGGAGGCGCTCGTCGGGCAAGTGCCCGCCGTCGATGTGCTCGTCAATAACCTCGGCATCTTCGAGCCCAAGGCGTTCGCGGACATCACGGACGAGGACTGGACGCGGTTCTTCGAGGTCAACGTGCTCAGCGGCGTGCGCCTGAGCCGGTTCTACCTGCCGAAGATGACCGCCGCCGGCTGGGGACGGATCGTGTTTATCTCCAGCGAATCGGGCGTCAACACGCCGACCGAGATGGTTCACTACGGCCTGACCAAGACCGCGCAACTCGCCCTCTCGCGCGGTCTCGCGCAGACCGCCAAGGGGACGGGCGTGACGGTCAACAGCGTCCTGCCCGGACCGACGGCGTCCGAGGGCGTGGGAACGTTCGTCGGGCAGATGGCCCGGGACAAAGGCATCACGCCCGAACAGATGGAAAAGGAATTCTTCGAGCACGCGCGGCCGTCGTCCCTCCTGAAGCGTTTCGAGACGGTGGCGGAGATCGCGGACGCGGTGGCGTTCGTGTGCAGTCCACTGGCGTCGGCGATTACGGGCGCGGCGTTGCGCGTGGACGGCGGGGTGGTTTCGAGCATCGTCTGAGACCATGTCCGGCCCCTGGATCGAGATGTGCCCCGGCGTGCGTCGGCAAACGCTGGCGAGCGGCCGGGGCATGATGCAGATGGCGGTGACCTTCGCCGCCGGTGCCAAGCTGCCCGAGCACCGGCACCCGCACGAACAGGTCACGCACGTCCTCCGAGGCCGGTTGCGGCTGATCCTGCACGGCGGCACGGAGACGCACGAACTGGCCACCGGCGAGTCGTTCTACCTCGCGTCGAACGTCCCCCACGCCGCCGAGGCTCCCGAGGAAGCGGCCGTGCTGGACACGTTCAACCCGCCGCGCGAGGACCTGCTGGCGTCCCCTTCGCGGTAGCCTCCGCGGTCAGCAGGGCGAGCAACGCCGAAACTTGCAGATCGATGAGGCGGCGCATGTCCGCCCCGTCGGTGGCGGTCTGCTCCAGGCCCCGCATGGCGAACACGAGGCTGCGCGCCAGTTCCGCCGCGCTAGCCGGGAGTCCGGCAGCCACCACGGCCGGGGCGATCAGGTCGGCGACGAACGCGCAGAAGCGGCCGTACATCTCGCGCACCGCCGGATAGCCCAGGTCGAAGAGGTCGCTGGCGTCGGGATGCACTGCGGTGATGTCGAAGCCGTGTGCACCCCACTTCTTGCAAGCGTAGCGCAGCTTCGCCTCCAGGCCGCGTTGCCGGGGCAGCGCGGCGTGCATCTGGGCGTAGCTCTGCGCGTCGAGTTCCTCGACCGCCGCGGCGAACACTTCTTCCTTGCCCGGGAATGCCTCGTAGAGCGTGGGCCGCGAAACCCCGGCCGCCTTGGAGATGTCGCCCATGGTGGTGCGCGCGTAGCCGTAGCGCAGGAACACGTCCACCGCGGCCCGCACAATGCCGGTCCGCCGGTCCGCTTGCCGGGAAGGAGACGATTTTTCCATGACGTGCCTTTACATTTCGACGTTTTATGTAAATATATAACCGCATCCTGCCGTGGGCAGCCTAGCACCGCAGCCAACGGTCCAACCAGAAAAACCCATGCCTGAATCCCCGCAAGAAACCACCTGGTACACCTATCAAAAAGCCTGGTCCGACGTTTCGTCCGCCGAGCGGCGCGAACTGCTCGCCCGCAGCGTCAGTGAGAACGGGGTCTACACCGACCCGCTGTCGTCCTGCCAGGGATACGACGCCTTGGTCAACTACATCGAGCAATTCCGCGCGAGCATGCCCGGGGCATTGTTCAAGAACCACCGCTTCGTCGAGCACCACGCACAGTCCCACGCTGAGTGGACCCTGTACGACGCGCAGGGCAAAGAGTTCCAATCTGGCAACAGCTACGCGCGTTACGGGCAAGGTGGGCGCATCACGCACGTGACCGGCTTCTTCGACGCCGCACCCTGGTCTTAGGACACGACGTTCTGCGGCTTTCCGTCGAGGAAGGCGCGGATGTTCGCCACCACCGTCGCCAACAACCGTTCGCGCGCCGCCTTGGTCGCCCACGCGATATGCGGGGTGACGAGGCAATTCTTGGCCGTCAGGAGCGGATTGTCGGCGGCGGGCGGTTCGGTGGAGAGCACGTCCACGCCTGCCCCGGCGAGGCGGTCGGCGTTGAGCGCCTCGGCGAGGTCGGCCTCGTTGACTACCGGGCCGCGGCTGGTGTTGAGCACGTAAGCCGTCGGCTTCATGGTCGCCAAACGCGCGGCGTTGACGAGGCCCTTCGTGTCCGGAGTCAACGGACAATGCACGCTGAGCACGTCGCTCTCGCGGAAGAGCGTGTCCAGGTCCACGATTTCCACGCCGGGCACGGGCGACGCGCCACCCGAACGCCGGCTGGCGAGCACCCGCATCCCCATGGCCTGCGCCACCCGCGCCACGCCCTGCGCGATGGCCCCGAGTCCGACCAGCCCCAGCGTGCGGCCGTCGAGTTCCACCAGCGGAAAGTCCCAGTACGCGAAATCCTTGCTCCGCGTCCAATGTCCCTGCCGCACGCTGTTGGCGTGGTGGCCGACCCGCTGGGTCAGTTCCAGCAACAGCGCCAGGGTGAGCTGCACGACCGACGCCGTGCTGTAGGCGGGCACGTTGGTCACCGTGACCCCTCGTTCGCGTGCGGCTTCCAGGTCGATGACGTTGACCCCCGTGGCGAGAACCCCGACGTAGCGCAGCTTCGGGAGTTGTTCGAGCGTGGCGCGGTCGAGCACGACTTTGTTGGTCAACACGATCTCGGCGTCGGCGGCGCGGGACACCGCGTCGTGCGCGGCGGTGCGCTCGTAGATTTCGGCCGGATCGCCTAGGTCGAGAAGCGATCCCCAGTTCAGATCACCGGGATTGAGCGTGTAGCCGTCGAGGACAACGAGTTTCATCGCCCGCACCATGGCAAGAACCCTCCGGTGCGGGAAGGGAAAAGCGAGCGGTGCATGCGTTGCGGTGTGCTCTGCGGGCACATTGCCGGAAAGCAAAGGACAAAGTGCCTTTTGCCAACGTCGCCGTCAGGCGACACCGCAACGTGGCTTCCAGCCACACCGCAATGGCGGCTGCCGCCTAGTGCACGTACGCCGCCAGCATCGCGTAAACGACCACGCCGGTCACCGAGACGTACAGCCAGATCGGGAACGTGTACCGCGCCAAACGCCGGTGCGACGCGAAGCGCCCGCTCAGCGACAAGAAGAACGTGACGAGCACCATCGGCAACGCCACCACCGAGAGCAGCACATGGCTGGCGAGCAGCAGCAGGTACACCGTCCGCATGCTGCCCACGTCCGCCGGGAACCGCACATCCCCGTGCAACGCATGGTGCAGGATGTAGCTGAACAGGAACAACGTCGAGAACGCGAACGCCGCCATCATGCTGCGCTGGTGCGCCACGACCTGGCGGCGCAGGATGAAGACAAACCCAGTCGTCAACGCCACGGCGCTCAGCCCGTTGAACACGGCGTTGAGCGCGGGCAAAAACTTCAAGCTCTGCGCGAACTGCGGCGGCGCCTGACGAAAGTACAGCAGCCAGAAGAGAAACCCGCTCGCGGCGGCACTGACGGCGATGATGCTCGCAATCGCCCCGCGCGCCTCCGGCAAGTCGGGCCGGGTGACGGTGAGATCAGGCGTGGCCATGCGCGAGAGCGCCGGTCCAGCCCACGGCCACAGGTGACACGTTCGCCACACGAGCGGCCGGCACGGCGGCTTCTTCCGCTTCGTCCACCCCCATCATGGCCCGGTCACGCGCCGCGAGCGTTCGGCAGGAGCGGTACATCATCCACCCGAGGCCACCAAGCAGGGAGGCGATCATGAACAGCATGAAAAAGATGCTCAGACCGAAGCCGACGCTGTCGCCGTTGAGCGGCGCGCCCTCCGTCTGCTTACAGCCCGGGCACGCTTGCGCGACCTGGCTGGCGAAGAGCAGGACCGCACCGAGTGTCCAGGCGGTGCGGCGTCCGAGTTGGGAAGAGAGCGTTTTCATCGCGGTTCGATAGTTTGCACCC
This sequence comes from uncultured Chthoniobacterales bacterium, assembly GCA_964250955.1. GTDB lineage: Bacteria > Verrucomicrobiota > Verrucomicrobiia > Chthoniobacterales > SZAS-18 > CAHJWO01. Next base: position 11,745 of record CAXUIU010000038.1, on the reverse strand, counting down.
AGGAAGGCGCGGGTTCAAGCGATAGACATCATTTCGCCTCCGGCGTCTCGCGCAAGAGTTCGCCCACGCCGGTGAGCACCTGCTGGACGACCTCCTCGTTCGGCGTGCCGTCGGGGTTGGTCGTGTCGAAGCTTCCGCGCACGGTGCCGGTGCGGTCCACAAGCGCGATGCGCGTGCTGTGAACGTACGCGGTAGGATCGGCAGGGTCGTCCACCTTTTGCACCGCGAAGGTGAACACTTGATGCGCGAGGTCGTAAATCTTGTCGCGGTCTCCCGTCAGGAACGACCAATGGTCCGGCGAGGCGTGGAAGCGTTCGGCGTACTTACGCAGCACCTCCGGCGTGTCCATCTCCGGCGCGATGGAAAATGACACGATCCGCACGTCGCCGTGCTTGTCCTTGTTGAGCGCCTGTTGAACCTCTTGCAAACGTTCATTCATGCGTAGGCACGGTCCCGGACAAGCGGTGAAAAAGAAGTTCGCCAGCCACACCTTGCCCTGGAGCGAAGCCGAGTCGAACGGCTGCCCGCTGCGCTCGGTCAGCGTGAAGGCGGGCACGTGGTTGTAGTGGTCCAGCACGTTGCCGCCACCATGACGTTCGGCCGCACGCCACTGCTGGCGCACCAACCCTGCGCCGAGCGCCAAGATAATCAGGCCCAGCGCACTCCACACCACCCACTGCAAAGTGCGGCTCACCGGCGCGGTGGTCGGCAGAGATTCCTGCGTTGTCTGCGAGACAGGCATCAGGGGATTGCCGAACGCTCCGGCAACGCTGCCGGATGGATGAAGAACGGCACGATGTACATGACCGTGAAGAGCAGGACCCACACGACATCGACGAAATGCCAATACAGCGACACGCACGTCATAAACGAGTGTCGGTGCGGCGTGAACCGACCCGCCGCCGCCAGGAGGGTCGTGATCGCCAGGAACACCACGCCGATGGAGACGTGCAACCCGTGGAACCCAGTCAGGGTGAAGAAGTTCGACGTGTAGGTCGCGCCGGTGTTGAACCAGATGTGCTCGCGGTACAGGTGCGTCCACTCGTAACACTGCACACTGACGAAAATTGCACCCAGAAGCGTCGTGAGCGCGAGCCAACCGGTGATCGGCTTGTTCTTGACCACCGCCTGTTCACCCATCCAGAGCGTCGCGCTGCTCGTGAGCAGGAAGACCGTGTTGATGCCGGTCAGGAGCAGCGGCCAAGTGAAGGGATGCTTGCCGTATTCCTCGCCCGTGTGCAGCCATTCGGGTTGGTAGGCCTTGCCTTGGCTGATCCAGAGGATCAGGTAGGCGCTGATGAGTCCGGCGAAGAGCATGGCCTCTGAGGCCAGGAAGGTGATCATGCCGAACTTGGCGAGGTCTACCTTCGGCGTGTCGTCGAGGTTGGTGTGGTGAGGATTGACGGCGGCGCTCATAGAAGAAGCAGGTAGATAATCAGGTAAGGCACGGCAGGTCGGTTGGCAAAGCAAAATCGGCCCGTACGGACGGCGGGTTTGGAAGCATCGAGGTCGTGCCGCGCGGCTGCGGGTCCACGACCCCGCCGTTGTTGCGCACGACCACGCGCATCCACAGGAAGCACGCCACTGCCAACGCGACGGCAAAGACCACCAGTGCGGTGAACAGCCAGCGATTGGCGCTGCGGGTGGCAGGAGGGGTCGAGGCCATTACCAAGGGAGGCTAGTGATCTGCAAAGATGAAGGCAAGGAAGAGGCCCGTACAGATAACCAATTGATTATTCCTCGTCTGCATGACCAGAAATTAGGCAGGTGTCACCTTGCCTAGTGCCAGCAGTGCCAACAGCAGCGGCAGGTAGATGATCGATGCGAAGAAGAGCTGCCGCGCGTACCGGCGACCCGGAGCCAGTTGCATCCGCAACGCGAAGACGATCATCCCCACTCCGAGCGCGAACGCTCCCAGGAAATATCCCAGCCCCGCTACCCCGAGCACTCCGGGCAAGAGGCTGACCACCAACAGCGCGAGCGAGTAATTCACTGCCTGCCGCCCCGTGACCGCACCGGTCTCGTCGAGGTTGGGCAACATCACGAAGCCTGCCCGAGCGTAGTCCTCTCGATACAGCCAAGCGATGGCGAGGAAATGCGGCATCTGCCAGCAAAACAGGATGGCAAACAGCGCCCACGAGCCACTGTCCACCGTGCCCCGCGCCGCCGCCCAGCCGATCATCGGGGGCAACGCACCCGGGATCGCACCTACCAAGGTATTGAGCGTCGTACGGCGCTTGAGCGGGGTGTACGCGAAGAGATAGGTCGCCATCGTTGCTCCGGCCAGAGCCGCGGCGAGGAGGTTTACCAGGAAGTACAGACACGCCAGCCCACCCACGATCAACGCGAAGCCGATCAGTAACGCCGCGTCCGGGCTGAGGCGGCCAGCAGGCAACGGACGATTGCGCGTGCGCGGCATCATGGCGTCGGTGCGGCGTTCGAGCAACTCGTTGAGCGCGGCCGAACCGGACGCCACCAGCCAAGTGCCGAAGAGCGTGTTGAAGAGCCGTCCCCAATTCATTGGCCCGCTCCAGCCCATGTAAAAACCGGCCAGCGTTGTGACCATCACCAGGGAGGTCAGCCGAGCCTTGATGAGTTCGCAAAAATCGGCAAACCGGCTCGGGACTTCTTCCGTTGCCTGCGCAATGTCCAGCCGCACCTCGGACCGAGCAGGATTTATCACGGGTTCCGCCACGAAGGCAGCATCCACCTGCGCGCCGGGAGGCGTCAACACGGCAGGCTTCATGATCTGGCAACCTCCAACACACGTTCAACCGGTACCGGCACCTGTTCCGGCGCGACGCTCCACCGGCGTAACGCTGCGTAGATCAGCACGCCCCACACCAGCGAAGTTGCCCCCACGGCCACATGCGCGGTCGCTACGTCCGCTGATTTGCCGGTCCAGATCACGTACATCCCCAGCGTGACCTGCGCTGCCAGTGCCAGCGGCCAAGCCATCGCCAGACGCCGCAGGCTATCTGGCAAGAGCGCCCGCTTCCGCCATGCCGCCACGGCCGCTGCCAGCACACCCAAGGAGATGATGAGCGCCATCATGCGGTGCGTCATTTGCAGGTGGATCTGGCCGAGCGTTGTCGGTGGCAGGTGCAAGTTCTCGGTGCGCTCCGCGTTGAGCGCCGGCAGGTCCGCCTTATGCACCTGCGGCCACCAATGCCCATACGCCGTCGGGAAGTCCGGGATCGACAACCCCGCGTGTGCGTGGCGCATCCCTGCACCGAGGCCAAGCTGTAGGTAGATGAGGGCCGTGATGCACGCCACGTGCCGACGCAAGGGCCGCAACCGTGCTGTGAGCGTCTGATCTTTGCCTCCTTCACCGAGCCGCTGCCACCAACGCGATTGCGTCAGTGCGGTGAACGCCACCAGCGCGAAGAACGCTTGGGCCAGCAGCGCGTGCGGCACACCGATCCAATCTTTGATCGTCGTCACGCGCAAACCACCGAACAAACCCTGCAAACACACTGCAAACACCGCCAAGTAGCCAAGGTTTCGCACCCACCGGCGAGGTTCGCTCCGCCAAAACCATCCGGCCAACCCAAGGGTCAGCAACCCGATGAACGAGGCGAGCAGTCGATGGGTGTGCTCGAAGAAGATGCCGCCCACCCAGCGCGAAACCGGAAAGGTGAACATATTGTAGCCATACGAGTTCGGCCAGTCGGGCACGCTGAGTCCTGCATCTTTGCTCGTGACCATGCCGCCGCTGCAGATGAGCAGCAAAATGCATCCTGCCAGGAACACCACATAGGTATGACGCCAGGGCGAGTAAGTGAAGACTGCCTTTTCGACACGTTGCGTGGTCACGTTGCTCATAGGTCTGTAACCTCAAACGGGAGGATGAAACCATCCTCCCGTCAGATACTACGTTTTGTCTTGGTTCCCGGCTTCCTCAGTGCGCCGGGATTTCCACACCCGGGGCCCGCTTCACGTCACGCATCGGTACGTTCTGCGGCAAGAAGTCATCCTCCATGCCGGGGATACTGTACTCGTACGGACCGTGGTAGACGCGCGGGGTCACCGGGAAGTTGCCGTGGAGCGTCACCGGCGAAGGCAAGGTCCACTCCAGGGTAGAGGCACGCCACGGGTTGTTAGGAGCCTTCTCACCATACTTCAAGCTCCAGAAGAAGTTGTACCAGAACACCAGGAACGACGCTCCGAGACCGAACGCGCTCACTGAGATAAACTTCTGCAACGGCTGGAGGTTGCGCAGGTGTTCGTACTGCGTCGGGTCGGCGATACGGCGCATCATGCCCGCGAGGCCCATCGTGTGCATCGGGAAGAACGTCAGGTTGAAGAAGATGAACATCAGCCAGAAGTTCCACATCCCGATCCGCTCGCTCATCATGCGCCCGAACATCTTGGGGTACCAGAAGTACACCGCCGCCTGCAAGGCGAACAGGCTGCCGCCGAAGAGCACGTAGTGGAAGTGCGCTACGATGAAGTACGTGTGGTGGATGAATAGGTCCACCGGCGTCGAGGCCATGAAGATGCCCGACAACCCGCCGACCATGAACATCATCACGAATGCCAGACAGAAGCACATTGGCGTCGTGAACCGAATGGAGCCCTTCCAGATCGTGCCCATCCAGTTGAAGACCTTGATGGCCGAGGGCACCGCGATGACCATCGTCGAAAACGAGAACACCGCCGAGGCAACGAGGTTCATGCCCGAGACGAACATGTGGTGGCCCCACACGATGAAGCCGAGGAAGCCGATGGCGACCATCGAGAACACCATCGCGCGGTAGCCGAAGATCGGCTTGCGTGCGAAGACCGGCAGGATTTCGGAAACCAAGCCGAACGCCGGCAGGATCATGATGTAAACCTCTGGGTGCCCGAAGAACCAGAACAAGTGTTGGTAGAGAAGCGGACTGCCACCCGTGCCGTTGCGGCCCGAGAAGAACGTCGTGCCCATGTTCAGGTCGAGCCAGAGCATCGCACCCGCCGCCGAGAGCACTGGTACTGCCAGTAGCAGTAGCATGGCTGTCACGAAAAGCGCCCACACCGACAATGGCAGACGGAACATCGTCATGCCCGGGCAGCGCATGTTCACGATGGTCGTGATGTAGTTAAACGCACCCGCGATGGAAGCAAGACCGTTGACGAAGATACCGACTGCCCAGGCGGACTGGCCGTAGTGCGTTGTGTTGTACGCCGGATCACTGCTGAGCGGCGCGTAGCTCGTCCAGCCACCGGCCGCGGCTCCGCCCATGTCCGGCGGCAGGTCGCTGCCGATCAGGTGATGCCAGAATCCAGTCACCTCGCCGCTCCAGAAGCCGCTGAGCACGATCACGCCCGACAAGGCGAACAGCCAGAAAGATAGTTCGTTGAAGAACGGGAATGCCATGTCTCCCGCGCCGATCTTGAGCGGGATCAGGAAATTGCCGAACACGCCGATGAGCAGCGGCATGATGACGAAGAACACCATGAGGGTGGCATGCATCGTCACGAGCATGTTATAGCCGCCCGGCAGGAACGCACCGTCCGGACCAACGATGTTATGGGGCAGGAACCTCCCGATGAGCGGGAATGGCTTGCCCGGAAAGCCGAGTTGCCAGCGCACTCCCATCGCCAAGAGTCCGCTCACGGCTCCGAAGAAGAAGCTGGCGAAGAGATACTGGAGCCCAATCATCTTGTGATCGTGCGTCCAGACGTATTTGCGGACGAACCCAATTTCGTGATGCTCGTGAGCGCCCGGGGCGTGTTCGGCCACTTGAAGAGCTTCGGCGGTGGTAGCGGCGGCGGACATGGCTGTTTCGGTTGAAAGGGAACTGGTCTGAAATTTGGGTTAGCGGCTGACGGAAGCCACGACTGGAGCGGGCGCGGAGGCATCGGCGGCGGCGGCGGCTGGACTGGCAGCAGGTGCTGGTGAGGCGCCAGGTTTCGGCTGCTCCTCGTGGCTCTTGATGGCTGCCGCGCTCTTCTCAGCGACGAGTTTGGCGTAGTCTTGCTCGCTCACCACGTCGATCTTGGCTTGCATGTTATAGTGACCGTTGCCGCAAAGCTGGTTGCAAGCGAGTGCGTAGTGACCCACCTGCTCCGGGGTAAACCACACCCAGTCGATCTCACGCCCGGGGACCATGTCTTGGTACATGCGGAACTCCGGCACGTAGAAGGAGTGGATCACGTCTTCCGAACGCAGCACCACGCTGATCGGACGATTCACAGGGATTGTGAGCTGGTTTTCGCTCGCATAGTCATCAAGGTTGGCGGGATCCTTCGGATCAACGCCAAAGTCGTTCGTGCCTTTTTCGATCCACTGCTGACTGTATTTGCCGAGCTTACCATCTTGCCCCGGATTGCGGATGTGGAATCCCCATTGGTAAGCCACGATATCGATAGATAGGGCATCCTTCGGGGCCGGACCACGCAGTTGTAGCCACACGCGATCGCTCCATAACGCCAGGATGATGAAAATGGCAGCTGGCGTGGCGGTCCAAATCAGTTCCAAGCTGTTGTTGCCGTGGCTGTAAACTGCCTTCACGCCCTTGCGGTAACGATACTTGACGAGGAAAACGATGTACGTCGTCGTCACGACGATGAACATAAAAAGGGTCAGCCAGAAAATGACCATCATCAGAAGGTCAGTCTGGTGCCCACCTTTCGTGACCGCCTTCGGTGCCCACCAGAGATCAAAATTACGCAACTCCGCGTGCGCATCGGTGGCGGAACTCAGCAATAAACCGAGTGCGAATAACGTCGGCACGAAAGCCCAACAACGACGAAAAAGAGAGCGAAGCGGCATGATATTTGCAGATCGAAACCCCGGTTGAAACACCTGCCGCGGAGTAGCGATATTAGACATTCTAATGATGGAGGCGGAGGCTAACTTTGTCAAGCTCCCGGCTTGGGAGCCGGGGCGGGTCCCTGACCGGCCGGTGCTGCCTGCGGTTTGGCCGCACCAGACGAGTCGTTGGGCGCATTCACACCGTTAACCGTGGATGGGTTGCCGGGAGCCGCACCTGCCGGGGCCGGGGCACCGCCGCTGTCGATGGGGCCGGGCGGCACCGCGAGCAGTTCGGCCTCGGTGTAGGAGTTGTCGTGACTGCCGACCGCTTTGCGGGCGTCGGCGATGACAGTTTCGGGGATCGGACCGGCCGCATTGCCGCCGAGTTCGCCTCGGATGTAGGTCAACACGTCGGCGATCTGCTTATCGTTGAGCACAGTGCTCCACGCGGGCATCTGGTTGTTATAAACCTGCCCCTTGACGTGGATGGTTCCCTGAATGCCGTGCAGCAGGATAAGCGGCAGGCGCTTGGGCGCATCACCGATCACCCACTCAGAACCAGCCAGCGGCGGAAACTGACCCGCTTGCCCATTGCCGTCGGCTTGATGACACTGTGCGCAGTTCGCTAGGAACACACCATGTCCACGCTTCTTGCTGGCGACGACTGGATCCACTGGGCCAGTCGGTCCTGGCGCCTTATAGTTAGCCTGCTCGTTGAACACGTCCCCCGACCAGCCGCCGTTGTAAGTGCCGAGGTAAATGCCCGCCCACAACAACAGCGCCGCACAACCACCGATCACCCATGCGGGCACCGGCTGGAACCGCTCCTGCGCGACCGAGGAACCTAGCGTCACCGGCTCAGATTCCGTCTCCGGGCCGTGATGCGCCTCGTGCACACCGAAGGTCGAGCCCGGCGTACGAGACTCGTTGAACATGCTATAATCCTCCTCGTTAGTGGCGAGGGGATTCGTTTTGACGATGTGCTCCTCGTGCGGAGACTCGAAAGCGTCCGCCGGCGCAATGGCGTCGTCGTTGGTCAGATGGTCGTCGGGCTTCATCGGTCAGAAAGACAGAAAATCAGCTGCCGCCAGCAAGAACAGGAGCGTCAGCGGCAGGATCAATAACGTTACGATCCCGAGCGGGGCAAAAGACGCGTGGGACGCAGCGTTCCATGGGGCTTTATTGGGCGTCCGGCGCGGCTTCCTCCGGAGCTTCGGGCAACTTGTAGGAACTACGTTTGAGCGAGAGCAGGTATGCCGCGAGCGCCTTGGCATCATGACGCGGTAGGACTTCCTCCCCCGGGGCCGGCATGTCCATGGCGATGGTCTTCGGGTCAATGGCTTCCGTGGACGGCTGACCTTTGGCAATGTCGCGTTTCTCGAAGAGAAAGCGCACCGGCGCACAGTTGCTGCCGGGCGACACGGACTGCGGCGAATACTCGTGGGCGTAGTACCAATCGGCCTTGTCGTGGCGCAAGCCGACGTTAGCGAGGTCCGGCCCCATCCGGGAATCGCCCAGGTACGCGGCACGGTCGCGTACGTAATCACGCGCCACCGTACGGCGCGGGCCATACTCGCGGTCGATATCGGCACTATCCGCTCGCGAACGCACCTGTTGGCTGTGACAATACACGCAACCGTTGGCGGCGTACACCTGCCTACCCTGTTCGGCCAAGCCGCTGTAGGCGGTCGGCGATTGGTCCTTGGTGTCTGGGTCTACCTCGGGCGACAGGCGGCCAGCCTGTACGTAAGGCACCAACACCATAACGACCCACGACGCCAGGAACAGCGCCAGCAAGCCGAGGTAAATGGAGGTCGATCTCTTCATGGAACGGAAGCGGCAGCAGCTGTGGCGGGCGCAGGACTGGCGGCGGGTGCGGCAGATGCACGGGCGGCACCCAGCCGCGGCAGCAAGAGCGCGGTGCGTTGCACGTCAGGGTTCGTCCACACGACACGCAGGAGCACCAGGATAAACGATGCCGCCAAGCAGATGTGGCCAGCGGTCAGGATTAGGATGGCTACCCACTGCGCGGCGAGGAAGGGTTTAACGAAGCTCAGGATCACACTCGCCGGGATCTTCGGATCGTCCAGGCCGAAGCCCTGTACGAGCCCTCCAATGCCGAAACCTGTCACGGCGAGGCCAAGACCAACCATTGCCAGCCAGAAATGTGCGCGGATGAGCGCGGGTGATTCCCATTCGGTGTTGAGCAGGCGCGGCACCATGTAGTACGTCGCCCCAAAGAACACAAAACCAACGAACCCGTAGGTCAGCAGTTGCGCCCCCGCGGCCGTCAACAGGGTGAAGTGCGTGACCTCGTTGACACTGCGGAAGGCCGTCAATACTTGGAAGAGCACCGCCACGAGGAAACATACCGTCGCCACCGACACGAACCGGAAGCTCGGACTGTGGCGCGATGTCGCTTTGTTCTTGCGGGTCGAGCCGAGCAGGTTTGTTATGATGGCCGTCAGCGGCAGCAGCGAGAGCACCGTGGCCGCGATGGATACGCTCAAAATCCAAGCCGGCACCGGTCCGCCGATCAGGCTGTACGCCCCGCTCCAACCCGAGAACAGCAGCCACGTCCAGAATCCGATTCGCGCCCAGCGATAACGGTAGACCGGCTCGCCCGTCGCCTTCGGCACCATGTAGTAAGCACCCGCCAGCGCCAGCGGCACGAGCACCGCGTTAACGACTTGGTGCGTGTACCACGCCCCGACGATGGCCTGCGCGGCGGCCTGGGTGGGCAGGAAGAACACGATCATGTTCGCCGTCCCGTAAATCCAGGGGAACCACAGGAACGCCGCCAGCGCGTACCACTGCGAGACATAAGCCGACTTGTCGTGCCGCTCGCGAAAGAGCATCAACGCCCAGATGGCGATGAACACGAACGCCGTGAACAGGATCGGCGACACGTAGCGTGGGAACTCCAACCCCGGGTACGACGTGCCGTGTCCGTAGAGGATGGACACGACGCCGAGCGTCACGCCCAGATTCCACAACGCCCACGCCGCCGTCAGCACCCCGCCATGGCGCAACGGTGCGCGTCCGAGTCGCGCCAGCAGCCAGAGCCCGAGGCCGATGCCAAGGGAAAACTCCCACCCGTAGAGCATCGCATTCGTCCCCGCCGGATGCACGCGGCCGAAGGTCAGCCATGACACGTCGGCAAGGAAGTTAGGTAAGCTCATTTTCAGCGAGGCAACCGACGCCAGCGCAGAACCAATGAGCAGCCACGAGATCGATGACAGGAAGAACAGCATCGTCGGCAACTGCACGGACGCATCGATCTCGCGCGCCAGCGCCGCCATGTCGGACGAAAAACCGCTGCTGCCCGTTTTCGGGTCAGGTTTGGCGGTGGCCGTCAAAGGGCCAGCGGAGGTGGGTTCAGAACTCGCGGGGTCCATAGGATAGGCGAAATGCGGTCAGGAAGGCGTGCCGCCGGGCGTTGCACCCGGGTCCTTCTGGTTCTCGGTCGGCGAGTCCGGCCGCGGGGTATGTCCCGTCGCCGGCTGCGGCTGCGCGCCGGAAGGCGTCGGGCTTGCGCCGCTGGTTTCGGCGTTCTCCGGCGGTTTGGGCGAGGGCTGCGCCTGCGCACCGGGGCCGGGCGCGGGACCAGGGTTAAGTGCGTTGTTGCTCGATGCGGGCGTCGGAGCCGGTGTGCCGGTGGCGGCGGTGCCGACTTGCGGGGTCGCGGCAGCGCCGGGGGTGCCTGGGCCGTTGGCCGGCGGCGGAGTCGCAGCCTGCGCGGGAGCCACAGGCGTGGGGGCTTGTTGCGCGGCAGGCGCGGGCGACGCTTGGTTCAAGGTCGGATTAGAGGCCGACGGATTGATGTTGCCGTTTTTGGGCGAAGCGGCACCCTTGTCGGGCGAAACGGGCGCAGCGGCGGGCTGCGGAGCGTGGTCCCCCGTTGCCGGGTACGCCGCGCGCGGCTTGCTCTGCTGGAGGTTGGTCATCGCCAAGTGCATCGCATCGCCGAGCGGTACACGGATCTTGCCTTTGTCCTTGTCCATGTAGGACGGCGGATCGTTGAGCAGCTTCCAGTCTTCGTCGATGCGCTTCTTGAGGATCTCCTGGCGCTCCTTGACACGCTTCTGGTCGAGGTCCTCGAAGCTGTCGGTGCCGAAGTACCCGATCAACAGCCACGCCAGGAACCCGGCGGCGAGGATAAACACAATCCCCCAGAAGAACGCCTTGCCCGAGTGCCAGCGCGGCCCCTCGGGGCGAACCGGCGGGGGTTCATTGACAACTTGCGGTGCGGTGGTGGTAGCCATGGACGAAAGAAGAGGCGGTTAGTTCGTGAGGCGCAGCGATTCGGGCATGCGGGCGTCGTGGCGAGCCACCAGCGGGTGCCGGCCGAGCGTGCGCAGGAACACGAGTACCAACGGACAACCGATCGTCACAAGCGCTGCGAGGTCGACGATCATCGTCACAGGCCGGACGCCCTTCTCGTGCACGAACGGGTTGACGATGATGTACCAATCCGCCGCGTGCATGACGAGCACCCACACCGCCACGCCGACCAGGAAGCGCGGGTTGGTCTTAGATGGGCGCGAACACAGCAGCGCAAACGTCACGAAGAAGTGACCGATCACCTGAAATCCGATGGCCCAGGTATTCCAGCTCTCGGTGTTACGCACCACGAAGAACTCGGTTTCCTCCGGGATGTTGGCGTACCAGATCAGGAAGAACTGACTGAAGGCGATGTACGCCCAGAACACCGTGAAGGCCAGCAAGAGCTTGCCCATGATGTGGAAGTGCTGCGTGCTGACGACGCCTTCCAGGTAGCCCGCGCGCCGCAAGAGGAAGCTCACGATAATGAGTGTCGCCATCGAACTCCACGCCGATCCGGCGAAGATGTACACCCCCCACATGGTCGAATACCAGTGATAGGAAATGCTCATCACCCAGTGGATCGCCGCGAACGTCAGGAACACGCCAAAGAACGGCACGAACGCGAAGCACCATCCACGAGCCTTGGTCGAGTAGCCGAGGTCATTGGTCTTATCCTGCCG
>CAXUIU010000037.1:0-16783 GCA_964250955.1 uncultured Chthoniobacterales bacterium | reverse complement strand
GTGCCTTGGCTAACGGACCGCAAGTGGTGCTACATCCGCATGGAAGGCACGACCTTTGGCGGCATGCCGCTCAACTGCGAGCTGAAGCTGGAAGTCTGGGACTCGCCCAACTCGGCCGGGGTCGTCATCGACGCCGTGCGTTGCGCCCGGCTCGCCTTGGACCGCAAGATCGGCGGGGCGCTGGCCGCGCCGTCGAGCTACTTCATGAAGTCGCCCCCGCAGCAGTACACCGACGACGAGGCACATAGGCAAACAGAACTCTTCATCGCCGGCGCGGGCGAGGCCGTCATCCCGGCGGTGCCGGCCGTCGTGCCGTCGGAAGACTTGGAAGAAGTTGCACCCGCTTCCTCCGCGAAGCCGAAGCGTTCCCGCCACCGGGTATGAGCGACGCGCAGGAACTCCGCCGCGGCATCGACGCCCTCGGTCCGTGGTTCCAGAACATGAACCTGCACGGCGTCTGGACTGCGCCGGAACATTTCCTGGGCGACTATCCGGGCGTCAAGTGGGCGCGCTTCACCGACGCTGTCCCGCGCGACCTCACCGGCAAGACTGTCTTGGATATTGGCTGCAACGCAGGCTTCTATTCCATCGAGATGAAGCGGCGCGGTGCCGCGCGGGTACTCGGCGTCGATCTGGACGAACACTACTTGGCACAGGCGCGCTTCGCCGCCGTAACGCTTGGCTTGGACATCGAGTACCGCACACTGTCCGTGTACGACGTGGCCAGCCTGGGCGAGAAGTTCGATCTGGTGATCTTCATGGGCGTGCTCTACCACCTACGTCACCCGCTGCTTGCGCTAGACCTGCTGCGCGAGCACGTCACCCGGGACCTGCTGTTGTTCCAGACCATGCAGCGCGGCAACGTGGACGCACCGCTCCTGCCGCCGGACGACGAACCATTCGAGGTGGGACTACCCTTCGCACGCAAGGCGGGCACGCCGTCCATGTTCGACCGGCCAGATTATCCCGTGATGCACTTCATCGAGCAACGCTACTCGGGCGACCCGACCAACTGGTGGGCGCCTAACCGCGCCTGCGCCGAAGCCATGCTGCGCAGTGCCGGTTTCAGTATCCTCAGCCACCCCGAAGAAGAAGTTTACCTCTGCCAGATCAACCCCGACGCCCCCCGGTATCCGCTGCCATGATTGATTCCGTGATGTTCTGGAACGAGCCCAACAACAAGTCGCATTGGGACCAGGAGATTGACCCAGACTGGAGCCGGTTCGGCGCGATGGTGAAGGGAGCGGCGGAGGCGGTGCGGGCCGAAAACCCGGCGCTCCTGCGCGTGCTCGGCGGCATGTCGCCCATCGACCCGCGGTGGGTGCAACTGATGGAGAGCCACGGCGCGCTCGACGCACTCGACGTAGTGGCGCTCCACGGCTTCCCGTTGGACTGGAACCATTGGCAGATCAACGACTGGCCCGAGCGGTTAGCAGAAATCCAGGCGGTGACGGACCTGCCGTTGTGGATTAGCGAGGTGGGAGTGTCCACGTTCGGGGCGGAGGAGGTGCAGGAGTTCGGGCTGCGGCGCACGGCGGAACTGCTACGCGGCCGGGTGGACCGCATCCACTGGTATTCGCTCTATGATCTGCCGCGCGCGTGGCCTGCGACGACGCGGCACCGCGAAGCGGAGGGGAGTTCGTACTACCGGCACTTCTACATGGGCATCCTGCGCGAGGACGGCACGCCCAAGCTCGCGCTCAAGCATTTCTCCGAGTTCACGCCGGACCTCGGGATCTGCCAATGGTTCCACTTCGAGGACCACCGTCTGGACGACGCCGTCGGCTGGTTGCGGCGGCTGGGAGTGAAGTACCTACGCACGGGCTTGAGCTGGGCGGATAGCTTCCGACCCGGGTGGGAGGCTTGGTTCGACCGGCAGATGGCGGCGCTGGAGGAGTTCAACGTGACAGTGACTTTCTGCTTCACGCCGGAACACCGCGGCATCGCTCCGCACCACACCAGCGCGCCGCAGGTGGCGGAGGAATACGCGGAGTTTTGCACGCGCATGATCCGGCGTTACGCCCCGGCTACGTCGGCGCTGGCCGTCGGATGAGGCGGCCTCACTCCCGCATCAGCGCGTGCGCAGTCGGTTCGTCCACGATCAACTCCGTCATCAGCTTGCCCAAGAGCGCCCCGCGCAACGCGTTGACCTTCCCCAACCCCGACACCACGCACAGCGCATGCCGCGCCCGCCGGATCAACGACAGGCCCGGCCCGCTCGCCCGTTCGTTGAGCGGGATCCCCTCGAAGCTCCCGTCCGCCCGGTAAAACATCGTGGCGATGTTCCCGACGACCTTTTCCTGGTCGAACTCGCGGAAATCCTTCGGATTTAGATACCCGGCCATGTAGATGTAGCTCGGCGAGCGGGAGTCGTGGACGCCCACGCTGTACACCAGGAGATCGGCCTTGCGCATCCGCCCGACGACCTCCTGGATCGAACGCTCCCGCCACATCGCCCGCTTGGTCTCGGGATAGTCGAAGAACGCCGGCACCGGGAACAGGTACGCGTGCGCGCCGTAGTTCTCGGCGAAGCGAGTATAAATCTCGCTCGTGTAGTAGTTGTTGACCGCCTCCGTGGAACTGGAGCCGGTGAGCTGCACGATGTTGACGCGCGCACAGTGCTTGGGCGTCAGCGCGCGCGAGATGGCGTCGAGCGTGCTGCCCCAGGCGACGCCAACGGTCTGGTCCGAGTGGATGAGGTTGTTGAGATGGCTGGCGGTGAAATTTGCCACGCGCTTGAGCCACTCTTCCTCGCGGGCGTTGGGCGGCACGCTGACGACGCTGACCTTCTTGAGTCCGAAGCGTTCGCGGATGGCCTGTTCGAGTTCCTGCGGTTGGTGGCGGGGGTCGTGGACGCGGATTTCCACGAGGCCGCTCTGACGCGCGAAGCTCAGCAGCCGCGACACGGCGGAGCGTGACAGCTTGAGTTCGCTGGCAATCGTCTCGGTGTTCAGGCCCTGGTAAAAATACAGGCGGGCCACCTTCACGGCGAGGCTACTCTGGTCTTTGGATTTCATCGAAAGGGGGATTCGGCGAAAACCTTGGTTTTTCGCAGCGTAGACCCCTTGCGTCAGAAATAGAAGCAAACAAATCTAGGAAGTCATTCATCCCCCCTCTCACCATGCCCTCGTACATCCTCGCCCTGGACCAAGGGACGACCAGTTCACGCGCCATCGTCTTCGACCGCGGGGGCAACCCGCTCTCGGTGGCGCAGCGCGAGTTCGCGCAGATTTTTCCACAGCCGGGTTGGGTCGAGCACGACGCGAACGAAATCTGGTCCAGCCAGGTCGGCGTCGCCACGGAGGCCCTCACGCGGCTGGGCGTGCGCCCGGGCGAGGTCGCCGCCATCGGCATCACTAACCAGCGCGAGACCACAATAATTTGGAACCGCCGCACGGGTCAGCCCATCCACCACGCGATTGTCTGGCAGGACCGGCGCACGGCAGGGATGTGCGACCGGCTGCGCGCCGCGGGCCACGGCGAGACGTTCCAACAGAAGACGGGCCTCGTCCTCGACGCGTACTTCAGCGGTACGAAGATCCGCTGGCTGCTTGAAGGCGTACCCGGCGCGCGGGCGGCGGCGGACCGGGGCGAACTCGCCTTCGGCACCGTGGACACGTGGCTTCTGTGGAAGCTGACCGGGGGCCAGGTCCACGCCACCGACGTGACCAACGCCGCGCGCACGCTGCTCTTCAATATCCACACCCTCGCCTGGGACGACGAACTCCTTGCCCTGCTGGACATCCCGCGTTCCCTGCTCCCGGAGGTGCGTTCGTCCTCGGAAGTCTACGGTCACACGGACGAAGCGACCTTCGGTCACGCCATCCCGATTGCAGGCATCGCGGGCGACCAGCACGCGGCGACCTTCGGCCAGGCGGCGCTGACGCGCGGCATGGCGAAGAACACCTACGGCACGGGTTGTTTCCTGCTGATGAACCTGGGCCGCGACCCGCTGCCCTCGTGTCACCAACTGCTCACCACGGTCGCGTGGCAGGTCGGCGACCAGGTGGACTACGCGTTCGAGGGCAGCGTGTTCGTGGGCGGCGCGGTGATCCAGTGGCTGCGCGACGGGCTGCGGTTCTTCCGGACGGCGGAGGAGAGCGAGACTCTCGCCGCCAGCGTGCCGGACAGCGCGGGCGTGTTCCTGGTGCCGGCGTTCGTGGGCCTGGGCGCGCCGTACTGGGACCCGTATGCGCGCGGCACGATGGTCGGCCTCTCGCGCGGCACGAGCGCCGCGCACATCACGCGGGCGGCGTTGGAATCGGTCGCCTACCAGAGCGCCGAACTCCTCGAAGCCATGGGACGCGACTCCGGCTTGACGCTCTCCGAACTGCGCGTGGACGGCGGCGCGTGCCGCAACAATCTGCTCATGCAGATCCAGGCCGACGTGATCGGCGTGCCCGTGGTGCGCCCGACCGTCACGGAGACCACCGCGCTCGGCGCCGCGTACCTCGCGGGCCTGGCGGTCGGGTACTGGGACAGCACCGACGAGATTACCCGGCAGTGGCGAGCCGACCGCACCTTCGAGCCCGCGATCAGCGCCGACGAACGCGCCGGCCGCCTCGCCGGCTGGAAACGCGCCGTGGAGCGTTCCCAGCGGTGGGTGGAGGCGTGATTCGCAACGCGTCCACGCAGCGTTTGAATGGTTCTTCCACGCGCGTCGCCGACCGGAGTGCCCAGTTCCTTGCACATTGCCGGGGGAACACGTTATACCGCTCCCAGCTTGAAAACCCTTGCGCTTCTCTGCCTGGGACTGCTCGCGGTGACCGCCGCCCATGGACAAGACTTCCTTGACCGCCTGGACGACGCCCTGAGCGTCTCGGCGTACGACGGCCGTGTGCGGGCGCGCTTGAGCGGGCTCGTGGACCTGGAGGGGTACTACTTCGAGCACCCCGCGCCCGGGTTGATCGACACGGACGACCGAGGGTTCTTCAACCCACGGCTGACGCTCTTCCTCGATGCGCAGTTCGGCCCGTCGGTCTACTTCTTCGCGCAGGCGCGGCTGGACCGCGGATTCGACGGGGGCGACCACGGCCCGCGTTTCGACCTGGACGAGTACGCCCTGCGCTACACCCCCTGGAACGACGGCCGGCTGAGCTTCCAGTTCGGTGCGTCCGCCACGGTCGTCGGCACTTGGACGGCGCGGCACCTCTCTTGGGACAACCCATTTATCAACGCGCCCCTGCCCTACGAGAATCTCACGCCAGTCTCGGACACCGAGCCGCCCACCTCGCGCCAAGCTTTCGGCCGGGTGACAACCGGTGACAAGAACGAGGATCTACCCGTCATCTGGGGACCGGCCTACGCGACGGGGTTGACGCTTTTCGGCCACGCGAGCCTTTTCGAGTATGCCGCCGAGGTCAAGAACGTCCCAACGGCTTCCCGGCCGGAATCGTGGCGCGCAACGGAGATCGGCTTCAGCCAGCCCGCGGTGGACGGCCGGTTCGCGCTGCACCTCAACCCCGCGTGGACGGTCGGCGTGTCGGCGGTGGACGGTGTCTACCTGCGGCCGGAAGCGGGGCCGCTGCTGCCGGATCGGCGCGGGTACGACGACTACCGGCAATACATGCTCGGGCAAGAGGCCAGCTACGCCGCCGGGCGTTGGCAGGTGTGGGCGGAGACGTTCGAGAGCCACTTCGAGGTGCCGCGCGTGGGTCACCTCGACACGCTGTCCTACTACCTGGAGGCCCGGTACAAGTTCACGCCGCAGCTTTTCGGCGCGCTCCGTTGGAACCAGCAGATTTCCACCGCCATCGACGGCGCGCCCCGGACGCCGGACACCTGGCGGGTCGACGCGGCGGCGGCCTACCGGTTCACGGAGCACTTGCAGCTCAAGCTGCAATATAGTTTCCAGGGCGACGCGCCCCTCTACGGCCGCGGCAGCACGGTGGCCACGCAGTTGACGGCGCGCTTCTAGCGTCCGTCCGGCTACGGTGCGGTCTGGTAGTTGGTCATGGTCGTACTCTGCCGCTGCCGCGAATGGTAGAAGGGTGCCGTCACCCCCAGATCCAAGGCGAAGCTCGCCGGCACCACGACCCCCGCCCGGCCACCCAGCCGCCGCCCGTGGTAATGGAAGTTCAGCCGATAAACCGAGGCCACCCACGCTACGGCCACCGGCTGGCGGAGTTCGCCCTCGCTCTGCACGATGCTCAGGTCGCGCTGCGCCAGCCAGAAGCGGCCCGAGAGCCCGTTGATGACCTTGTCCTCGCGGGTGGCGGGCGGCGGGAGGTCCGCGCGCGGCCGGAAGGCGACGACGAAGCAGCGTTCCCCGTCGGCGGACGGCGCGTCGGCCTCGCGTTCGAGGTCGAAACGGCCAACCAACCGGCGCAGGTCCAAGGCAACGCTGAAGTCTCCGTCCTTGTGGTTGCCGGCGTCCGTCGAACCGGTCGCTGCTGGCTTCTCGTCGGAGGCAACCCCTTGACGGGTAGTCACCTCGGAGCCCAGCGCCTGACCGTGCTCGTCGAGGTGCTCGGTGGTCTTTTCCTCATCGTGCCGCCAGCCGGCGCGTGCCGTGCGAGCGGCCTCGTCGCGTTCGAGGGCTAGGCCCATCAGCTCATCGACGGAGAGCGCCCCGGTGTCCGGTGCCGCCCACAGGGGCGACGCCAGCAGCGCGAGTAACACGGCGAGGAGAACGGATGCCCGGCGCAACTTCATGCAAGGAGGTACGCTCCGGCCTAGCGGTGGGCTGCTGTCAAATCGGCGCGCGCCCGGGCCGCGTCGCGTGCCGGCGGCTGACCGTAGAGCCGCCGGTACTCGCGGCTGAACTGCGACGCGCTCTCGTACCCCACGTCGAAGCTCACGCGGCTGGCGTCCAGGTCCTGCGTGAGCAGCCGCCGGCGGGCTTCCTGCAACCGCACGCGCTTCTGGAACTGGAGCGGGCTCATCGCCGTCACCGCGCGGAAGTGCCGGTGCAGCGACGTGGCGCTCATGCCGGCGGCGCGGGCGAGTTCGCCGACGGGGATTTTTTCCTGGTAACGCTCGCGCAGCAGGCGAATGGCCCGGTTGATCTGCGAGAGCCGGCTGCCGGGCAGCGCCATCTGCCGCAACAGCGCGCCGCGCGGACCGCGCAACAAACGGTAGAGGATCTCGCGTTCGATGCTGGCGGCGAGCACCGGGATGTCTGCCGGACAGTCGAGCAGCCGCAGGAGGCGCAGGAGCGGATCGCGCAAGTCGTCCTCCAGCGGATTGACCGCGACGGCTTTGGGAGCAGCGTTCGCTTCCGCCGTGGCGGGGAGTTCCAACAACAGGGTGGCGAGCTTGGCGGGTTCCAGCGCGAGGGTGATACCCAGGCAGGGCGCTTCGAGCACCTGGCCGCTGATCGGCAGTTCGAGCGAGGCGACCAGGTAGCAGTCGGGATCGTAGAAAAACTCTTCCTCCCCGAGGAAGATGCGCTTGCGCCCACGGGCGATGACGCACAGCAGCGGGTAGTACATGGCCGGCGACAACGCGGTGGGCGTATCCACCCGCGAGAGGGTCAGTCCCGGAATGGCGGTGGGCGTGAGTTCGCGGTGGCAGTGGCGTGCGATGAGGGTGCTCAGTTCGCTCATGTCCGGGTGGGGCAAATCTCCCGCCGTCCGGCCGCCGGGTCAACCGCCCTGGTCGGATCGGGCAAGAATTTGGCAGCAATGGTCTACCCGGTGGCGGGTGGCGGGTGCGAGGCTCCTCGCATGAGCAACGTTTCCATGAACTACCAACTGCTGGGCCGCAGCGGCCTGCGCGTGTCCGACCTGTGCCTGGGCACCATGACCTTCGGCGAGGACTGGGGCTGGGGCTCGTCGAAGGACGAGGCGCGCAAAATTTACGACACCTACCGGGCGGCGGGCGGCAACTTCCTCGACACGGCCAACGTCTACACGAACGGCTCCAGCGAAACTCTCGTCGGTGAATTCGTCAAAGGCCACCGCGAGGAGGTCGTCATCGCCACGAAGTACACCAACGCCGCCAGCGTCCTCGCGGGCAAGCCGGGCACCGACGCCAACGCGGGCGGTAACCAGCGCAAGAGCATGGTGCAATCCGTCGAGGCGAGCCTGAAGCGGCTCGGCACCGACTACCTCGACCTCTACTGGCAGCACATCTGGGACGGCCTCACCCCGGTCGAAGAGGTGATGCGCGCCTTCGACGACCTCGTGCGCGCGGGCAAGGTGCTCTACGTCGGCATCTCCGACGCGCCTGCCTGGGTCGTCGCCAAGAGCAACACCCTCGCCGAACTCCGCGGCTGGACGCGCTACGTCGGCCTCCAGATCGAGTACAGCCTGCTCGAACGCACGGTGGAGCGCGAACTCCTACCCATGGCCGCGGATCAACAAATGACGATCCTCGCCTGGGGACCACTGCGCAGCGGTCAACTGACCGGCAAGTACCTGCCGGAAAACACCAAACAATCCGAGGCCGAAGGCGCACGGATGCACAGCGAAATGATGAAGACGTTCCGCACGCTGGACGGCTCCGAAGACGCCACGGTGCGCGAGGTGCTCGCGGTCGGCAAGGAACTCGGCGTATCCGCTTCGCAGGTCGCCCTGGCGTGGCTGCGTGCCCGGCCCGTGCCGACGATCCCGATCATCGGCGCGCGGAAGGTCCAGCAGGTCGAGGACAACCTCGCCAGCGTGAACTTGACACTTTCCCCGCAGCACCTCGCCCGGCTCGATCAGGCGAGCGCGGTGCCCCTGGGGTTCCCGCACGATTTCCTCGCGCTGCCGGCGGCGCAAGGCTTGGTCTTCGGCGGGTTGCGCGACCGGATCAAGGCGTGACCCGGTCGCGGGTTGTACTCAGATTTGCGCCAGCGCGTGCGCGAGGTCAGCGCGGAGGTCTTCCACGTCCTCCACGCCCACTGACAAACGCACCAGCGCGTCGCTGATGCCCAACGCCGCGCGCTGGTCGGGCGGGATGCTGCCGTGGGTCATCAACGCGGGATGTTCGATCAGGCTCTCCACACCACCGAGGCTTTCCGCGAGCGCAAAGAGGTGCGTGTTCTCCAGGAACCGCCGCGCGCCGGCGAGGTCGGTGTCGAGCGTCAGCGTGATCATCCCACCGAAGCCGCCTTGCATCTGATGGCGTGCTAGTTCGTGCTAATACTCCGGGTGGCCGCGGCCCACGTCGGAGCGCGTCAGCCGCACCGCCGCGACGAGCACGCGGACGTGGGAGATTTTCTTCTGGCTCATCTTGTCGGGGATGACGAGCAGCGCGTGGTAACCTTTGGCCGCCGCGACGAGCGCCAGATCAATGCCTGTATTCCCCACGGTGGCCTCCGACCACCGGGCCGCCGGGCCGCAGCCGGCCGTCGCGTTCGGCGGCCTCGATCATGGCGAGGGCGACGCGGTCCTTGATGGAGCCGGTGGGGTTCTGGTTTTCGAGTTTGACGAAGAGCCGGCAGACGCCGGTGTCCAGGCGGATGACTTCAACGAGCGGCGTATTACCGATCAGCGAGAGGACGGCGGGCAGCGGATGCTCCGTGCTCGGGAGAGAACCAAGGTGAGCATAAGCAAGAGTGTAGCGCAAGAACCGTCCGGAGCCCAAAAACTCGCCCGGTCTGCTCGACTTTTGGGAACGACGAATGACAAAGGCCAGAAACTATGGGGCGAAGGCTTCTTGTCATTTCTCAAAATGGTTGCGTCCTAGCCGGTAGCCTTCAACGAGCATCGCCAAGCCGGGCCCATGCCTCGCCACAGCGTTTGCCAGCCCGGCAGCCCGTCTCCCCTGCGGTTCATGTGCCTGCCCAAGCGACCTACCGCCAAGATCACCTCGCTGGTAGTCGTCAGCCGCCTGGTGGCAGCGGCGAGGACACGCAGTTGCTGCGGGTCAAAGCCGCTCTTCTCGGCCGGTGCTTGTGGATGGACGCGCGCCTGTTCCTTGAAGGCGAGCGGGCGCACGGCCACCACGCTCAATCAAGGCCACCGTCACCCTGAGCCGCGCGCCGGTCTCCAGCGGGAGCTTATCGGGCACCTAAGCCGGTCTTCAACACTTTGTGGAACTTCTCGCTGAGCCAGCGCGTGGCGTACGGCCGCGCGCACTCACGCGCCTTCGCCATGTCGGTGATGGCCAGGTGAGAGGATCAAGCGGATGAAGCGAGCGGCTGTGCATGCCGCCATGATGCACCGCGCCCCAGACCATCGTTGCGTCAACATCCACGCTGACTGTTCAGCGAAAACCATCCCGTGAAACTACCATTTTTTGACACTTTGCTTCGGTAAGAATTTGCGTTGAAGCTCAACCAACACGCTTGGAATGGAAGTCGTGGTGGTCCGTATTGTGGTTGGCAGGATCACCACTTCGCTCGCCGGTGTTTGACACATAGGCAAGGGTCGCCTCGGACTGAGGCGATTTATGGTAGCGCCGACTTTAACGTTCGCCACCGGCCAAGTGGCCGGTGATTTGAGCCGGCGTTGCGCATCATGATCAGCAAACTTCCGCGCGGCGTGACGCGCCTTCCAGGGGCTCACCGTTCTAGGCGTTCATTTCATCCAGGTAAACTTGACAGATAAACTGTATAGATGGCAAGTTACCGCCGTGGAAAATCCTGGACGCTCTCCTGCCGCCGAACGCGCTTCCAGGTTGGCGGAGCAGTTCAGGATGATCCTCGGCAAGGCCAAACGCCACCTACGTGAGCACGGCAGGCGGCACGAGTTGACGCCCTCGCAGGTTTCCGTGGTTCTGCGCTTGGAGAAGGAAGGTGCCACCACCGTGTCGGACCTCGCCCGTGCCGAGGGAATGCTCCCACAATCGATTGGTACCCTCGTCGCCTCTCTGCAAGAGGCAAAGCTGGTCCGCGGCGCACCCGATCCTAGCGACGGTCGACAGACGCTCATGTCGCTGACCAGCACCTGCCGGAAGCTTCTCAAGGAAGGCCGGGCGGCAAGGCAAGATTGGCTGGCCGCCCGCATCCAGGAAAAGCTCTCCGCCCGGGACCAGGAGACGCTCGCCACTGCTCTCACCCTGCTCACCCGGCTCATGGAGGACTGAAGCCCTCCCGGCCACCCATCCCTGCCCCTTCCCAAACCGGAGAAAACGCTCACATGCCTCTCACCACCCTAGATCCCAACACCGCCCTAATCGTCGTCGATCTGCAGAAAGGCGTGCTCAACGCGCCTTTTGCTCATCCGTTCACCGACGTTCTCGAACGCACCTGCATCCTGCTCGCTGCCTTCCGTGAGCGTCAGCTTCCGGTGGTCTTGGTGAACGTCACCGGCCGGGCGCCAGGACGCACCGAGCAGCCACCGCGTCACGCCAAGGTGTCCGACGACTTTGCCGATTTGTTGCCCGAGCTGGGTCGGCAGCCCGGTGACCTCACCGTGACGAAACGGACGTGGGGAGCCTTCGCCCACACGGACCTGGAAGCGCAACTCAGAACCCGGAACGTCACACAGGTGGTCATCACCGGGGTGGCCACCGGGACCGGGGTGGAAGCCACCGCGCGTCAGGCGTACGAACTGGGATTCAACGTGACGCTGGCCACCGACGCCATGACGGACTTGCGTCCCGAAGCCCACGCCCACACTCTCGCCCACGTCTTTCCCCGACTCGGAGAAACGGGCTCAACCAGCAACGTCATCCACCTGCTTGAAGCAAGGGACTAAAACATGCACTGGCTCATCCTCGTTTCCTACTTCTTCGGTGGCGCTTTCCTGGCGAATGCCGTCCCGCACCTGGTCAGTGGCGTGATGGGACGACCGTTCCAAAGCCCTTTCGCCAAACCGCCGGGACAAGGTCTTTCCTCCCCAACCGTGAACGTACTGTGGGGATTCTTCAACGTCGCCGTCGGTTACGGGTTAGTGGTACGGGTGGGCGACTTCGATCTGCGCTCGACACGCGATGTGGCGGTCTGCGGGTTGGGTGCGCTCGTGATCAGTCTCCTGCTGGCGCGGCACTTCGGCAAATTCCACGGCGGCAACGCTCCGGGGCGCTCGTGAAGCGTCTCACGTCAAACGCCTTTCGCGCTCTGGGCAGTTTCAACTACCGGGTGTGGAGCGCGGGTGCGCTGGTGTCCAACGTCGGCACGTGGATGCAACGCGTGGCGCAAGACTGGCTCGTGCTCACGCAGTTGACGCACCACGACGCCTCCGCCGTTGGGGTCGTCATGGGCCTGCAATTTGCGCCGCAGCTCCTGCTGCTGCCGTGGACGGGGTGGGCCGCGGACCGTTTCAACCAGCGCAAGTTGCTGATGACGACTCAGGCTGCTCTGGGCACCCTCGCGCTCGCGCTGGGCGTGCTGACCCTCACGGGCGCGATTCGGTTGTGGGAGGTCTACGCGTTTGCTTTTCTCTCCGGTAGCGCCGCCGCGCTCGACGCCCCGGTCCGGCAGACGTTCGTGGGGGAACTGGTGGGCGACGAACTCTTGCCCAACGCCGTCGCGCTCAACTCCACGTCGTTCAACGCGGCCCGCATGATCGGCCCGGCCGTCGCCGGGGTGGTCATCGCCAAGGTGGGTACCGGCTGGGCCTTCTTGCTCAACGGCTTCTCGTTCGCCGCCGTGCTGCTCTCCCTGTGCTTTTTGCGCCAGGCGGAGTTGCGACCCAACGCCAGGGCACCGCGCCACGCGGGCGGATTTCTGGAGGGGGCTCGTTACGTTTGGAGCCGCCGGCAACTCCGGGTCATCCTGGTGATGCTGTTTTTGATCGGAACCTTCGGCCTGAACTTTCCGGTCTTCATCTCCACCATGGCCGTCGGGGTCTTCCATGCGGACGCGAAGAGCTTCGGTTTGCTCACTTCCATCATGGCAATCGGCACGATCTCCGGGGCGCTGCTTGCCGCGGGCCGGGACCGGCCGCAGTTTGGTTCCCTGCCGCTCGGCGCGGCGGTTTTCGGGCTCGGCTGTACGCTCGCGGCCCTGGCTCCCGGCTACTGGTGGTTCGCCGCTTCGCTGGTGGTCATCGGCGTGGCGGCCCTGACGTTCACGAACACGACCAACAGCCTGATGCAACTGGAGACCGCGCCGGCCATGCGGGGGCGGGTGATGGCGTTGCGCCTCGCGGTTGCCCTGGGTGGGACGCCCATCGGCGCACCCATCGTCGGTTGGGTGGCCGATCGGTTCGGTCCACGTTGGGCGCTTGGGATCGGGGCCGGGGCGGGCTTTGTCGCCGCCGTCATTGCATTGGTTATGTTAGTCCGGTCGAGCCGCGAACATCGCTCGCTCGTCGCCGAGCCGGTTCGTGTCAGGCAAGAGGACTAGACGCTTTTGGCCGTTCGCTATCACGGTCAGCTTAAACCTAGATGGAATCCGCACCGCATCTTCTAAAACCTCCTTTGTTTGGCTCGAGGTAATCTTCCGGGCAAGAAACGGGCTTCAGCGGCGCAGAAGCGTGTCAAAAACTCGTCTCACGAATCAACGTGCCATTTCCTTGAAGTGAGTTGAGTTCATGGCACCGCTCGCCTGTGACTCCCACGGCGATTTGGGAATGACGAGGAAGGCTCTCTCCTTCTGGCCTTCGTCGTTCCCCTCAAAGATCCCCCACCGCCGGCACCGCTTCCGGCCGACCCGCCGGCCGAGGATGAAACCCCTCCAACCCATGCAAGAGCGCGGGCGGCGGTCCGTCGAACCACACCGAACCCTGCGCCTGCAACCGGGCAAACTCCCCGTCCGGCCGGTTGAGCAATTCAAGCAAAGACCCAAGCTCCACCAACCGCCCCCCGCGCAGGACGGCGATACGCTCCGCCCGCCGCAAACTGCTCAAACGGTGCGCGACGATGAAGGTCGTCCGCCCCGTCATCAACCGGTCCAGCGCACTCTGCACAAGCGCCTCGCTCTCCACGTCGAGCGCACTGGTGGCTTCGTCCAGGATCAATACCCGCGGCGCGCGGATGATCGCCCGTGCGATGGAGATGCGCTGGCGTTCCCCGCCGCTCAGGCGCGCCCCGCGTTCGCCCAGCGGCGTATCCAGACCACGCGGCAGCCGGGCGATGAACTCCGCCGCGTTGGCGTCCTCGACCGCCGCGTGCAGCCGCGCCTCACTGGCGTCGCGCACGCCGTGGAGGATGTTCTCGCGCACGGTGCCCTCGAAGAGGATTGTCTCCTGGCTGACGACCGCCACGCGCCGCCGGAAGCTGGCCGGGTCGGCGTCCGCGAGGTCCACGCCGTCGAGCAGGAGCCGGCCCTGCGTCGGGACGTGAAAACCCAGCAACAACCCCAACAGCGTGCTCTTGCCCGCCCCGGAAGCCCCGACGATGCCGAGCGTCTCGCCCGGGACCACCTGCAAGGAGAAATCCACGAGCGCGGACTGCCCCGGCTTCTGGCCCGGATGGGCGTAGGAAACGTTCTGGAAGTCGAACGCCCCGCGCACGTCGGGGAAGTGGAGCTTGCCGTGGGTGGTCTCCAGGTCGTCGCAGCCGAGCACCTCGTCCACGCTGCGCAGGCTTTCCAGGCCGCGCGCCACGACCGAGAGCATGTTCAAAAACCCGGTGAGCACGGTCGTCAACACCGCGAAATACCCGCCGATGAGCACCACGTCGCCCGGGCTCAGCGGCAGGATCTGCTGGTAGCTCAGCCACGCGGTGAAGACCAACCCCAGCAGCCCGAACTCCGCGAAGACCACCCACGCCGCGGCGTGGGCCGCGCCGTACTGCTGATCCAGGCGCAGCCCGGCGGCCTGCACCTCGCCGACGTGGTGTTCGGTGCGGGCGAGTTCGTCGTCCTCGACGGCGTGGGCGCGTGTGACCGGGATCATGTCGAACATCCCCCGTAGCCGGGCGGCGAGTAGTTCGGTCTCGCGCCGGAAGTGGTGGCTGGCCACGCCGAGGCGTTCGCGCAGGAGGTAGTGCAGGCCGGCGGCAGCGGGCGTGGTCAGGAGCAGGATGGGCACGAACCCCGGCGCGCGTTCGGCGACGACCGCGAGGGTGACCGCTAGCGTACACAGGGCGTAGAGGCCGCTGCTGTAGAGTTCACGCAGGGTCAGGCCGACGTTTTCCACGTCCTGCATGACCTTCGACTGGAGCGCCCCGCTGTGGGTGTGCTTGTGGTACGACACCGACAGGAGTTGGAGGTGGCGGCACACGGCGAGCCGCAGCCGGGCCTCGATGCGGCGCACGGCCCGGGAGAGCGTTCGGTAGTGCCAGTCGTGGGTGAGGAGGTGCTGGAGGATGAGCACCGTCCCGGCGGCGGCGTTCCACGCGAGGCGGCTCGGGGGATGGTTGGCGGGCGCGGAGACAATCTCGATCACGTTGGCCGTGATGATCGGCAGGGCCCAAAACGGACTGCTGCGCACGAACCACAGGACGGTGGAAACCCCCAACAGGCGGCGTTCGGGCCAGTAGAGCGCCAGCAGCCGGCGCCACGGTCGCCCCGGCTGGACGGAGCCGTTCCGGGAGGGCGAGAGCGTGGGCGCGTGGTCCAAAAGGGTGGCAGTGGGTTGGTTGATGTTGACTTCTGACGGGAGAACCGGTCGGCGGATTCGAGAACTTGATAAATACGTCCGCAGCTTCCAAGCAGATTCTGCCGGGAAGAGAAGTCGCCTCTGTGCTTTCCCTCGTTTTTCCTTTGCGTCCTTTGCGTTCTTTGCGAGAGGCTCCGGTCCTTTCCTTTGAGGGCGCGTGTCTTTTTCCTGTTCTGCGTGGGAGTCCTGTCGCTGCTGGAGTTCCGTGCGCTGGACCTCGTCGGCGGGCGCAACCTGCCCGCTGAGGTCGAGGCGACGACTGGCTTAATCGCCGGGCACCCTTACTGGAAGGCGTACCAAAATCGTCTGCTCGGACCGTCCCTGGTGGAGGGAACGGCGCGGCTGACCGGCCTGGGGCGCGCGGGCGTTTACCAGGGCTGGTGCTTCGCGTTACTCTACGCCGCCAATGCGCTCGCCGGTTGGCTCTTCCGCCGCGCGCCGGGGGGAGCGTGGGCCTGGGTGGCGGCCTACGCCGGGTCCTTCGTGGCGTGGCAGGACCCGGAGTGGTCCTACCTCTGGGACTACGTAGATCTGACGACGGGTCTCCTGTTCGCGTGGGCCGTGGTCGTCGGCCGGTGGAACCTGTGGCAGTACGCCGCGCTCTTTGCCGTCGAACTTGCCAACCGCGAGTCGGCGCAGTTCATCGCGTTGTGGCTCGTCCTCGACGCGCTCTGGCCCGCTCCCGGCCGTCGGGTGGACGTGCCGCGCCTGCTGGTCGGCGTGGCGCTGGGCTTGGCGGGCACGTGGTGGACCCATTGGATTCGCAACGCCCTCTGCCTGGGCGAGACCGGCGTCGTCCCGCGGCCGGAAATCACCGAATCCGCCGACGGCCAGTTCTTCATGGGCCGAGTGACGCTCGACCTGCTGCGCGACCCGTGGCCGCTGCCCGCGCTGACGCTGGTGGTGGGGTTGGCGACGCTGGGAGTGCTGCTGTGGCGGGGATGGGATTCGCTCGGGCGGCGGGCCTGGCCGGTCGCGGCCCTCCTGGCGGCGATGGTGTTGGCCAACGGCCTCTTCTCGTTCATCTACGAACTGCGTGTCTGGTTGACGTTGGTGCCCTTCGCCCTCTGCCTGGCGTACGTGAAGAATCCATGAAGCGCACGCACGCCCTGGCCTTGGCCCTCCTGATTGCCGTCGGGCTCGTCGCCAACAGCGCCGACTTTTTCTTCCGGCAGCCGTACTTCGAGGTCTGGGACACGGCCGCCAACTCGCTCTCGGTGCTGCGGGCCAAGGGTTTCGAGCAGGTCTACGGACCGTACTCGCGCTGGGGGTTCTACCATCCCGGGCCGACGCTGTTCTACGTGCAAGCGTTCGGGGAGTGGCTCTTTCACGACGTGCTGGGCTGGACGGCGTCGGCCTTCGCCGGGCAGGCGCTCGCGCACGCGTTGGTGATGAGCGGATTCTACGCGGCGTCGCTGATGATG
>CAXUIU010000036.1:0-16939 GCA_964250955.1 uncultured Chthoniobacterales bacterium | reverse complement strand
GGAAGCGGAGGGAGTGGGATTCGAACCCACGGAACCTTGCGGCTCTTCGGTTTTCAAGACCGACGCATTCGACCGCTCTGCCATCCCTCCAGTGAACGGACGCTTAGAATCGTACCATGCGCAGTGCCGAGTGCCAAGCGGCCGGGCTCAGTGGCCGTTGCCCACGCCCGCGCCGCCGCCCGAAATGCCACCGCCGTTGCCCGCGCCGCCGCCGATGGTCGGTACGACGTTGCCCGGCACCGTCGGTCCGGTGGAGCCCGCGGCCGGCCCAGGCGCGTCGGCGGCCACCGTAGGATTGCCCGAGATATCGGTGCCCGTACACGCGGTGAAAACCAGTGGTGCCGTCAGAACGGTTACAGCGAGGATCAGGCGGCGGAAAGCCGGAGGAGCGATCATGCTTTTTGATACGCGGCTGAGCGGTCGGGCGCTTGTACCTCGCCGGACACGGTTTCGCACGCGCAGCTCCAGAGTTCGCCGAAGCGTTCGCACGCCCTGTCCGCCAGCCCGGCGCGGTCTTCGTGCGCGGACCGTAGAACCGCCAGCACCGTCGAACCCGAGCCCGACATCAGCGCGCCGCGAACCCCGGGTTGGCCGAGCAGCCAGGTTTTCAGTTCCGCTAGCACAAGGTACTTCTCGAACACGGGGCGTTCGAGATCGTTGACGAGATCGCCCCAGCCGAACAGCTGCGCGTCGTAGCGCACTCCGGGCAGAGCGCGCGCGTCGCGCCATCGCCGGTACGCCCACGGGGTCGGTACGGGGAAGGGGGGTTTGAGCAGGAGCAGTGGCAGGGCATCGCCGAACGCCACCGGCTCCACCTGTTCCCCGCGACCCCGGCAAACGGCGGCGCTCCGGTAGACGAAGAACGGCACGTCGGAGCCGAGTTCGGCCGCCAGCGCGGCGAGGCGGGCGACCGGGAGGGTGGTTCCCGCGAGCGCGTCGAGGGCGAGGAGGGTCGTCGCGGCGTCGCTGCTGCCGCCGCCGAGGCCTGCCCCGTGCGGGACGTGTTTGGTCAAGGCCACGCGCACCGGTGCGAGGTCTGGCGCGGCCTTCTCGCGGAACACCTCCGCCGCACGGTACGCGAGGTTTTGCGGGCCGGTGGGCAGCGTCGGGTCGCTGCAAAAGAGTGTGATGGGATCGGCAGAACCCTCCGACCAGTCGACTTCCACCTCATCGGCCAGCGACAGAGGCACCATCAGCGACTCGATGTCGTGGAAACCGTCCTCACGACGGCCCAGCACACGCAAAGAAAGGTTGATTTTAGCGGGGGCGAGCCATTTCATGGTGTCGGAACCCGCACCCTGTGACAACTCCCCGCCTGGCGAAAGACAAAATCATCCTCCCACTCGATGTGGCCGACGAAGCGGCGGCGGTGCGGCTGGTCGAACGGCTCGCTGGCACGGTGTCCTTCTTCAAGGTCGGGCTCGAACTCTTCACCCGTTGCGGTCCACGGATCATCGACCGCGTGCGGGAGGCCGGTGGCGCACCGCGGATCTTTCTGGACCTGAAGCTGCACGACATCCCGAACACGGTTGCCGGAGCCGTGCGCGCCGCCGCGGCGCTGGAGGTGGATTTCCTCACGGTGCATCTCGCCGGCGGTGCGGCTATGCTGCGGGCTGCCACCGACGCGGCCGGGGAGAAAACCCTCATCCTCGGCGTCAGCGTGCTCACCAGCAGCGACGCCGCTACCCTGAAGGAAACGGGTGTCGATGGAACCGTCGAGGAACAAGTCCTCCGACTGGCTGCGCTGGGCTACGCCAATGGTGTCCGCGGGATCGTCGCCAGCGCCCACGAGGCGCGCCCGTTGCGAACGCGTTTCGGACCGGAGTTAACCCTGGTTGTGCCGGGCGTGCGTCCCGCCGCCGGAACGGCGGACGACCAGCGCCGCGTGATGACCCCGCGCGAGGCGCTCGCCGCCGGCGCGGACTACCTCGTCATCGGACGGCCCATCACCGCGCAACCCGACCCTCGTGCCGCCGCCGAAGCCATCGTCCGTGACCTCCCAGACGAAGATTGAGCCTGTCTTCGAGCGGCTCCGGGTGATCGACGACCCCGAGGGACGTACCGGCGCGGTCAACATGGCGTTCGATGAACTCCTCCTGGACCGTTCGCGCGAACGCGGGCCGTCGTTGAGATTTTACCGTTGGAAGGAGCCCACGGTTTCGTTCGGGTACTTCGAGCCAGCCGCCGCCGCCCACCGCCTCGCCGACGGCCGAGAGGTGGTCCGCCGATGGACCGGAGGCGGTCTCGTCGAGCATGGCGACGACTTGACCTACACCCTCGCCGTGCCGCGCGCGGAGCCTTTCGCGCGTCTGCGCGCCGCCGAGTCTTACCGGTTGATCCACGCGGCCGTGACGACGGCGCTTTGGCAGGGTGGATGGCGGGTGGCGGCGCAGTTGGAGGAAGCGCCGTCCGCCCCGCAAACGGCGGTCAACGCTTGTTTCCAACGTCCGGTCCTGCACGACCTGCTCGCCGACGGCCAGAAGATTGCCGGCGGGGCACAACGTCGAACGCGCGCAGGCTTGCTGCACCAGGGCAGCGTCCGGTTCAACACGACGGGAACCGTAGGCTGGGCAGATGTCTTGCGGCGCTTCCTGCCCGGGACGCTCGCCCTCGCTTGCGAGGCACAACCTCCGGACCCTGACGAACTGGCCCGGGCCACCGAACTCGCTGCGGACCGGTACGCGACGGATGCCTGGACAAACCGGCTCTAAAGCGTCGTCAGCGTCCTAACGGCAGCACGCGCCGCACGCTGGTGCGCGGCGTGACGACGAACGCCGATCCCGCCGGCCGGTAGTCCATGACCCCGAGGCAGCGAAAACGGTAGAGCAGGAGGTAGGCGTGTTCAGCGGGCACGGCGAGGCTGGCGGCGATGGCCGTCAGGCTGCGCCGGCCATCGACGAGGCGAAGGAACTCGCGCTCCTGTTCATCGAGCGGCAACGCCTCGGCAGCGGATGCCGCCCCACGGTGGTGAGGACGAGGCACCCCGCCGAAGCCCTCGTGCCGCGCAGCCCCGGCGAGATCGTCCGGCCCGAGGTGGCGCGCGGCGTCGAGCAGCCAGGCGTCCAGCGGACCAGAGCGGGGTTCGAGCCGCAGCGCGAAACCAGGCAGCGCGTTCAGCGCCTCGTATTCGAAGCTGAGCGCATCCGCCGGCCGCGCCCAGCAACGGGCGAAATAACGCTGGCCGAAGCGATGCAGGAGAGCCACCGCCGCACTCTTGGAAAGGAGTCCGCAGGAGCCGAGCGCCAGAAAAAACGGCGTGCCGGTCTCGACCTGCTCGGCGACGGCGTCTTCCAGCGTCGCCGGGCTGACCTTCGGCGGCACCACGCTCTCGGCCTCCTCGCTGTAGCGGTCGGCGTCGCGGGTGGCAACGACCACGATCTGGCCGCCTTCCAGATAAACCTCCATCGGCGCGTCCGTTCCCGCCCGCACGCGCAAGACGCCGCTTTCCCGCCGGTCCGCCGCGGCGGCCAGGGCATTGCGCAGGCACGCAAGGTCGGCGGGACGGTTGCCGGCCTTGCGGGGTTGGACCTCGGCGGCCGGCGATGAGTTGGCGGTTCGCACGGGTCGGCGCGTCCCCGGGAAGCGGTTGGTCTCTCGCCGCGCCACCGCCGCCGTGCTCATGGCGAGCGCGACCTCGTGGTGGTCTTCCAGTGTCACCGCAGGGCTCGCCACTGGCGGCCGGACCGTACTGGAGATCCGACGCACGGGCGCCTCTGTGGCCACACTGCCGAACACGCTCCGCACCGTGCTGAGAAGCTGTTCCGGGGTAAAAGGCTTCACCAGGTAATCAACGATGTTCGCGGGCAACGTTTCGCGGGGGGGTGGCTGCATCCCGGGCCCGAGCAACAGCACGACGGGCACCCGGCTGGTGCGCGGCTCATCGAGCAGCCGCTGACAAAGGTCCGCCCGTGGGAACCCGGCGATCTGGTAGTCCACGAGGATCAAGCCCGCGCCCGAGGCGCACGCGCGGGCGAAGCCCTCCGTCGCCCGCGTCGCGGTGATGACTTCGCCGCAACCTGCCCGCGCGTCGAGCACGTTCGTGGCGATCCGGCGCAGGATGGCGCTGTCGTCGATCAGGAGGATTTTACGATCCATGGGAGCGGTTTTGCCGTCGTCCAACACGGCGGCTAACACCGGTGTACCCCCTCTTTGAACAGCTTGTATGCCACTTTCACGCCGGGCCAAAGCCGTCCGGGCACACAGAAAATCTATCCAGGCTTCTGGGGTAAATTCTTCAGAGAAGGTCGACGGTCAAAGGGTCACTTCCTCCCCTTCAAAAAGAAAAATCTTCCCTCCCGTCAAAGGCGATGTTCTCCGTTTTGCATATCAACTCTCCATTTTGACTATCACGGCGAACTCTTCCACGGCTTCCTGTACGCTGGTGCTCAGATCGAACTTGTCCGCAGGACAAACGCCGCTCGGCACGAACTCCAAAGTCACGTCTTTTTCGTAGCGCGCATCCGCGAGGATTCTCTCCCAGGGCACCACCCCTGCACCAAGCCGGGAGAACCGGCCGTCGGCGCCGCGATTCTGCAAGTGGAAGTGCCGGACGGCCTCACGTTGCGCCTCCCACTGCGCCCAGGCCGCGGCCGGCTCAAAGACGGTCGGCTGCCACAGGAGCCCGACGTTCGGCGCGCTGGCCGCCTCGACGAGTGTCATCATGCAGGCGGGTTCGTCCGCGAGCGATCCGTCATGAGTTTCGAGCAGAAACTCGACGTGTGGACGCTGTCCCGCGAGGCCGTGGAGACGCTCGGCAATTTGTCCGACCGTCGCGGCGGTCTGTTCGGGCGAGGGGCTCTTGCCCGGGAACAGCCGCACCTTGCGAAAGCCAAAGCGGTCCACGCGGTCGAGCACCTCGTCGGCCTGCGCCTGGAAGGCCGACTCTGGGTTGAGGTGCGGCGAGAGTTCCAGGTAGGAACTGAGGACAAAGGGCACCAGATGATGGTGGGCGAAGAGTCCCACCATGGCCGGTTCGTCCGGCAGGAGGGAAAGGTGCGGCTCGTAGATCTCCAGCTTGTAGAAGCCGGCCCCGGCGATCGTCGGGAGGAGTTCGGCCAGCGGGCGGGAAACTCTCTGCGGAGTCCAGCGGGCGGGTTCGAGGGCGATGGTGTGCAGCAGGATGTTCACGAAGGCGGAGCGTTGGACTCGCACCGCGGTTCGTGCGCCGCCGGGTGTCTGCGCGGGGATTTCTTCAGAGCCCGACGCGTTCGAGCAGGGAACGCAGCACCGTCTCCGCCTCGAAGAACTCGCGCGCGAGGTCGTGGGCGGCGCGGCAGTGTCGAGCGTAGTCGGCGTTGATCAGCTCGACGGCGCGCACGATGTCGGCGGCGTTTTCGAAGGCGAAGAGCCCCGCCGTCCCGCCGTAGAGCCGCGTGAAGCCCGTCTGCTGGGTGACCACCGGCCGTCCGGCGGCCAGGTAACAGGCGCTCCGGTCGCTGAACCAGCCGGTGTTCAGTCGGACGTACTGATCCTTGGCGACGGTGAATTCTCCCTTGGAAGCGCGCACATAGTCCACGTACGCGCGGTGGTCGACGCTGATCTCCTCCGGCGAGACGATCTGCCAGCCGGCGGCGCGAAAACTCTCTCCCAGCGTTTTGTCCTTGAAGCTGGTCGCCAACTCGAAATCCTCGCCGCACGCGCGCGGAACTTCCCGGAAACGCTCGAACTCCGGCAGCTTGCTCCACAGGTAATGCTCACCGCGCCACTCGATGTCCTTCTTGCCGCCGGTGGCAAGGTTGGCGATGGAAGTAAAGCGCCGACGCTTCCCGTCCTCGGCCGCCGGGTGTTCCCAGAAGTCGCAGACGACCGGTTGGCGGGTTGGCAGCCACGTCAGGCCGTGCAGGGGCACGGGGAACTCGGGCCGGCCGACGTTTTCGCCGAAGGTGAAGCGCGCGCAGTGCCGGGCGAGGAAGTCCCGGGTGACGGCGTGGCCCTGGTCTACCTTGATCTGCTCGACGGCCGGGTCGCTCTCCACGTACGCGATGCGCTCGCTGCGCAGAAGGTCGTCGTTGAGTTCGTGCGATCCGCAGAGGTTGAGCAGGAGGTCGGCGTCACGGTAAAGGTCGTTCAGAAAAGACCGGGAGAGTCCGGCGGTCTCGTCCGGGGATTTGTAGCGCGGGCTAAAAGCCCATCGTCCCTCGAAGCCGTGCTCGGTCGCCAAGCGTGCGAGGATGCCAGCGGCGTAGGAATAATCCTCGGTCGGCGTTTGCTGAACGGGATCGTAAGGGATGCGGGAGGTGTCCTCGACGTAGTAAACCTCATGCCCGAGACGCTGGAGCCCCACGACGTAGTGGATGTGCTGCCAGATCACTCCAGCGATGGGGCAGTTCGCCATGAAACCAAGTACGGCAATCTTTTTACGCTTCATGTAGAAGAACTTCGCTAACGCGTTGTCACTACGCTGCTCGGTTGTAGATCGTACCGACCGGCATTGAACAACCTCGCGTATGTCCCGCCGCTGGCGAGCAGGGACTCGCCGGTACCGGCTTCCGCGATCCGGCCACTTTCCAAAACGAAGATCCGGTCGAGACCGTGCACGGTCGTCAGCCGGTGCGTGATGATAAGCGTCGTCCGGCCGTGCATGAGTCGTTCCAAGGTGTCCATGATGGCGCGCTCGGTGGCGGGATCGAGCGCGCTGGTGGGTTCGTCGAGCAGGAGGATGGGAGAGTCCTTCAGGAACGCCCGTGCGATGCCGATGCGTTGGCGCTGACCGACGCTCAGGTGCCCGCCGCGCTCGCCGACGAGGCTGTTAAAACCTTGCGGCAGGCGGCGGATGAACTCGGCGGCCTGGGCGCGTTCGGCCGCTTCGATGATCTCGGCCTCCGTCGCGTCCGGACGGCCGTAGGCGATGTTCTCGCGGATCGTGGTTGAAAAAAGGAGCGTGTCCTGCAACACGAGACTGAACTGCGCGCGCAGAGATTTCTTGGTGACAGTGCGCAGGTCCCGGCCGTCGAGCAGGACGCGCCCCGCCGTCGGGTCGTAGAAGCGTGGCACCAAAGAGAGCAGCGTACTTTTGCCCGCGCCCGTCCCGCCGACGAACGCCACCCGCTGCCCGGCCTGGACGAT
This sequence comes from uncultured Chthoniobacterales bacterium, assembly GCA_964250955.1. Classification (GTDB taxonomy): domain Bacteria; phylum Verrucomicrobiota; class Verrucomicrobiia; order Chthoniobacterales; family SZAS-18; genus CAHJWO01. Next base: position 9,874 of record CAXUIU010000036.1, on the reverse strand, counting down.
AATATCAACGTCGTCGAGCACCGGACCGGCGGGATCGTAGGCAAAGCGCACCCGCTCAAACCGGATGTCCCCCCGCGTGCCGGTCAGCACGAGCGCGCCGGGGGCGTCCTGCACGTCGTCGGCGTGATCGAGCACCTCGAAGCAGCGTTGCGCACCGGCCGCCGCGCCTTCGAGCGCCCAAGCGGTCTGGGTCAACGCCTCGATGGGGGCGTAAAGCATCGCCAGGTAGCTGATGAACATCCACAGGTCCCCGAGCGAGATGCGACCTGCCAGGACGTGCAGGGAGCCAAAGTAGATCAACCCGGCGGTGCCCAGCGCCATAAGGGTGTTGATGACCAGCGCGCTTTTGACGTTGGTCATGGTCAGGCGCAGGTTCGCCGCGAGGCTGGCGCGCGCGTGGGTACGGAACTGGTCCACCGCGGCCTGTTCACCGCCGAAGGCGTGGACGACCTTGATGGAACTCAGGCCCTCCTGCACGGTGGTCAGCACGGCGCTCTCCATCTCTTGGATAGAGGTGGACTGCTGCCGGACCCGCGAGGAAAAATGATGCACCGCCCACACGATGGCGGGCACGACGGCGACCGAGAGGAACGTCAAGGCCACGTCGAGCCGCAGCATGACGACGAAGATCGACAGGAGGGTAACGGCGGAGTTGAAGATGTTCGTGAAGCCGCGGTTGTAGATCGTCTGGATGCTCTGCGAGTCGTAGGCGACGCGGAACGACGAGTCGCTGGAGCGCCGCGCGTCGTGGAACTTCAGGGGCAGGTTCTGGAGCCAGGCGAACAGGTCCGTGCGCAGCTTGAGCAGCGCCTGCAAGCCGACGCGCACGAAGATCAGGTTGCCCCACAACCCGAGCAGACCCGACAGGAGCGTCACCGCCACGAGGAACGCGCACAGCCCGAGCACCTGGGTCGCCGGTGACGCGTGCCATGCCCGCAGGAGTCCGTGCGCAGTGCCGGGCAGCACGTCGTCGATGATGAGCTTGAAGGGCAAGGGCTTGAGCAGGTTCAGCCCGATCGTCACGAAGGAGATCGTCAGCGCGAGCAGCGTGGGCGCGACGAAAGGCCGGTAGTAGATCAAGACGCGCCGGTAGATCGACATGGCAGGATGGGGCGAAAGGGGCAGCTTGACGGGTTGGCGGCGGGCTGGCGAGTGGCGATTTGGGACGCGGAGGGTTGCCTGCGGCCCGGTTCGCTGCTAAGCCTCCCGGCGCGTGTCGGTACGACGCGAGCAGCCAGTCATTCCTTCAATCCTCATGTTGCATCATCTCATCGAAGTCTGGTACGGCTGGGTCCGCGACGGCGGTTACTGGGCCATCATCGTGCTCATGGCGATGGAGAGTTCCATCATCCCGGTACCCAGCGAAATCGTCATCCCGCCGGCGGCGTTTCTGGCGGCACAAGGAAACCTGTCTTTCGCCGGGGTGGTGCTGGCCGGGACGTTGGGTTCGTACCTCGGCTCGGCGGCTTCCTACTGGGTGTCGCTGTGGGTGGGGCGACCGCTCCTGGCACGGTATGGCCGGTACTTTCTGCTCGGCGAGGACAAGATCGCCCGGGCGGAGGTGTGGCTGGCGCGGTACGAGGCGGGTGGTGTTTTCTTCGCGCGGCTGCTGCCGGTGATCCGGCATCTGATTTCCATCCCCGCCGGGATCGTGCGGATGAACTTCGCCGTCTTCTCGCTGATGACGATCCTCGGTGCCGGGCTGTGGTGCGTGGTCCTAGCATACCTCGGCAACCTCGCCTACCGGGTGGAGCCTAATCTGTTCAACGGCAACGACCCCGTCGCGTTGGAACACTTCATCAAGGCACATTCTCTCTGGATCGTGCTGGGTGTGGTTGTGCTGGCTGCTTTGTACTTTCTGATGTTGAGGCTTACAGCGCGAGACACAAAGGTCACGCCGGCCTGATAGTGTCAGAAGTTCCCGCTGTAGTGTCAGCGGGTGGACAGTTTTGTCGCGTTCGGCCCGCCTGTAAGTGGCGTTACGCGGAAAATTGAGGGACTTGCTCCCTCTGTGCAGCGTGTCTTTTGCTAGTTGGCATCCCGGCTGCTTTTGAACGCGTCGACCAAAAACCTGTCTGACCTCAACACGTACGCAAGATTTTATGAAGAAGCCCGACCGCAAAGCCCACCGCCAGACCATGAACCTCGGCGATCTCATCATGACCGTCAGTTCCTGCTCCAAGAACAACCGCGAGATGACCGCCGCTGTGGTGGACCTGCTCGAAAGCGGCCGGGTGCTCGTGCAGGCCAACGGGCACATGTCCCGCGCCCACGTCACGCGCTGATCAACTAGTCTCCTCGTATTCTACGCGCCAGTTGCGTTGCCTGAGGGCAGCCAACTGGCGTTTGCATTTTCTGGGGCCTGCGTCTTCAGTGCCCGACTCATGATCCGCCGTTATTCGCGCCAGCCGATGCGTGACCTCTGGTCCGAGGAACGCAAATTTGCCACCTGGCTAGAGATCGAGGTGCTCGCTTGCGAGGCGCTCGCGGAGATTGGAGCCATTCCTAAAGAAGATGCCGAGACCATTCGGGCGAAGGCGCGTTTTTCCATCGACGAGATCAACGAGATCGAAAAACGCACGCAGCACGACGTGATCGCGTTCCTGGAGAACGTGGCTTCCTACGTCGGTCCGGCGGCGCGGTGGATTCACCAGGGGTTGACGAGTTCCGACATCCTCGACACCACGCTCGCCGTGCAGATGACGGGCGCTTGCGATCTCCTGTTGGAAGACTTGGCGGCGCTCCGGGCGACCGTGGCGGACCGGGCGCGCGCCTTCAAGGACACGCCGATGATCGGCCGCAGCCACGGCATCCACGCCGAGCCGATCACCTTCGGGCTGAAGCTCGCGCTGATGTACGACGAGTTTGGCCGGGCGGAGGAACGCCTGCGCCAGACGCGCGAGCGCGTGGCGGTCGGCAAACTCAGCGGCGCGGTCGGCACCCACGCGCACCTCGATCCGGCCGTGGAGGAAAGCGTCTGCCAACGATTGGGGTTAAAAGCCGCGGTCCTTAGCACGCAGGTGATCCAGCGGGACCGGCACGCGGAGTTTTCGATGACGCTGGCGCTGATCGCTTCCAGCGTGGACCGCTGGGCGACGGAGTTCCGGCACCTCCAGCGCACGGAGGTGCTGGAAGTGGAGGAGTTCTTCGGTGAGGGGCAGAAGGGGAGTTCGGCCATGCCGCACAAGCGCAATCCGATCACTGGCGAGCGCCTGAGCGGACTCGCCCGCGTGCTGCGCGGTAACGCCGTGGCGGCCTTGGAAAACGTCGCGCTCTGGCACGAGCGCGACATCAGCCATTCCAGCGTCGAGCGCATCATCCTGCCGGACTCCTGCACGCTGCTCGACTACATGCTCGCCAAGCTGCGCGACCTCGTCGGCGGGCTGCTCGTCTACCCCGAGCACATGCAGCGTAACCTCGATTTGACCAAGGGTCTTTACCACAGCCAGACCATCCTCCTCGAACTGACCCGCCGCGGCCTCGAACGCAAGACTGCCTATGAGGCCGTGCAACGCGCCGCCATGAAGACCTGGCGCGGCGACATCCCGCTCGCCGACAACCTGAAGGCCGAGCCAGCGGTCTCCGCCGTGCTCTCCGCGGAAGAAATTGACCGCTTGTGTTCACTCGAACCGCACCTGCGGCACGTGGACGACACCTTCCGCCGCCTGGGCCTGCTCCCAGCGGGTGACGCCGCTTGACACCCGGCCGCGCGGGACCACTGTTTCCCTTGCTTTTCCGGCGGGTTCGCCGTCCCATCGCACTATGAAGATTTTCCGTTCGCGCGTCGCCCTGTGCCTTCCCCTGGCGGCCCTGGTCCTGGCGGGTGCCCCGGGGTGCAGCAAGGTCAAGGGCCTGTTCTCCAAGAAATCGCCCGGAGAGCCCACGCAGGCGGAGACTTCCGCCGGTGCGCAGTCCCCTCCGCCCGGCGGTGACCGCACCAACCCGGCCGCCTCGCCGGTGGCCGCCGCCAGCACGCCGCGGCTGCCCGCCCCCCCCGCCATCAACAAGAGCGCCGGCGTGATGGTGCTCTGCTACCACCGCCTGGAAGAAAAGCCGCGCCCGCACGATCCCCTGGCGATGACGCCGCAGGAGTTCGAGAAGGAGATGCAGCAGATCAAGGACGCCGGCTTCAGCGTGATCCCGATGCAGGATTTCCTGGCTTGGCGGCGCGGCGACAAGGACATCCCGCCGAAGTCCTGCGTCATCACCATCGACGACGGCTATGTGTCGGGCTACGACACGGCCTGGCCGATCCTGAAGAAGTTCGGCTACCCCTTCACGATGTTCGTCTACATCAACTACATCGGCTCGGGCGGCAAATCGGTGTCGTGGGACCAGTTAGCCGAGATGCGCGACGCTGGCGTGGACATCGAATGTCACACCTATTATCACTCCAACCTCCACAACCCTGGCACCATGGTAGACAAGACAACCATGGTGAAGGTCCAAAACGACATCAAGACTTTGGGCAAGGACGGTTACCTGCGCAAGGAGATCATCGAGTCCAAGCAAATCCTCGAAAAGCAGCTCGGCATCAAGGTGAACTGCATCGCCTACCCTTACGGCAACTATTCGCAGGATGTGCGTAACCTTGTGAAGGAAGCCGGCTACGAGGCGGGCTTCACCGTGTACGGCCAGCGCCTCGGCTACAGCACGCCGGCCTTCGACATCCTGGGACGCTACGCGGTCGAGCAGGACAACCCGAAAATCTTTCAGGAGGCGCTCATCATGCAAGGCGGCGGGGGCGGTGCTCCCGCGAGTGGTCCCGTCACGGCGCAACTTGCCGCGACCTCCATGCTGACCGTGCCCGCGCAGGGCGAGACGATCTCCAACGCCAAACCGCTCATCAAGGCCAACCTCTCCACGATGGGCGAGGTGGACCCGAAGACCATCGAGATGCGCATCAGCGGCCTCGGCCTGGTGGCTGCGCAGTACGACGACAAGACCAAGACCCTCAGCTACCAGGTGCCTCAGCCCCTGCGTGACAAGAGCTACACCGTGATCCTGAGCGCCAACGTCGGCGGCAAGCGAGCGGAGACAAAGTGGGATTTCAACTTTGACCCAACCGGGGCCAAGCCACCAGCCGCCGCCGCGTCCCCGGCCAAGCCTTAAAACCGCACGCCCATGTTTTCCCAACTTGGCGACAAGCTCCAGGATGTCTTCAAGGACCTGCGCGGCCACGGGGCCATCAGCGAGGGCAACGTCACCGACGCCATGCGGCAGGTGCGGCTCGCACTCCTGGAGGCCGACGTTCACTTCCAGGTGGCGAAGACGTTCATCGCCCGGGTGAAAGAGAAGGCGCTCGGCGCAGACGTGCTGCGAAGCGTGACGCCCGGTCAGCAGATCGTCAAAATCTTCCACGACGAGCTGACCACGATCCTCGGCGGCGACGCCGAGCCCCTCAAGCTCGACAAGCCCGGCCGCGTGCTGATGGTCGGCCTCAACGGCGCGGGCAAGACCACCTCCTCGGCCAAACTCGCCAAACTCCTCAAAAAGCAGGGCCGTAGCCCCGTGCTCATCGCATGCGACTTGCAACGCCCGGCGGCAATCGACCAGCTTGTCACGCTGGCCGGACAGATCGGCGTGCCCGTCTTCCGGCCCGCGCCAGGCTCGACGGACCTCGTCAAGGTCGGCCGCGAGGCGGCGGCGTGGGCGGCGGAACAACCCGGCGCGAACGTCCAGATCTACGACACCGCCGGCCGGCAAGAAATCGACGAGCCGCTCGTGCAGGAACTCCAACGCCTGCGCGACTTCCTTCAACCGCAAGAAATCCTGCTCGTCGCCGACGCCGCCACCGGTCAACAGGCGGTCAGCGTGGCGGAGCACTTCGACAAGGCGCTCGGCATCACGGGCCTCGTGCTGACCAAACTTGACGGCGACGCCCGCGGCGGCGCGGCGCTGTCGATGCGTGAGGTCACGCACCGGCCGATCAAATTCGCGGGCGTGGGCGAGAAGCTCGACCAGTTCGAGGTCTTCTTTCCCGAGCGTCTCGCCGGGCGCATCCTCGGGATGGGTGACATCGTTGGCCTGGTCGAAAAAGCCGCCGAGGCCATCGACGAGGAGGAAGCCAAGCGCATGGAGGAGAAGCTGCGTACCGCCAGCTTCAACTTCGAGGACTTCCTCGCCCAGATGCGCTTCATGAAGAAGCTCGGCCCTCTGGAAAACATCCTGGGCATGCTCCCGGGCATGAGCCAGGTCAAGAATCTGCCCACCGACGGCAAGGAACTCAAACGCGCCGAGGCCATCGTGCTGTCCATGACGATCCAGGAACGCCGCAAGCCCGAACTCCTCGACGCCCGCCGCCGCCGCCGCATCGCCGCGGGTAGCGGGGTAAGCGTCACGGAGGTCAACGACCTGCTCGGGCGTTTCCAGCAGATGCGCAAAATGATGAAGAACATGGGCAAGATGAAGAAGATGCTCGGCCGCATGGGCGGCGGCATGCCCGGGATGCCTGGCGGTGGCAAATTCCCTGGGATGCCCGGCTAACCAAAAATGTGATGCAATATCGAGCGGTGTGTGCTAGATCACCCGTTCACCCGAACCCAAGGAACCAGAGATCTTATGGCAGTCGCAATTCGTTTGAGGAGAGAAGGCAGTCTGAACCACCCGTACTACAAGGTGGTCGTGGCCGACCAGCGCAGCCCGCGTGACGGCAAGTTCATCGAGATCATCGGCAACTACGATCCCAAGCAGACCGGCGACAACTCGACCATCGACCTCGCCCGGGCGGATTATTGGATCAAGTGCGGCGCGCGGCCCTCGGATACGGTGCGCTCCATCATCAAGAAGGCCCGCAAATCGGGCCTGCTCGCCGAGAACGCCTGATCCTGGACGAAAGCGCGACGAGCAAGGAACCTCTCGCCATGAAAGAGTTCCTCCAGTACGTCGTCGCGCAGTTAGTGGATCGGCCCGAGGATTTTTCCTTACGGGTCACGGACCGTGGCGACACGCGGCAGTTCGTGTTGGAACTGCCCCGCTCTGAGGTCGGCAAGATCATCGGCAAGCAGGGGTACACGATCAACGCCATCCGCAACCTGCTCGCCGCCGCCGTGGCGCGGCAGGGAGGGCGCGTGACGTTCGAGATTGAGGAACGCGCTGAGGAAGGCTAAGCGACCCGCGCGCGGCGGGCGAGTGCCATGCTGGAAGTCGACGTGCTCACGTTGTTCCCCGCGCTTTGCGAGGGAGCGTTTGGCGCGAGCATGATGAAGCGCGCGCAGGAAGGGGGCCTCGCCGCCGTGCGCGTCCACAACCTGCGCGACTGGGCGCGCGACAAGCACCGCACGACCGACGACGTGCCCTACGGCGGCGGGCAGGGCATGGTGATGAAGCCCGAGCCGGTGTTCGAGGCCGTCGAGGCGTTGCGCCGTCCCGGCAGCCGCGTGATTCTCACCAGCCCGCAGGGGAGGGTGTTCCGGCAAGCGGTGGCCGAGGAACTGGCCCGCCACGAACACCTCATCTTGGTCTGCGGCCACTACGAGGGCGTGGACGCACGGGTGGGGGAGTTCCTCGTCGACGACGAACTCTCCATCGGCGACTACGTGCTTACCAATGGAGCCATCGCCGCCGCCGTGATCGTAGACGCCGTGGTGCGCCTCGTTCCCGGCGTGTTGGGCCACGAACAGTCCGCCGCACAGGACACCTTCAGCGCGGCCAACGGCGGCCACCTGGAAGGCCCGCAGTACACCCGTCCCGCGACTTTCCGCGGCCACGCCGTGCCGCCCGTCCTGCTCTCCGGCAACCACGCCGAAATCCTCCGCTGGCGGCAGGAACAGGGTCGCCGTCGCACGGGCGAACGCCGTCCAGACCTTTTATGAACATCGCTACTTATCTCCGTAGCCCGCGCGAAACGATGTGCGGTTGGGCGCACCTGCCACGCTACGTCGACAAAATCCGCCTGCACCTCGCCGGTCAACTCCCCCCGGACTACGAGGAACTCTTCGGCGACCAATCCGACCGCCGCTGGCTGGAAGCGGCCGGCGTCACTCACGAGCAGATGATCGAGGTCGTGCGCGGCACCTTGACCGACGGGCAGGTCTACGATTGGGTACGCACCCACGTCCACCGCACTGACGAGGAAAAAGCCCGCGCCGCCGACGCAATCCTGCGTTACCCGCTGCCGGGCGACGACGCTGGGCGCGAACGGTTCGAGCGGCGCAAGCGCGAGTATGGCCTCGCCGGGCGCGACAACGTCCAGACGCGTGCCGACCTCATCGACGCCGACGAGGGCCGGCTGTAGCCGGGAAAGTCCATCTTCTTTTGGCGATTCACATGCGCGAGGCGTTTGGGCGCGGTGTGAATTACCCCCCATGCACCTCTTGGGGTCTATACCTAAGATTCAGAGCAATGGTGCGATATTTGCTATGGAATGTGGTCTCAGCCTAGCCACCCACATCAAACGTTCATGGTTACGGACACCCACCACCCCCTCTCGCCTTCCAAGCAGCCGGAAACCAGGAAGGGTACTCCGCCTGCGAAGCAACCCGCCAAACGCAAGGCTGTAAAAGCTACTGCCGCCACCGCAACAACGCGCTCCCGCCGTCGTCGTCCTGCCGTGCTTCCGGCGTCGCAGGTTGATCTATGCGCCGAGACGCTCCCGACAGCGGATGCTCTGCCGCCAGAAGTACAAGCGTCGCCCTCCGATCCAGAGGCATCATCGAAGGAGGACGCGGCTGTTCTCACCGCCTCCGCGCAGGCCCAATCAGAAACGCTCCCTTCTGAGGACGCGGTCCCTATCGACACCCCAGTTCAAGTGAGCGCAGATTCAGGTGCAGATGGCACTCCGATTCCAACACGGAAGTTTTACCTCGAACGCCAAGAGGCCGGCTTCGGTCCCTACACAATGTTCCAGCTATGTGGGGGCCTTCGGCTTGGCATCTTCAAGACAAGCGACCAAGTGTTAGACCCAAGTAAGGAAGGCTGGCTAGAGGTGTCTCAATTGCTGCCACCTAACGACGAATTCCTTGCAGAACCGGACCACACCGCTCTTACACTCCCATCAATATCTCAATCGTTGCTAGACAACGATGCCTCTCCCGCAGAATCGGTTCGTACCGTTCTTGTGCTTCCATCCCGCCCGCTTTATCTAGCAAGGCACGCACCTACACCTCCGCCGCGACCATTCGTACAGGCTCGCCAGGAACCGGCGGAAAACCGCGATCTCTTACCAACATCTAATGCCTTTCACACGGCCGAAAGTAAGTCGGATGTTTCTTCGTCCCACGAAGTCTCCTTTGAGCATAAATGGACTCGCGCGCAGCAGGTTCTGGCTGTGGTGCTCACCTTACTGGTGATTGCTGGCGCGGTGATGTTTGGTTTGGCACACAGACCTGTTTGAGTCCCCTTTCCTCTAATCGGAGCGAGCGGTGGTCAGGGAACAAAAGAGAAACAGGGCCGGACTACAGAAGGGCAAGTGCGATAAGGAGGTAGGCAAGAGTGATGTTCAATCCGTGTTAGCGAACCCTCCGGCCTTCGCGCATTATAAATAAGGAGGTTTCAACCTCTTCCTAAACGTTTCGACCAGTTGCAGCGGAGGCAAATAGCGCACGTCAGATCGTATCGCTGACGGAAGCAACGCTAAATTTGTAGAGAGCAAATTCATCTCCCAAATCTTCGTACCCCTTCTTCCCGGTGATGATCACTGGTTGAGTATGCATGATCTGTTGGGCAGGTTGAACCCCCTCAGTTCGTACAGATTTTCTTCGCGCGCACCAAATCATGCGAGTTGAAGGTGCGGGACACGAGATCACGAAAGTCTATTGGCATTTAGAATTTTACTATCTTGTGCCAAAGCGTAGAACTTTGAACGACGATGACTTGTGGTAAGTCTGGTTGAGAGAAACACTCTCTTGTTGTTTTAAGTTCCTCAGAGAGGAGA
>CAXUIU010000035.1:16367-17136 GCA_964250955.1 uncultured Chthoniobacterales bacterium | reverse complement strand
TCAACTATCCTCCCCGTGCAGCGGGGCGTGGCGGTGCTTGAGCAGGCCGCCGCCGCGACGTGCGCCGACAGCCTCGATCTCGGCGACGATGGCCAGCGCGATCTGTTCGGGAGACTCCGCGCCGATATCCAGGCCCGCCGGACCGTGCAGGCGGCGCAGGGATGCTTTGCCCAGCGCAGGGTGATCCTCGCCGAGTTCGGCGGCGAGTTCGGCCAGGAGACGGTCGGTGCGGCGTCGGGGCCCGAGCACGCCGATGTAGGCGGCCGGTGAGGTGAGCAGCGCCCCGAGGATCGCGCGGTCGTGCAGATAGTTGTGCGTCATCAACACGGCGGACTCGCCGGGTTCCACCGGCACGCGTTCGCGGAAAGCGGCGGGCGGGCAGTGGATGAGTTCCGCGGCGTCGGGGAAGCGCGCGGGCGCGAGGTAGGCGCGGCGGCCATCAGCCACGCGCACGCGCCAGCCGAGTTCCCGGCCCAGGCGCACAACCGGCACGGCGTCGTGCCCGGCCCCGCAGACGAGCACCGCGCGGGGTGGCCGGATGACATCCACGAAGACTTCCACATGCGCGTCCTGACCCGCTAGCGGATACGTCCGCAAGCCCGGGTCCGCCTCGTCACGCAACACGGCCTGGGCGTCGGCCAAGACGGCGTCGGCGAGCGCCGCGTCGCGGAACGGATGCGTGGCTTGCCCGTCGGCGGAGTCGAGACGGAGCGTGTCGCCCACGGCGGGACCGTCCGTGCTGGGGTTGCCCTCCACGGCGATGACACTG
>CAXUIU010000035.1:0-16357 GCA_964250955.1 uncultured Chthoniobacterales bacterium | reverse complement strand
GGCGAGGATGCTGGCCTGGCGCGAGTTGAGCGCGCGGGCGATACCGTCCACAGGGTCGAGCGCGGAGTCCGCGAGCGGCTGGACGAGGATGTGGACGCCCCCCTGACAGCCCAGGCCAGTGCCGAAAACGACATCACTCTCCGCGGTGGTGTCGTAACGGACGACAATGGCGCGGCCGGTGGCGAGAGTTTCAAGGGCACGTTCGCGGGCATCGTCCTCCAGGCAGCCGCCGCTGATGGAGCCGAGGAAATCCGCACCGACGCTCTCGGCCGAAGGCAGCACGAGCATCCGCGCCCCGGGACGGCGATAGGTGGAGCCGGAGGTTTTGACGACCGTCACCAACGCCGCGGTGCGGCTCTGCGCGCGGGCTTCAACGATGGCGCGGAGTTCTTTGTGGGCCATGAAGCGGAACTTTAACACGGAGACACGGAGAAGCACGGAGACCAGAGGAGAAAAGGTTTTCTGATTCCTTCTCTCCTTCTTCTCCGTGCCTCCGTGTTAAAGTTCCGCTCCTACTTCACGAACCACGCGCGGCAATCCACTCGTCGATGCGGCGTTCCAGCACGTCGAGCGGCACGGCTCCGCCGCCGAGCACCGCGTCGTGGAACTCCCGCACGTCGAACCGGTCACCCAGCTTCGCCGTGGCGCGGGCGCGTAGTTCCTTGATCTTGAGCTGACCGATCTTGTAGGCCAATGCCTGTCCGGGCCAGGCAATGTAGCGGTCCACCTCGTTGGTGATGTCGAGTTCGGTCTTGGGCGCGTTGTCCATGAAGAACCGGATCGCCCGCTCACGATCCCAGTGGTAGTAATGGATGCCCGTGTCCACGACGAGGCGCACGGCGCGCCACATCTCGTAGGTCAGTTCGCCGAACTTCGCGTACGGGTCCTCGTACTCGCCCATCTCCTCGCCGAGGAACTCCGCGTACAGCGCCCAACCTTCGACGAACGCCGTGTAGCCGTTGCCGTGGCGGCGGAAGTTGGGCAGGTCGCCGAGTTCCTCCGCACGGGCGATCTGGAGGTGGTGGCCGGGCACAGATTCGTGCAGGGCCAAGGCGGTCATTTCCCACTTGGGGCGAGTCTCGGGCTTGTAGAGGTTGACGCAAAAGAACCCCGCGCGCCCCGCCGCCGCCGAGCCCGGACGGTAGAACGCCGTGTAGGTGTCCGGCGCGATGGCCGAGGGGATGGGCTCCACGCCGTAGGTCAGGCGCGGCAGCGTCTTGAAGAGCCGGGGCAGGAGCGGGTCGGTGGTCTTGGCCTGGACCTTGTAAGCGTGCAGGAGGTCGGCGGCGTTCGGGTAGAAGAACTTCGGGTCCGTGCGCAGGTAGGTGAAGAACTCCGGCAGCGTGCCCTGGAAGCCGACGCGCGTTTTGAGCGCCTCCATCTCCGCGCGGATGCGGGCGACCTCCTTCAGGCCGATTTCGTGGATCTGCTCGGGCGTGAGGTCGGTTGTGGTGTGCTGCCGGGCGAAGTACGCGTAAGCCTCAGCACCATTCGGCATCTGCCAGACACCGACACCGTCGTAGCAGGCGGGCAGATATTCCTTTTCAAAGAAGTCCTTGAACTGCCGGTAGGCCGGGATGATCCCGTCGGCGACAGCGCGGCGGGCGCGCTCGGTGAGACTTTGCGCCTCCTCCGGAGAAAGGCCCGCCGGGCTCTTGAACGGTCGGAAGAACGGACTGTCCTCCGGCTTGTCCACGATTTGCTTGGCAATCTGCGCGGGGATGCGCGCCATGACGACCTTAGGTTGGAGAACGTGTTCCTGGATGCCCTGGCGCAGGAGGGCGGTTTCCTGGGCAACGAGCGTCGGGAGTTTCTCCAGGCGCGCACACCAGTCCTCGTAGTCCTTGCGCTTGGTGAAACGCAGGTTGGTCAGCAGGTCATCGGCGGTCTGCACGCCGCCCTGTTGGCTGGGGGTCAGGAACCAATGGAAGCGGTAGCCGTCGATCTCGGTCTGGAGGTTACGCAGGTAGAGGTCGTAGTTGAGTTGGTCGGCGGGCAGGAGGGCGACGCGGTCGATGGCGCGGAGCCGGGCGAGCGCGTCGAGGTCGTGCGCGTGTTCGGCCTCGATGGCGGCGAAGGACCGGTCGCCCCAGCGGTCGTTGAAGCGGTAGTCCCCCAGGCTGGAAGCCCAGGTCGGGGAATGCTCCATGGCGTTGTCCCACTCGGCGGCGAGGAAATCGGCGAGCGCCTTGGGGGCATCGTCAGCGGCGCGGGCAAACATGGGACAGAAGACGGAAGCGGCGGCGAGCAGGGACAACAGACGCGGGGCGGCCATGCGGCGAACTTCAAACGGCCGGTGCCCGGTGGCAAGCACGGGCTCTGTGTTAAAATGCCTGCCTTTCCATCCACGCATGACACCATCCTTCACCCTCCGCCCAGCCACGTCCGCCGACGTGCCGCTCATCCTCACCCTGATCCGTGAACTCGCCGAGTTCGAGCGCCTCGCCCACGAGGCCGTCGGTACCGAAACCCTCCTGACCGAGCACCTCTTCGGCCCGCGTCCGGCCGCCGAGGTGCTGCTGGCGTTCACGGAGGAAGGAACGCCGGCGGGGTTCGCGCTGTTCTTCCAAAATTTCTCTACCTTCCTCGCCCGGCCGGGGGTCTACCTGGAAGACCTTTTCGTGCGGCCGGAATTTCGTGGCCTCGGCATCGGACGCGCGCTGCTCCAACGCCTCGCCCGGCTCGCCCTCGAACGCGGCTGCGGGCGCTTCGAGTGGGCGGTGCTCGACTGGAACGAAAACGCCATCGGCTTTTACAAAAAACTCGGCGCGACCGTCTTGGAAGATTGGCGGATTTGCCGCGTCACCGGCCCGGCGCTTGCCCGGCTCGGCGCGGCGCCATAGATTTTGCTGGACAACCACCCCGGATTTGTCCAAAAAGTCAGGTAAAACCGTTCTCTGCTCGCGGCCCGAAGAAGCTTGTGAATGAAAGTCACCTTCTATGGACAGTCTTGCCTCGCCGTCGAAATCCATGGAAAAAGCCTCCTTTTCGACCCGTTCATTCGCCAGAATGAATTGGCGCGAAACGTGGACATTTCGGCGGTTCGTGCCGACTACATCCTCGTCACGCACGGCCATTTTGACCACGTTGCCGATGCCGCTGATCTCGCGGGTCGTACGGGTGCGCCCGTGATCGCCAACCCCGAGGTTGGCGAGTGGCTCAAGAAACAGGGCGTCCAGCAGGTCCAGGGCATCGGCCAGGGCGGCACGATTGCCTTGCCGTTTTGCCGGGTGAAGTACGTCACGGCCGTCCACGGCAGCACGATGCCTGACGGCTCGCCGGGTGGAAACCCGGGAGGGTTCGTGGTGGAGAGCACGGAGGGCAACTTCTATCACTCTGGTGACACGGCGCTGACGATGGACATGCAGCTTATCGGCATGGCGACCAAGCTGACCTTTGCCGCCCTTTGCATCGGTGATCATTACACGATGGGCGCCGAGGACGCGGTGCGGGCGGCGGACTTCGTGCGGTGCGACCGAATTTTGGGTATTCACTACGACACGTTTCCGCCGATCCGCATCGACCACGAGGACGCTCAACGGCGCTTCCGCGAGGCGGGCAAGGAATTGATCCTCCTGCCGGTGGGGGAGTCGCACGACTTCTAGAAGCGTATGGCGATCGAACCGACCCCTGCGTCTGTGGCCAAGCCGACGTTCCTGCGCCAATGCTGGAATTATTTTTGGCGCGCGACGTGGCTCAAATGCCCGGTGTGTGGCACGCAGCCGATGTTCCCGCCGTTGGGCCGCACGCGCTCCATGAACGATTGGCTAACCCCGCTCGACGGTTGCCCGCGTTGCGGCTACCCGTACGAACGCGAGCCGGGATACTTCCTGATGTCCATCTGGGCGGTCGGTTACATCGTGGCTGCGGCGGCGGGGGTGGCGGTGTTCATCTACCTGCAAGTCTGGCACACGGACATGGCGACGTGGAAGATCATCACAATCTCGGCGCTGGCGGCCGTGGTGGTCAACATCATCTTTGCGCGGCACGCCAAGGCGTACTTCCTCGCCATCGACCATCTCGCTGACCCGTACATCCCACCCTGGAAGACCGACGGCTCCGATCCGGAGGACGACGGCAACGACGATGGCGGAGGAGGGCCGCCTGCGAGCACGCCTGACCCCGCCGGCCAGCCGGGCAGCGGCATCGAACGCGAACGCGAGGCCGGCGAGCGCAAGACCGAGGAAGTCGGCGCAAGGTAAAGGGAGTGTAAAGGTTATCGCCGGCCGGTGAGCGGGTTCCGTAACGTCGGAACCGCGCGCCATGGATTCCGCTGCCCCGCCTTCGGACGAACCCACCCCTTCACGCCGCAGCCTGCTGGGGCTGGATGGCCTGAACTTCCTGATGGCCGACGTGCGCGACGGCCTGGGGCCGTACCTGTCTGTCTTCCTGAAGGGCGGCCAACACTGGCAGCCGGGCGATATCGGGGTGGCGATGGCTGCCAGCAGCGTGGCGGCGGCGGTGTTCCAGATCCCGGCGGGCCTGCTGGTGGACAGCCTCAAAGCCAAGCGCCTGCTCGTCGCAGCGTCGGGGATCGGCGTGGCGACCGGTTGCCTCCTGATCGCGTTCTACCCGCGGTTCGCCTCCGTGGTCGCGGCGCAGGTCCTCATCGGCGGGGCGAGCGCCATCATCCCGCCGGCGCTGGCGGCGTTGAGCCTGGGGCTGGTCGGGCGGAAGCGGCTCGACGCGCGCATCAGCCGCAACGAGAGCTTCAACCACGGCGGCAACTTCGTCGCCGCGGCGCTGGCGGGCACGCTCGGCCAGCGGCTCGGTTACCACTACATCTTTTACCTCGTTTGCGCGTTCGCGGCAGCGTCGGCCACCGTGGTCAACTTCATCCACTCCCGCGAGATCAACGACGACCTTGCGCGCGGCGGTGCCGAGGGAACCGAGGGCCAGGGCCAACCGCTGAGCTTGCGGGACGTGCTGCGACGGCGTGACCTGCTGATCTTCCTGGCCTCCGTCGTGCTTTTCCATTTCGGCAACGCCGCGATGCTGCCCATGGCCGGGCAAGTGCTCGCCCGGACGCATCCCGGCGCGGACGTGGCGGCGCTGAGCGCGTGCATCATCGCCGCGCAGTTGGTGATGATCGGCGTCGCGGCGGCGGTCGGCCACGCGATCAAGCGTGGGGCCGGACGCAAGACGATCTTCCTCGTCGCGCTGGGTGTGCTGCCGGTGCGCGGCGTGCTGTTTTGCCTCACGTCCAGCCCGGTCGGCGTCGTGGCGGTCCAACTCCTCGACGGCGTGGCGGCGGGGGGTTTCGGGGTGATCTCGATCCTCATCGCTGCCGACCTGATGCGGGGCACGGGTCGCTTCAACCTCGCACAGGGCCTGGTCGCGCTGGCGGTGGGAGCCGGGGCGGGGTTGAGCAACGTCGTGTCCGGCTACATCGTGCAAGGCTTCGGCTACCCGGCGGGGTTTCTTTCCCTGGCGGCGGTGGCCGTGGCGGCGCTCGTGTTTTTCTGGACCCTCATGCCCGAGACGGGCAAATGATCGTCCCTGTTTTCCAGCTCACCTCATCCACCATGCTCACCATCTTCCTCCTGTTCTGCTCGAACGTGTTCATGACCTTCGCTTGGTACGGGCACCTGAAGTACGGCCACGACTGGCCGGTGTGGAAAGCCATCGTGCTCTCCTGGGGCATCGCGTTCGTCGAATACTGTTTCGCCGTGCCTGCCAACCGTTGGGGAGCGGCGGCGGGCTTCACTGGGTTCCAACTCAAGATCGTGCAAGAGGTCGTGACGCTCGTCGTCTTCCTGGTGTTCGCCCTGACCTTCCTCAAGGAGAAGCTGGCGTGGAACTACGTCGTGGCGTTCGTGTTCCTGGCGGTGGCGGCATTCTTTGCGTTCGCCTTCAAGAACCCGGCCGCCGCCGTTGGATCATGACGTGATACGCTCGCGTCCGCGTCCGCGCGCGATTTGTCCACCGATGCCCGCTGCCCCTGTCCCTCGTTCCACCGCCAGCCAGACCGAGAAGATCGCCACCCTGGTCTCGATCCTGATCATCCTGATCGTGGTGGCCGTGCTGTATTTTGCCAAGGAGGTCTTCGTGCCGCTGGCGCTGGCGCTGCTCTTCAGCTTTTTGCTGGCCCCGCTGGTCACGCGCTTCGAGCGGTGGCGGGTGCCGCGCGTGCCCGCCACGCTGTTGTCCGTTGGCCTGTCGCTGGCCGTGGTCGTCGGTGTCGGCTGGCTGGTGGTCAACCAGTTGGTCGACCTGACCGAGAAGCTACCCACTTACAAGGTGCACATCGCCAACCGTATCGCCTCCATCAAGAAGAGCACCGGCGGCAAGGGGATCATCAGCCGGGCGTCCGACACCATCGAGGAACTCCGGGCCCAGGCCGCGGAGTCCACCCCGGAGGCCAACAGCACCCGGCCGGACGCCGCCACCTCCGCCAACAAGGAGAACATCCGCAAGGTGGAGATTGTCCAGCCCGCCACCAGCCTCGCCGAGGTGGTGCAGAGCGTCGTTGGCCCCGTGCTCGGGCCGGTGGGCACAGGGGCGGTCGTGCTGGTGTTCGTGCTCTTCATGCTGCTCAAGCGCGAGGATCTGCGAGACCGCATCATCCACCTGGTCGGCAAGGGCCAGCTCAACGTCACCACCCAGGCGCTCGACGAGGCGGCCGGCAAGGTGACGGGCTACCTGACGATGCAGGTCATCATCAACGTGTGCTTCGGCGTGCCGGTGGGCATCGGCCTGACGATCATCGGCATTCCCAACGCCTTCTTGTGGGGGATGTTGGCGACGATCCTGCGCTTCATCCCGTACATCGGCGCGTGGATCGCGTTGTTCTTCCCACTCGCGCTCTCGCTGGCAACGACGGAGACGTGGGCCACGCCCATCGAGGTGCTGGGTCTCTTCGCCACCATCGAGTTGGTCACGAGCAACGTGCTCGAACCCTGGCTCTACGGTGCGCACACGGGACTCTCCCCGGTGGCGATCATGGTGGCGACGATCTTCTGGACGTGGCTGTGGGGCGGGGTCGGGCTGCTGCTGGCGACGCCGCTGACGGTGTGCGTGGCCGTGCTGGGCAAGTACATCCCGTCCTTGAGCTTCCTCGACGCGCTCCTGGGTGACGAGCCGACGTTGAGCGTCAACGACCGCTTCTACCAGCGGCTCCTCGCTATGGACCAGCGCGAGGCGGGCATCGTCGCCGACGAGTACCGCAAGGACCACACGGCGGCGGAGACATATTCCAACTTGTTCGTACCCGCGCTGGCGGCGGCGGAACGTGAAGAGCAGAACGGCGCCATCGACTCGCGCCACCAGCGGTTCATCTTCGACACGACGCGCGAGTTGATCGAGGACATCGTCGGCGACAGCGCCAAGCCGTCGTCCGACGCCAAGACTGCCGGTAAGGACAAGGACGGCAACACCGCGCCGGACGTGCCGGTGCCGACGCTGTCGAAGTACCCGGTCTTCTGCCTGCCGGCGGCCGACGAGGCGGACGAGGTGGTCGCCCTGATGGCCGCGCACGCGCTGGAGCGCGAGGGCTACAAGTCCGAGTCGCTTTCCTACAAGACGCTCGCCAACGAGATGGTCGCGCAGATCGCCGAGGCGGGCAGCACAGTGATATGCATCTCAGCGACCCCGCCGCACGACGACCTGCACGTCCGCTACTTGTGCAAGCTGATCCGCGCGCGGCTGCCGAAGATTTACGTCGTCGTCGGGCTGTGGGAGTTCGAGGCCGACGAGGCGAGGCTGCTACGCCGCCGCGAGCGGTACGGGGTGGACAAGGTGGTCACCAAGCTGGCCGATGCGCTGGAGTTCATTTATCCCCTAGCGGTGCTCGACCCGGCAGAAGAGGATGCGACGCACAAGCCCGCGCGCGCGATGGCGATGGCGTCCTGAGAGTTGTTCTTGGCAGCCTCCCCGCCGAGTCCACACGCCGTTCGTCCCAATAGGTAGGGATGCCTCTCCGAGGCAGTCCCTAATTTCTTTGATTGATTTGGCGTGGATAAGCCACTTCCCGGAACATCTAGGGATTGCCTCGGAGAGGCATCCCTACCTATTGGGACGAACGGCCACCAATGTGGCCTGTCCAAAAGGCTCGTCCGAGTGCAAGGCGCTCTAACTGCCGCCTTCCTTGGTCTCCCGCCCGCGCTGCTTGAAGAGTACCGGCAGCCCGGGGAAGGGGAACGTCTCGCGCAGCTTGTTCTCCAGGTACTTGCGGTAGGTGTCCACGAGCAGTCCGGGGTCGTTGACGAAGAGCAGGAACACCGGCACGGGCACGGGGGTCCCGGACTTGTTCGCCACCTGCGTGGCGTAGAGCAGCTTGAAACGCCGGTTCATGCGCGTGGGCGGCGGCTGGAGTTCGACGGCGGCGTGCAGCAGGCGGTTGAGCGGGCCGGTGCCGATCTTTTGCGTGGCGGCGCGGCGGGTTTTTTCGATGGCGGTGAACAGCCGGCTGACCTGCTCGCCCTTCAACGCGGAGAGCGCCACCAGCGGCGCGAACGACATGAAGAAGAGTTCCGCGCGCGCGTTGTCCAGCCACGCCTCGCGGAACGCCCGCACGCTCTCGCGCGAGTCCTCCGGCGGCACGAGCAGGTCCCACTTGTTGACGGCGATGATGCACGCCTTGTTGGCCTGTTGGATCAACCCGGCGATCTGCCGGTCCTGCGCGGTGACGCCCGCGCTCGCGTCGATCACCAGCACGCACACGTCCGCGCGCCGGATGGACTCCTCCGAGCGCATCACGCTGAAAATCTCCGCCGAGTTGTCGCGCTTGCCGCGGTGCCGGATGCCGGCGGTGTCGATGAGGACGTACTCCTTTTCGTTGAAGCGGCAGGGCACGTCCACGGCGTCGCGCGTCGTGCCTGACACGTCGCTGACGATGGTACGCTCCTCGCCCAGGATGGCGTTGGTCAGCGAGCTCTTGCCCACGTTCGGGCGGCCCACCAGCGCTAGGCGCGGCGCGCGGCGCGGGGGGGCGTCCCCTTCCTCCTCGTCGGCCGCGGGTGGCTCCTCGCCGCGGCCGATCCGGTCGAGGATGGCCGTGAGGAGTTCGCCCACGCCCCGGCCGTGCGCGGCGCTGACTCCGAGTGTTTCCGCAAACCCGAGCCGCGCGAACTCGCCTTCGAGCGCGTCATGTTTTTCCACGTCGAGCTTGTTGACGACGAGGAGCACCTGGCGGTTCCCGCGGTGCAGGCGGCGGGCGAGGTCCTGGTCCACGGCCGTCAGCCCGGCGCGGCCGTCCACGACGAAGAGCACCAGCCCCGCGGTCGTCAGCGCGAGGTCGGCCTCGGCATGGACGCGGTCGGAGAACTGCCCATCTACCTTCAGCCCGATGCCGCCGGTGTCGATGATGTCGAAGGGTTGCGCGCCGCGCCCCGGCCGGCACTCGGCCACAAGGCGGTCGCGGGTGATGCCCGGCTGGTCGTGGACGATGGAAATCTGCCGGCCCGCGAGCCGGTTGAAGAGGGCGGACTTGCCCACGTTCGGGCGGCCGACGATGGCGACGGTGCGGTTGGAGGAAGAAAGGTCGTCGCTCATGCCTGTTTGGTTTCGACGGCGGGTTGGGCGTGGTGGCCGAGTTGGCGGATGCCGTCGAGCACGTAGCCGATCCCGGAGATCAACGTGAAGAGTCCCGCCAGCGCAACGGGCACCGCCGGGCGCACGAAGCGCAGTTGCAGCATGACCCAGCCCAGCGCGATCATCTGGAGGACGGTGGCGATCTTGCCCGTCCAGCGCGGCCGGACGTGCACGTCGCCGTTGAGGTAGTGCAGGCCGAAGCTCCCGGCGACGATGACCACGTCGCGCGTGATGAGCAGCACCGGGAACCACAACGGGAAACGGTAGCCCCAGTCGCTGAAGGTCAGGGTCAGGAGGCCGGCGAGAAGCAAACCCTTGTCGGCGATGGGGTCGAGGATCGTGCCGAGTTTGCTGCGCTGGTTGTAGCGGCGCGCGACGTAGCCGTCCAGCCCGTCGCTGACCGCGGCGACGAGGAAGACGAGGATCGCCGCCAACCGCAGCCGTTCGTCCGGGTTCCCGTTGTGCAAGCCTTCGCCATAGTATACCGCTAGCATCACGAAGACCGGGATGAGCAGGATGCGAACGATGGTGATCTTGTTGGCGAGGGTCACGGCGGCGCGTTGGGGGCGGGCAACTTAGCGTAGTTCGACCCGCTTGGCGAGCGCACCGTTAGAATGAGCCTCACGCAAAGTCCGCAAAGCCGCAAAGGAAGAGGAAGTGGGGAAAGCAGAGACAATTCTCCTTTGCTCCCTCCTTCTACCCTTTGCGGCTTTGCGGACTTTGCGTGAGGCTCATTCTAACGTCACAGCAGTTGGTACGGGTCCACATCCACAGCCGCGACCACGTCGGTGGGCAGTTGCATCTTCGCCAACACGGCGCGGACGTGGCGCGAGAGCTTGAACGCCGACCGGCCGCGTAGGAGGAGTTGGTAGCGGAACTGGCCCTTGAGTTTTTCCAGGGGCGCGGGCACGGCCTCGCCGAGCGTCGCGCCCTCGGGGAGTCCTTCCTTCAGGCGACGGGCGACCGTCTCCGCCGTGAACCGGCCGCGTTCCTGGTGCGCGCAGCGGATCGTGATGAGCACCAGGTGCACGAACGGCGGGAAGCCGCACTTGGACCGGAAATCCACTTCCTGCTGGAAATAGCCTTCGAAGTCGTGGTGCCGCGCGAACTGGATCGACGGGCTGAACGGCGTGAAACTCTGCACGAACACTTCGCCCAAGGTCTCCCCGCGCCCCGCCCGGCCGGCGACCTGGGTGAGGAGTTGGAACGTCCTTTCCCCGGCGCGGAAGTCGGGCAGGTGCAGCGCGAGGTCGGCGTTGATGATGCCCACCAGCGTGACGTTGGGGAAGTGGAGGCCCTTGGCGATCATCTGGGTGCCGACGAGGATGTCGATCTTGCCCGCGCGGAAGGCGTGGAGCGTCTCCCGGTAGGACTCCTTCTTGGTCATGGTGTCGGCGTCCATGCGGCGGATGTTCGCCGTGGGGAAAACCTTGCCGACGACTTCCTCCACGCGTTCGGAGCCGAGGCCGGCCTGGCGGATGGCGGGGTCGTGGCACTTCGGGCAGTTGCGCGGCACGGCGGCCTGGTGGCCGCAGAGGTGGCACACGAGGCGGTTGGCGGCGCGGTGGAAGGTCAGCGACACGCTGCAATCCGTGCACCGCTGCACGTCGCCGCACGCGGGGCAAACGAGCGACGTGGCGAAGCCGCGCCGGTTGAGGAAGAGGATGGTCTGTTCCTTCTTTTCGAGGCGTTGGCCGATGGCGGTGCGGAGTTTTTCGGAGAGGACCAGGGGTTGGCCGTTCTTCTGGCGGCCGGACTCGTTGCGCAGGTCCACGACGCGGATGAGCGGCATCTTCTGGTCGTCCACACGCATCGTCAGGAGCGCGATCTCGTACTTGCCGCTCATGGCGTTGTGGTAGCTCTCGATGGAGGGCGTCGCGCTGCCGAGCACCACGGCGCAGTCCTCCATCCGCGCGCGCAGGACGGCGAGGTCGCGCGCCTGGTAGCGCGGGGCTTCCTCCTGCTTGTAGGAGTTCTCGTGCTCCTCGTCCACGACGATCAGGCCGAGCTTGGACAACGGCGCGAAGACGGCCGAACGCGCCCCGATGACGATGCGCGCCTTGCCGCCGTGAATCTTGTGCCACTCGTCATGGCGCTCGCCGTCGGAGAGGTGGCTGTGGAGGACGGCGACCTGTTCCTGCGTGGACGCGAAGCGGCTCTTGAACCGTTCGACGGTCTGCGGGGTCAACGAGATTTCCGGCACGAGGACCAAAGCGGTCTGGCCGCGTTCGAGCGCCCGGGCGATGGCCTGGAGGTAGACCTCCGTTTTCCCGCTGCCGGTGACGCCGAAGAGCAGCACGGGCTTTTTCTCGCCCGTCGGGGCATCCATGACTCCGTGGATGATGCGCAGACATTCGGCCTGCTCGACGGTGAGGGTCTGCTTGCCGTTGGCGACGAAGGTTTCTTTCTCGTACGGGTCGCGGGAGACGGCGGTGGCAGTTACTTCAACCAGCCCGGCCTTGACCAACGCCTGCACGGTCTGGTGTGATGCGCCGCAGGTCTTTGACAAGGAGGCGACTTGGAGCGGCTCGCCTGCCGCGGCTTGGAGCGCGTGGATGACCTCGGCCTGGCGGGGGGCGCGTTTTTCGATGGCGGCGAGTTCCTCGGTCGTCGGCGGGCGCACCAGGCGGGCGAAGAGCTGTTTCTTGTCGCCGACCTCGGCGTCTCGGATGACCTGCGGCAGGACGCTGCGCATGGCCGTCTCCACCGGGCAGCAGTAGTAGTCGGCCATCCAGCGGGCGAGTTCGATGAGGACGGGGCTGAGGATGGCCTTGTCGCCGATCACCGCCTGGAGCGGGCGCAACGCCCCCTCAGGCACGGCGGAATCGTGCCGCAGATCGACGACGGTGCCGAGCGCGGCGCGGTTGCGGAAGGGTAAGCGCACGCGGCTGCCGACCTGCACGCGCGCGAGCATCGCGGTGGGTACGAGGTAGTCGAACTCCCGATCCGCCGAACGGTCCACGATCACGCGGGCGAAGCGGGGAGCGTCCATAGGTAGTGGTATCCTACCAGATGTTTCCTAAACTTGGTAGGACTCAAGTGCCGAACAACCGCGCATGTTCTTCGAGCAGGTAGCGGTCCGTCATCCCCGAAACGTAGTCGCACACCGTCCGGTGCAGTCCGTCGGCCGCCACCCGCGCGGCGGTGGCTTGGCCGAGACGCTCGGGGGCTTGCAGGTATGCGCCGAAGACCTCTTCCAGCCGGGTGCACGCACGCCGGTAGGGTTCCACGACCCGCGGGTGGTAGTACACGTTCTGGAAGAGGAAGCGGCGCATCTCCTGGCTGGCGCCCAGGAGTTCGTCGCTGTACGCCACGAGCGGCCGGGGCTGGCGGCGCGCATCGTCGGGACTCTGGACCCCGGCAGCGTCGATGCGCGCGGCGCTCGTACGCACCACGTCCTCCACCTGCCGGTCGATGAGTCGGCGGATGATTGACGCGCAGAGTTCCCGGCCGTCCAGACCGGGGCAGCGTGCCTTGACCTCCCCGCGCACCGACCGCCAGAGGGCGAGGCCGGCGAGTTGGTCGCCGTTGATGAGGTCGGCGTCCAGGCCGTCGTCCAGGTCGTGGCTGTTGTAGGTGATCTCGTCGGCGAGGTTGGCGATCTGCGCTTCCAGGGAAGGGCAGGGAAAGCGTTCGCCCACGCCGGCTGGCGCGTCGAAGAATTTCGCGTGTTTGCGCAGACCCTCGGTGACCTCGTAGGTGAGGTTCAGCCCGGGAAAATCGGGATAGCTCGTCTCGACGACTTCGACGATCCGCAGGCTCTGGGCGTTGTGGTCGAAGCCGCCGTGGCCTTTCATCAAGCGGTCGAGCGTGTCCTCGCCCGGGTGGCCGAAGGGCGGGTGCCCCAGGTCGTGCGCGAGCGCGATGGCCTCGGCGAGGTCTTCGTTGAGGCCGAGCGCGCGGGCGATGGTACGGCTCACGCTGGCGACCTCGATGGTGTGTGTGAGCCGGGTGCGCAGGTGGTCGCCGGTGCCGTTGAGGAAAACCTGGGTCTTGTATTCCAGCCGGCGGAAGGCGCGCGAATGGATCACGCGCGCGCGGTCGCGCTGGTAGTCGGTGCGGTAGGGATGCCGGTCTTCCTTGTAGCGGCGACCCGCGCTGGCGGCGACGCGCTGCGCGTAGGGGGCAAGGAGGACGGACTCGTCCTGCTCGGTCTGCTCACGGGGCTTGAACATACCTGACGGCCCTCAGCCCTCGTCGCGTTCGCGCTCGCGGCCGAGCATCCGCTCGCGCAGCTTGCGGTGCAGCAGGCGGTGCTGCACCCGCAGCAACAGCAGATCGTACATGGCCAGCAGCGCCGCCAGGAGCGTCAGCCAACCGCAGGCCAGCCAGTACGCCGCGAAGCGCGCGAGATGGTGCCGGAAATCCAGCCAGTCACTGACGAACAAATCCCCGCAGAACGCCATCAGCATCGCCGCGATGACCACGTAGAACATCGTCAGCCGGCGCAGATGCTGGTCCACGATGAGCCCGCGCGTGTACGCGAGCACGAGCCGGAACGGTCCCCGGGCGGGACGGGGTGACGGGTCGGGAGGGTTCATGGCGGGAGCACGCCAAGAGCAGCCGCGCGTGCGGGAAGAGCTTACACCACCCGGTCCGTCGTCGCAGGGTCAAAAATGTGCGTCTTGGGCGCGTTGATCTGGAACTGGAGCCGGTGCCCGACCTCGCGCTGGTCCACAACCGCCTGCGAGCGGCAGACGACGGTGTGGTTACCCGTTTGCAGGTAGAAGTTCGTCTCCGCGCCCATGGGTTCGACGATGTCCACGACGGCCTGGAAGCTCACCTCCGCCGGTTGGCGCGCGGTTTGACTGAGTTCGATGTCCTCGGGGCGCAGGCCGAGGATCACGTCCTTGCCGACGTAAGGCTTGAGCGCGGGACGCTCGGCGGCACGGTAGCGGACCTCCACGACGCCATCGTTTTCCTTGAAGACGAGGCGGTCGTCGCGCTGGGAAAGTTTGCCGTGGACGAAGTTCATCGGCGGACTGCCCAGGAAGCCGGCCACGAAGAGGTTCTTCGGCTCGCCGTAAAGGGTCAGGGGCGGTTCGTTCTGCTGGATTTTGCCGCCCTCCATGACGCAGATGCGGCTGCCCATGGTCATGGCTTCCACCTGGTCGTGGGTGACGTAGATCATCGTCGCCTGGAGACGCTGATGGAGCTTGATGAGTTCCGTGCGCGTCTGCACACGCATCTTGGCGTCGAGGTTGGAGAGCGGTTCGTCGAAGAGGAAGACCTTCGGCTGGCGCACGATGGCGCGGCCCAGGGCGACGCGCTGGCGCTGGCCGCCGGAGAGTTGTTTGGGCTTGCGGTCGAGGAATTTCTCGATCCCGAGGATGCCCGCGGCCTCCACGACGCGTTTCTTGATCTCGGCCTTTGGGTACTTCCGCAGTTTGAGGCCGAAGGCCATGTTCTCGAACACGCTCATGTGCGGATAGAGCGCGTAGGACTGGAAGACCATGGCGATGTCGCGGTCCTTCGGCGGCACGTCGTTGACCTTGCGGTCGCCGATGAGGACCTCGCCCTGGGAAATTTCCTCCAGGCCGGCGATCATGCGCAGGGTCGTCGATTTGCCGCAGCCCGAAGGGCCGACGAGGACGAGGAACTCGCGGTCGGCGACCTCGATGTTGACATCGTTGACGGCGGTGACCTCCTGGCCTTTGCCATCGGTGTAGGTCTTGTAGATGTGGCGGAGGCTGACTTTGGCCATGGAAGAGGGGGGAAGGCAGGGAAAGAACGGCGGCCACTCTACGGCGGCGCGTGGCGGGGGGTCAATTACAAGGTTGGCGGGTTTGCGGTTTGAGCTTGAACCTCGGGGAAGCGGCTGGCTAAATCCCGAGTCAGGTTCCAACCAACTCGCGCTGCCTCCATGAACCCTCTTCTCCGCCTCGGCCTCGTCTTTGGTGTCCTCGTGCTGCCAGCTTCGGTGGGACGCACGGCGGGACCGACGCCTGTCGAAGTCACCCTGAGCAAGCGCGCGGACAACGGAGCCTACGGCACGTCCGCCTACAGCTTCCGCCTGGCTTCCCAGGACTACGCCGTCCACCGCAACTACGTGGATCTGGTTTTCAACGGCTGCGGGCAACTCCACGTCAACCCCGTCACCGGCATGGAAAGCCGCATCGTGGACCTCGGAGCCATCTCGTTCGGCCCCGCCGTGGCCACGCCGCCGGCCGACTCCCCTTGGCACCAGCGGTCCATCACCCCGCAGGCGGGCCATGTTTACTACCAGGAGATCAGGGACGGGCGCCAGAGTTTCGCCGTCGAGTTCCTCGTCACCGAGGCTACCGCCGACACGGTCAAGCTGCGCTGGGAACCGGCGGACGCTTCCTACCAGGTTTTGCCGCTGCCGCCCGGCAAAGGCGCGGCCGGCACCATGGGGCAGTGCGGTGGGTCACATCCGGAGAAATAGGCGGCGGTCTTTCCCGCCAAACCTCGCCGCGCGCTCCGGCGACCGGGCCGGGCCATCATTAATCCCGATCACTTTCCTCGCCGGTATCCGGCCGCCCGGCGCGAGAACTCCCGCCCAGCCGCATCCAGCACCCCGCGCAACCCCTCCGCCGACACGACCCCCGCCGCGCCGAAGGTGAGCACCGTCTGTTGTTCCAGGCCGTCGGAGGTGGCGACGGTCAGTCGGTGGCTGGCGGCGTACTTCGCCACGAGCCGCTCGACGACCGCGTCGGCCGTCTGCTCCGCCCGGGCGTAGAAAATCTGGATGCCGTCGCGGCCTTCCTGGTCCTCGGTCACCGCTGCGCCCTGGCCGTCGAAAACCAGTACTACGCGCACCCCGCTCTGGTCCTGGTAGTCAGTTAATGTCCGCACGAGTGCCTCA
>CAXUIU010000034.1:10700-17833 GCA_964250955.1 uncultured Chthoniobacterales bacterium | reverse complement strand
GCGGCGGCCTCGGTCGGGGAAGCCACCGGGCGGCCCGTGCGCAGGGCGGCGACGGGGCGCGCGTCGGCCCCGGCTGCGAGGAGGGCACGTGCGGCCGCGGCGTCGAGCGGGGCGAGCAACGGCCGGCCGGCGGTCTCGCGCAGGGCCTCGTCGCCCGTGTAGCCGCTGCGCAGCAGGAGGCAGAGTTCCTGCACGCTGACCGGGCGCGGCGCGGCGGCGGCGGCATCGTCCTGGCCGCGGGCGCCGACGGCAGTGAGCAGCCCCAGGAAAACGGCGGCGAGCAGGACGAAGCGGGCGGTCATGGGCGAGGGGAGTTTTGTCAGCCGTTTCCATGCCGCTGCGGGTCGGGGTTGACGCCCCGAGCCCCGAGCGGAACCGTGACGGCGAAGTGAGCATGAAACGCATCGGCATCTACGGCGGGACGTTCGACCCCGTGCACAACGGCCACCTGATCCTCGCCCGCGACGCCGTGGAACTCCTCGGCCTCGCACGCCTGATCTTCGTGCCCGCCGCCATCTCCCCGCACAAGCTCGGCCGCGCGCCGGGTGCTTCCAGCGCGGACCGCTTGGCGATGTTGCGGGCCGCCGTCGCGGGTGAACCCTCCTTCGAGGTGGACGGGCTCGAACTCGACCGTCCCGGGCCGTCGTACACGTTCGACACCGTCGCCGCCCTGCAAGCCCGCCGTTCGGACGCCGAATGGCACTATCTCATCGGCGCGGACAACGTGCCCGACCTGTCCACCTGGCACCGTGTGGACGAACTGCGCGCGCGGGTGCAGTTCGTCGTCTTCCACCGGCGCGCGCCCGACGGGATCGTGCCGGGCACGGAGGACCTGCCCACCCTCGGGCGGGTCGTGGACCTGTCGTCCACCGAAATCAGAAACCGGGTTGCCAGCGGACGTTCCATCCGGTATTTAATACCGGAGAGCGTGCGAGATTATATCGATGCTTGCAACCTCTACCATCAGCCCCCGCCAAACCCCTGAGAGGAGCCTAGTTATTACCGCCGAAGACATCGTCCGCGAGTGCGCTCATTACGCCGCCGACAAGAAAGCCTTGGACATCACCGCGCTCGACCTGCGCGGCATCTCGACGGTCACGGATTACTACCTGATCTGTTCGGGTACGAGTGAGCCGCACCTCAAAGCCATCGCCGGTGAGATCCAGGACAAGCTCAAGGAGAAGTTCAGCACGCGCCCGTCGGCGGTGGACGGCTTCCCGGTAAGCCAGTGGGTCATCATCGATTATTTGAGTGTGCTCGTGCACATCTTCCACGCCGACAAGCGCGCCTACTACGCGTTGGAGGATCTGTGGAGCGACGCGCCGCGGCTGCCGCTGCCGGACACCGCCGGCGCGATGGCACTTTGACCAAAGCCGATGGACTGGCTGGTAGAAGTCGAGGTCGAATGCGCGAGCTGCGGGGAATACTTTCCCGTGACGGTGGACACTTCTCAGGGCGACTACACGACGATGGACGACTGCGCCGTGTGCTGCCGGCCCATGCAGGTGGACGTGCGTTGCGTGCCGGGCCGGGTGGTCGCCGTGGAGACCAGCGCGGCCTAGATGGGGGCTTCTCCCCGTGCGGTTTGTCATATTTTCCTTGGCAACGTGGAACACCTTTGCTTTTCTCATCGGCGAGGGAGGCGCTCTGACCAACTGACCATTTCTTCCTATGTTTGAGCAACAGGAGGCCATCGTGAGACTCTTGCGCGACAACGACCCTTCGACGGTCATGCTGCTCAAGAGTCAGCTCGTGGACAACGGACCCGAGATCATCGGGAACCTGCGCGAACTCGCCGCCGTCGACGACGCCACCGTCAGCGGCCACGCCCACGATATCCTTGCCGAGATCGAGAGCCGGGCGGCTTTCGACGAGTTCACCCTCCTGTGCCACCTCTTCCCTGACGACGGCAACGTCGAGGAAGCCAGTTGGCTGCTCGCGCGCATCTTCCTGCCCGGCATCGAGACCGAGCACTACCAGCGCAAGCTCGACTCCTGGGGCCGTCAGCTCTCCCGCCTGACCGCCAGCGCCATCTCGACCCGCGAACGCGTGGCCATCCTCACGAACTACCTCGCCAACGACCTCGGCTTTCGCGGCAACTCGGACGAGTACTACGACGTGAATAATTCCCTGCTGCCGAGCCTCATCGACTCGAAGCTGGGCATCCCTATTTCCCTGGCGCTGCTCTACATCGCCGTCGCGGGCCGCGCGGGCATCAAGGTGGAGGGCATCAACCTGCCCGGCCACTTCATCGTGCGCCACGGGGACATTTTCTTCGACCCCTTCCACCGGGGGAAGATTCTCATGCTGGCGGACTGCGAGTCGATCCTGCGCAAGCAGAAGCTCACCTTCCAGCCCGCTTACCTGGAACCGGCGTCTCCGCGCATGATCCTCGTGCGCGTGCTCACGAACCTGCTCCATATCTTCCAGGATCGCGGCGAAGACACCCAGCGCGACCGCATCGAGGGCTGGCTCAAGGCGTTGGATCGGAAATAAGACTCAGCGCAGATGCGTGGCAGCGATCCTGCTTGCTAGTTGGCAACATCATTTTCTGGGTCGAACCCCCGGAAAGATCATCGCCAACTACATGCATAAGAAAGCTGCTTCTCTCCTTCTCGGCGCTGCCGTTCTGGCGTCCGCTCCCGCCACCGGCCACACCGCCGAACTGCTCCTCAACGGCAGCTTCGAGACCCCTGTCGTCGCTCCTTCGACGGGGCCGAACAGTAATCCTGGCCTCAACCAAGTGCCGACTCCTTGGACGATCACCGGTGGTGGCCAGTCGAACATCGTGAACGGGAATGCCTATGGCAACACTGCCAACGGTACGGGCAGCACCACGGTCACCCTGGGAGCGGACCCGTACGATAAGCATACGGACGGGTCCGCCACTTCCGGCCAGCAGGCGCTCGACATCAGCACCGCCGGAACGGCCTTTGAAACGTTCAAGCCAACGATCAATGGACCGGCCACGGTCAAATTCGACATCGGTCGCCGCGACCTGACGGCATCGAACGGCTCTACCTGGACGCTCACCTACACGAATGCCTCCGGTACCGTCGTCACGGCTGCTACGAGCAGTGCGGCCCTTAATCCGGCCAGTGGTTGGCTCACTCAGACTTCCACCGCTGTCAACCTGCTCGCTGGCACCACGTACACCTTCACGGTGAACCTCGACAACGCGGACGAGGTGGACGGCCTCTCCATCGCACAGGTGCCCGAGCCGACCACCGCTGCGGCGACCGGCCTCGGCCTGAGTCTGCTCGGTTGGCTGGGCTACAAGCGCCGTCGGCGTTCCTGAATTAAGGCGGTTCGGTTAGACCAAAAGGAACGGCGGCGCGGGCCTCCGTTCCTTTTTTGTTTTGGAACGCGCCTCTGCGCCTCCCCCAAGCGTTTCCTCTTCTGTGAAGGTCGAAGTCATCAACACCGGCACCGAACTCCTGCTCGGCAACGTCACCAATACCCACCTGCCTTTTCTCGGCCAGGAACTCTTCCCCCTCGGCCTGCGCATCGACCGGCAGGTCTGCGTGCCTGACGGCCCGGCCATCGGCGCGGCGCTGAAGGAAGCGTTCGGACGCGCCGACCTCGTGCTCGTCACCGGCGGCCTGGGGCCAACGAGCGACGACCTGACGCGCGACCTCGCCGCCGAACTGCTTGGTCGCCCGCTGGCCGAGGACGCGGCGATCCTCGCCGGCCTCCGGGCTTTTTATGACAAGATCAGGCGTCCCTTCCTGCCGAGCATCGCACGCCAGGCCCAAGTGCCTGCCGGCGCGACCGTGATCGAGAACTACCACGGCACCGCGCCCGGCCTGTACCTGCCCCCGGGCAAGACGACGGACGGCGCGGACTCGCCGCACGTGTTCCTCCTGCCGGGACCACCGCGCGAACTGCGTCCGATGTTCTCCGATCAGGTCGCGCCCATGTTGGAGAAGCTCTTGCCCAACACGGGCGGCGGTAAGCGGTTCTGCCGCATCTACCGCCTTGTCTCCATCGGCGAGAGCCAGGTGGAGGAACTCGCCGGCCGGGAGATCGAGAAGATCGAGGGCCTGGAGGTCGGCTACTGCGCACGCTTGGGCGAGGTGGACCTGCGCTGCATCGGCACGCCCGACCTGTTGGAGCAGGCGGAAGCCATCATCCTGCCCGCGCTCAAAGGGCACCTGCTCTCGCGCGACGGCAAGACCCTGGAGGAAATGATCGTCCACTGGCTGCGCGAGAGCGGGCGCAAGCTCGCCGTGGCGGAGAGCTGCACGGGTGGACTGCTGTCGCACCGGTTGACGAACGCGCCCGGGGCCAGCGCGGTGTTCGTCGCGGGACTGGCGACCTACGCCTACAGCGCCAAAACGGGGCTGCTCGGCGTCGATCCGGCGCTCATCGGGGAGCACGGGGCCGTCAGCGGCCCGGTGGCGGCGGCGATGGCTTCCGGGGCGCGGCGCGTGACGGGTGCGGACTGGGCGCTATCCACGACGGGCGAGGCCGGACCGGCGAGCGGCGAGGGCAAGCCCGTGGGCACGCTCTTCATCGCGCTGGCTGGGCCGGGCGACGACGCTCCGACCGTGGAGGAACATTTCATACCGACGGATCGCGAGACGTTCAAGTACCGCGCCAGCCAGGCGGCGCTTGACCTGCTGCGGCGTTCGCTTGCCATGTGACGGAATGGTTACAATGCTCCGCTTGGGCGGAGTGGGGGGATCGTCTTGGTTGATCCCACCATGCACTTCTTCGGAGAGGCCGTTTCGAGCGGCAACGGATTCTTCCTCATCCTGGCAGTTGGACTGGCACTCGCTTTCGAGTGCGTCAACGGCTTCCACGACACCGCCAACGCGGTCGCCACGGTCATCTACACCCACGCTCTCAAGCCGTGGATCGCGGTAGTGTGGTCGGGCATCATGAACCTCGTTGGCGTGCTGACCTCCACGGGCGCGGTGGCCTACGGCGTCGTGGCCCTGCTGCCGGTGGACTTGGTGCTCAACACCGGATCGGCCGCCGAGTACGCGATGATCTTTTCCTTGCTGATCGCCGCCATTATCTGGAACGCCGGCACCTGGTACCTGGGTTTGCCCGCGTCCTCGACGCACTCGCTGGTCGGAGCCATCGTGGGCGTGGGTCTAGCGCATTCGGTGATCACCCCGGGACTGCACTTCGGCGAGGGGGTCAACTGGGAGCAGGTCGAAAAGACGGCGCTGGCCCTATTTATCTCTCCGGTCATCGGATTTGTCTGCGCGGGAGCGCTGCTGCTGCTGCTCAAACGCTACGTCAAGCAGCCCGAACTCTACGCCGCCCCCGAGGGCGAACAGCCGCCGCCGGGCTGGGTGCGCGGCCTGCTGGTGCTCACATGCACGGGCGTGTCGTTCGCGCACGGCTCCAACGACGGGCAAAAGGGCCAGGGCCTGCTGGTGCTGATCCTCATCGGCGTGCTGCCGGCGACCTACGCGCTGAAGATGGACAGCAAGCCCGAGGAAGTGCAGAAGATCGTCTCCTCCGGCCAGCAAACCTTTGACCTGCTCAGCAAGAAGGACAACAACGCCGTCCTGCCTACCAAGGAGGCCAACGACGCGCTCCTGTACTTTGTCCGAAGCGACGGCAAGTTCAACGACCAGACCTACCCGGCCGTGGCCGCCAAGCTGAAGTCCGTCAACGACCGTTTCCACGACAAGAACAACCTCAACGACCTGGAACCAGACGCGCGGCGGGACGTGCGCACGGACCTCTACCTGGCGAGCACGGCGCTCGACAAGCTCATCAAGCTCAAGAAACTCGACGGGGACGAGGCTAAGACCGCCGGGGATTACAGCAAGCTGGCAACCGACTTGACCAAGTACATCCCGCCGTGGGTGAAGGTCGCCGTGGCGTTCGCGCTGGGCCTCGGCACGATGGTTGGCTGGAAGCGCATCGTGGTCACCGTGGGCGAGAAGATCGGCAAGAGCCACCTTACCTACGGCCAGGGCGCATCGGCAGAACTGGTGGCGATGGCGACCATCGAGGCGGCGGACCGGTTTGGCCTGCCGGTGAGCACGACGCACATCCTCTCCTCGGGGGTGGCGGGCACGATGGCGGCCAACCATGCCGGGTTACAAAAGGAAACCTTGCGCAACATCATCCTCGCCTGGGTGCTGACGCTGCCGGTGTGCATGCTGCTCGGCGCGGGGCTGTTTGCCTTCGGGCTTTACCTGGTGTTCAACGTGTTCGGGCTACACTAGCGCAGCGTCGCCACGTCCAGCGGGTACTTGTCGCCGATCATGGCGCGGAGGGCAGCAAGGTTTTCGGAGGGTGCCGGACCCGTGATGTTCGTGTGGTAGGTGAGCAGCAGACGCGGCTTCCCGTCGATCAATACGAAGGTCGGTGAATCGCTGTCACCGATTACCGCCGGGGGCGAGGCAGTCCACGCGCGGCGGCCGGGCGCGACGGCGGGCCGCACGACGATCTCGCCACCGGCCAAGCCGGCCAGTTCGGTGACGACCACGCGTTTTTGTTGGTTGGTGGCCAGCAGCGGCGTGCCGGGCAGCAGATGGTTGACCACGCCGGCGGGCAGGAGCCCCGCGGGCCGCACGGATGCGGGCAGCGGCGAATCGAAGGTGATCAGCGCAAGGTCGGTCGCGCCGACCGGTGCGCCGGCGACAATCCGGCGTGTGTAGACGGTGTTCGCACGGTCCACGAAGTAGTACACCACCCCGTACATGTTGGGCGGTCCGAAGTGGGCGTTCGTGACACCGTGCAGCGGGGTGACCATCGTCACACAGCCGCGGTTGCCACCGGTGCCGTCGGCGTTGGCGGAGTTGGCGACCGAGACGCACGTGAGGTCGAGCCCGGCGGCGACGCACTCCGGGTTGCGCACGTAGGTGTGGGTGGCGTTGTCGTAGGTCTTGAAGAAGTTGAACGTGGCGGGGGAGGGAGACTTGCCGGCCAGCAACGCGTCGGTATCCGCGGCGATGCCCGCGAAGCTGACGACCGCGAGCGGCTTGGGATCGGCGGCCTGCGCGCAGGGGAGGAGGACGGCGCCGGCGGCGAGGCCTTCGATGCGCTCGTCGGCCAGGCCCCGGGCGGTCAGGATCAGCACGGGTGTGGAGTCCCGGCCCCGGACCCAGCGGGTCAGCGACAGGCCGTTCTCGCCCGGCATCATCACATCGAGCACGAGCAGG
>CAXUIU010000034.1:0-10690 GCA_964250955.1 uncultured Chthoniobacterales bacterium | reverse complement strand
CGAGGAAAAGGAGGTGCATCCGCAAACACACTTGCAAGTGGTAAATTTTGCAAGTATGTAAGCACATACTTGCATGAGCGTGCGTCCCGCCACTCCTATCGTCGCCGGCACCCGCCAGCGTCTGCTCGACGCGGCGGCGCGCGTGTTCGCCCGCAGCGGACTCGAAGGCGCAACGACGCGGGAGATCGCCCGCGAGGCGAAGGTCAACGAGGTCACGCTCTTTCGCCATTTCCAGACCAAGGACAACCTTCTGTCCGAAGTCGTGCGGCGCACCTTCGACCGGCAGGAGGAGACATTCGCCGCGCCCACTCCGTCGGCAGCCGTCCGCGCCGGGGGCGGCCTGCGCGCGAGCCTCGGGCGCTTCGCGCAACGCTACGCCGAACTCCTGGAGAGTAACCTGCCGTTCATCCGCACGCTCATCGGCGCGAGCCACCGCCACCGCGAGCACGAGGTCCGTGCGTTCAAGGGGATCTTCCACCCGCTCAAGGCCGAACTCCTCGCCGCCATCGAGTCCGCTCAGCAGCGCGGCCTCCTGCGCCCCGAGGTCGAGCCGCGCGTGGCCGCCGACGTGTTCGGCAGCATGATCTTCACGGAGGTCCTGCGCCGCGCCTCGCCGCACTGCCCCGACTACCCCGGCGACCTCTACCGAGAGACGTGCGTGGACGTGTTCGTGCGCGGCATCGAGAACCGTCGCCCGGCCAGAACCCGCGCCCCTCGCGTGCAACGCCGACCCTGATGGCCGCTTCCACCCAACTCTACGGTTCCGATCCGCGGCTGCTCGGCCCGCTGGCCGCACGGCTGCTGGCGCGCGGGACTCTCAAGTGGATCATCACGCTCGCGGCCTCGCTCGGCGCGATCCTGGAGGTGATCGATACGAGTATCACCAACGTCGCCCTGCCCGACATCCGCGGCAACCTCGGCGCG
Organism: uncultured Chthoniobacterales bacterium; assembly: GCA_964250955.1. GTDB lineage: Bacteria > Verrucomicrobiota > Verrucomicrobiia > Chthoniobacterales > SZAS-18 > CAHJWO01. Next base: position 9,766 of record CAXUIU010000034.1, on the reverse strand, counting down.
ACGCTCTCGGAGGCCGGGTGGATTTCCACGGCCTACGCGTGCGCGAACGTCGTCATCATCCCGCTCTCGGCGTGGCTCGGGGATCGCTTCGGGCGGAAGAATTACTTCGTGTTTTCGCTGGTGGGCTTCACGGCGTCGAGTGTGCTGTGCGGGGTGTCGCCGAACCTCGGGTTCCTCATTGCCGCGCGCGTGTTGCAGGGGCTCGCGGGGGGCGGGCTGCTTGCCAAGGCGCAGTCGGTGGTGTTCGAGTCCTTCGCGGTCGCCGAACGCGGCGCGGCGCAGGCCATCTTCGGGTTGGGCGTCATCGCCGGGCCGGCGTTGGGGCCGGTGCTCGGCGGGTGGCTGACCGACCAGATGGGCTGGCGCTGGATTTTCTTCATCAACGTGCCCTTCGGCATCCTCGCCGTGCTGGCGTGCACGACGTTCTTCCCCGCCGACGAGCCCGAGAAGCTCAACCGCACCGGCACCGTGGATTGGGCCGGTATTGGTCTGCTCGCCGTTGGCCTGGCGTCCTTCCAGACCTTCCTGGAAGAAGGGCAGCAGGACGATTGGTTCGGCTCGGACTTCATCCGGTTGATGGCCGCGCTGGCGTTCTTCGGCGTGGCGCTCTTCATCTGGTGGGAACTGCGCGTGGACAAACCCGCGGTGGACCTGCGCGTGCTGCGGCACCGTTCGATGATCGGCGGCACGCTGTACTCGGGCATCCTGGGCATGGGCATCTACGGGATCATGTTCGCCATCCCGGTGTTCGTGCAGGAGTACCTCCACTACACTCCGACCCAGAGCGGGGTCTTGCAGGTCCCGGGGGCGCTTGCCTCGGCGGTGACGATGATCCTCTACGGCCGGCTGCTCTCGAAGTTCGACCCGCGCCTGATGATCGCCATCGGCGCCCTGATGACCGCGGCGGTGGGCTGGCTGCTCATGGGGCTTAACCCCAGCACGGGCGAACAAAATATTTTCTGGCCGCTGATCCTGCGTGCCGTCGGCTCGGTGATGATGTTCATGCCGCTGAGCCTTGCCGCTCTCGGTCCGTTGCCCAAAAACGAGATCGCTGCCGGCTCGGGCTTGTACAGCCTGAGCCGGCAGATGGGCTCGTCCATCGGCATCGCGCTCATCACCACGATGGTCACGCGCCGCATGGCCGCGCACCGCGCCGTGCTGGTCAGCCACGTCACGCTCTACCACCAGCCGGCCGTGGACCGCCTCAACGCGCTGACGGCCGGGTTCGCCGCGGGCAACGGGGATTTCGCCGCCGCGCGCCACCGAGCGATGGGCGTGATCGATGGCATCGTCAACGGCAACTCCGCGCTCATCGCCTACTCGGACATCTTTTCGTACGTCGTGGTGGCGTTCGTGCTGTCGCTGCCGCTGCTCTTCCTGCTGGGCGGTCGCCCGAGCCGGGCCGCCGGGGAAGCCGCGGCCTCCGCACATTAACTAACCTCTTTATGCCCAACTCTTCTAATATCGCTGTCGAAGATCCGCCGCCGCCCACCGCGCGCACGGATCGTCCGCTGCCCGACACCGCGCCTGCACCGGTTTCGGGGAACGCCGCGCCGACGCCGCCCGCGGCCGCCAAGAAGCGCCGCGGTCCCGTGTTCCGCATTGTCATGGGGCTGGTCGTGGTGGGGGCGTTGTGGTGGGTGGCGCGGTTCGCGTGGCACGCGTACAACTTCGAGGAGACCGACGACGCGTACGTCAATGGCCACGTCCACCAAGTCAGCCTGCGGGTGTCCGGCGCGGTGACCGCCGTGCTCGTGGACGACAACCAGACTGTGCAGGCTGGGACCGTCCTCGCCCGCATCGACCCGCTCGAATACGAGATCGCGCTGCACCGCGCGCAGGCGATGAACGCCCAGGCGAAAGCCGAGGAAAGCCGCTCCCGAGCGGCCGTTGCGCAGGCGCAGGCGCAGGTGACGCAGGTCCAGGCACAGGCCGAGCAGGCGCAGGCGCAGGTGGACCGCGCACAGGCGGCTCTCGACACGGCGAACGTCGATTACAGCCGCAGCTCCCGGCTCTTCAACAACGACAAGCAGGCCATCGCCAAGAGCGAGGTCGATACCAACAAGGGTCGGCTCGACGGGGCGCAGGCTGCGCTCAACGCCGCCCGGGCCGACCTTGCGGGGGTGGGTTCCAACATCGTCGCCAGCCGCGCGCAGGTCGAGAGCGCGCAGGCCGCACAACAGGCCGCGCAGGCCAACGTCCAGGCCAGCGACGCCGCCGTGCGCGACGCGGAACGCGAACTCTCGTACACGACCCTCGCCGCGCCAACGGACGGCCGCATCGGCAACAAGAACGTCGAGAGCGGCAACCGCGTGCAGGCGGGCCAGGCGCTCTTCGCGTTGGTCGAACCCGACCTGTGGATCGTCGCCAACTTCAAGGAAACCCAACTTGCCCGGATGCACGACGGTCAGCCGGTGACGGTGACCGTTGATGCGGTGGAAGGACATGAGTTCACGGGCAAGATCGAGAGCATCTCGCCGGCGACGGGGGCGCAGTTCGCGCTGCTGCCACCGGACAACGCGACGGGGAACTTCACCAAGGTCGTGCAGCGCGTGCCGGTCAAGATCGTCCTGGACCGCGACAGCGTACGCGGCTACGAGGCGCGCATCCGGCCGGGGTTGTCGTCGGTGGTCAACGTGCGGGTGCGCTGAATGAGACTTCTCCTTTGCACCGCCTCCGTGTGGTTGGCGGTTGTGGTTCCAACGCACGCCGCCCCGAAGCCGACTCCCCCGCCCGTCGAAGCGCCCGCGCGCTTCAAGAACGCTCCTGCCGCCCGGCCGCTGCCGACCGATCCTGACAAGCCGGGCGACGCACTTTCGACCGCGCCTTGGTGGGATATCTTTCACGACGCGACGCTCGATGGTCTGGAGCGCCAGGCCGTCGCGTCCAACCAGGACATTGCCCGCACCGTCGCCCGCATCGACGAGGCACGGCAGGGCACGCGCACCGCCGGCGCGAGCTTCTACCCGACCGTGGAGTCCAACCTCCTCGCCTCCCGCTTCCGCACGACGAACACGGGACCTACCCTGCGCGCACAACTCGTCGGCAACGCCGGGGCCTTCGGCGCGTTGCTCGGCCAGAGCGGGGGCAACGGGGCGGTACCGGCGTTCGCCAGCCGGGAGCTTTCGGCGACGTACAACGACTTCCAGGCCCCGCTGACCGTCTCGTACGAGATCGACGTGTTCGGACGGGTCCGCCACAACTACGCGAGCGCCAAGGCCAGCGCGCAAGCCGCCGAGGCGGACCGGCGGGCCGTCGCGCTGGGGTTGAGCGCGGAGGTGGCGACGGGGTACTTCGCGTTGCGCGCGCTCGACTCGGAGGCGGGGGTATTGCGGAGAAATCTCGACCTGCGGCGCGACGCGGTGCGGCTGAGCCAGGAGCGGTTCAGCGCCGGCGTGGCCGGGCCGTCGGACCTCGCCCGCGCGAAGGTCGAACTCGACAACACCCAGGCTGACTCGGAGGAGGTCGCCCGCCAGCGTGCGGAGACCGAGAACAACCTCGCGGCGCTCTGTGGCCAGCCGGCGAGCACCTTCCGCGTGCCAGCGCGTCCGCTGGAGGATAGTCCGCTGCCAACCGTGCCCGCGGGCGTGCCGATGCAGCTATTATCCCGCCGGCCCGACCTCGTGGAAGCCGAGCGCAGTCTCACCGCCGCCACCGAAAACATCCGCGTGGCGCGAGCACAGTTTTTGCCGACGTTCAACATCGAGGGCAACGCCGGGTTCGAGACCGCGGACGCCGGCCATCTCTTCGACGCCCAGAGCCGGGCGCTGTCCGTGCTCGGGCGCATCCACGTGCCGATCTTCGAGGGCGGGCGCAACGAGGCCGACCTGCGCGCGGCCAAGGCGCGGCGCGACGGGGCGCTGGCGGCGTACCGCGCGTCGGCGATCACGGCGTACAGGGAAGTCGAGACGGCGCTCTCCGACCTGCAACGCCGCGCCGCCCAGGCCGACGCCCGCCGGCGCGCGGCCGACGACGCGGGGCAGGTGCTCGGGTTGTCGCAGAAACGTTACCTCGAAGGCGCGACCAACTATTTTGATGTCGTGGACGCGCAGCGTTCGCTCCTCGGCGCGGAACTCAACCGCGTGCAGACGCTCAACGCGCGGTTCGCGGCGACGATCTCGCTCGTGCGCGCCATCGGCGGCGCGTGGCCGGAAAACTCCCGGCCGCCGGGGAAATGATGGGCGATTCTTCCAGTTAGAATGAATACCCAACCAACCAAAGCTTACGCGGCTCAAAGCGCGAAGGATCGCCTGGCCCCTTTCTCCATCCCGCGGCGCGCCCCCGGGGCGAACGATGTCGCCCTGGAAATCCTCTACTGCGGCGTCTGCCACTCGGACCTGCATACCGCGCGGGGCGAGTGGGCCGGGTCGCTGTACCCGTGCGTGCCCGGCCACGAGATCGTCGGGTGCGTGACGAGCGTCGGCCCGGAGGTGCAGAAATTCAAGGAAGGCGACACCGTGGCCGTCGGCGTCATGGTGGACTCCTGCCGCACCTGCGCCTCGTGCCAGGCCGGGCTCCAGCAGTATTGCCTCAACGGCTTCACGGGAACGTACAACAGCGAGGACAAGAAGTCGGGCGGCCACACCTTCGGCGGCTACTCGACGAACGTCACCGTGGAGCAGGAGTTCGTGTACCACGTCCCGACGAGTCTCGACCTCAAGGCGGTGGCCCCGTTGCTGTGCGCGGGCATCACGACCTACTCGCCGCTCAAACACTGGGAAGCCGGCCCGGGCAAGAAGGTCGGCATCGTCGGCCTCGGCGGCCTCGGGCACATGGGCGTCAAGTTCGCCCACGCGCTCGGCGCGCACACGGTGCTCTTCACGACCTCGGCGGGCAAGGTGGAGGACGGCAAGAAGCTGGGCGCAGATGAAGTGGTGATTTCCAAGAACGAGGAGGAGATGAAGAAGCACGCGACGAGTTTTGACTTCATCCTCGACACCGTGTCGGCCCCGCACGACATCAACAGCTATCTGTCGCTGCTGAAAATTGACAGCACGCTCTGCCAGGTCGGCCTGCCGCCGGAGCCATTGGCGATCAACACGTTCAACATGATCATCCCGCGGCGTAACTTCGCCGGATCGTGCATCGGCGGTGTTCCTGAGACCCAGGAGATGCTCGACTTCTGCGGCGAGCACGGGATCGTCTCCGACGTGGAGATGATCAAGATGGACTACATCGAGGATGCCTACGAGCGCATGATCAAGTCGGACGTGAAGTACCGTTTCGTCATCGACATGGCCTCGCTCAAGAGCTGAGGTCGCTCCACCAAAAGAAAACGGGGCTGCCTCGATGAAAGGCGGCCCCGTTTGTTTAGAGAGTGGATCGTCGTGCGGACGCCACGTCAGGCTGCGCCGCTGTTGTCGTCGCTGTCACCACCGACGAAGTCGCTGCTGCTGCCCGCGTCGGTGTTGTCAGTGTCGTAGTTGTTGTCCAGCGAACTGCCGTCGTTCGTGCCGAGGAAGCTCTGGTCATCCACGGGCTTGTCGAACGGGTTGCTCGTGTCGAGGTTTCCGCCGTCGTAGCGCGTGTCCTCGTAGCCGGGGTTCGCCGGCTGGTCGGCCCCGCCTTGCGGGATTGGGTCGCCGAGATCGGCCCCACCGGAGACAACGTTGTCGTTGGCGTCGCCACCGCCTGCGCCGCCGCTGGCTTCGTGGCGACCCTCGCCAGCCGTGTCGCCATAGTAGTTGTTGACGACCTCCGGCCGCCCAGCCCCGCCGAGGAACCCGCCGCCACTACTCACACCGCCGAAGCCGCCGAACGGCCCCGCGTTGTGCCCGAGCAGATTCTGGATGCCCTCGAACAGCATCGCTCCGCCCGCCACGCCGGCCGCCGTGCCGAGGGCGCCGCGCAGGAACCCACCGCCGGCCGAGGGAGCCATGTTCACCGTGGAAGGATAGGGCGGTGCCTGCACGGGCATGGGCGGGGGCGTTTGTTGTGGTTGCGGCTGCGGAGCGGGTGGGGGCGTGGAGGCATGGCCACCGAACAATCCGCTCAGGAACCCGCCCGACGAACCGGAGGCAGCGGCGGACGGTTGCTGCCGCGCCTGGGTGAGTTGTTTTTCGAGGTCGGCGATGCGCGCCTGCGCGTTGGTGAGCGCGTGCTCCTGCACGAGGGTCGTCTGCGCGAGCAGGTAGGCCGCGCCCGGCACCTGCGTCGTGAGTTGACGGATGAAGTCCTCCGCCTCGCGGTCCTTGGCGGGAGCGTTGGCATCCGCCTTGCGCAGGCGGTCGAACAAGCCGTTGATGAGATTGCGTTCGTCGGGAGTCATGGGAAGGACAGGGTTTGGTGAGGTTTTCTGCGTGGTCAGAGTTTCGCGTCGATCAGCTTGGCGATTTCCGCGTCGAGGTCGGCCTCTCCGCTGACGGCATGCACCAACCCCTGTTTGTCCACCAGCCAGGCCGCCGGGATGGACTGCACACCGAACCGCGTGCCGACCGCGCTCTCCCAACCCTTGCCGTCGAAGTACTCGGGCCAGTCCATTTTTTTGGCTTTGACGGTCTTGAGCAGCGCTTCCTTGTCCTGGTCGAGCGAGATGCCGACCAACTGGAAGCCTTTGTCCTTGTACTTGTCGTTGATCTTCTGGATCTCCGGCAACTTCGCCATGCACGGGCCGCACCACGTCGCCCAGAAGTCGAGCAGCACGACCTTGCCACGCAGCTTGGCGAGGTCAACGGGCTGGCCGTCCGTGGCGCTGTCGAACTTCAGTTCCACGGGCTGCGTGAGGAGGGCGAGTTGCTCGCGGGCGGTGTCGGCGGAGGATTTGTTGGGGCTTTTGGTCAAGCCTTCCAGTGTGGCGGTGAGTTTATCCGGCGCGCTGGCCTGGACCAAGCGCATGCGCAGGCGGACGAGATCCTTGCCGGCCTCGTCATCGGGGAAGTCTTTCTCGTAGTCGGAGAGTTCCTTTTCGAGCGCGGGCGTCAGACCGGCGCTCGGGTCAATCTCTTCCAGGTCGTTTTGCAGCAGGACGCCGCGGGCACGGTGGCGGGCATTCAACGGCGCTCCAAGATTCGCGGCTACATCCTGAACCGTCTTGGCGACCTCCTCGTCGGGGATGTTCTCGGCGGTTTTGAGGAAAAAGACGCGGTCGAGCACCACCTCGTAGTGACGTGGGTCCTGTGGGTACTGTTCTAGGAACGCGTCGATGGCGGGGCGCAACGCGGCGACCTTGGCCTGCACCACCGTGTGCACCTGGGCTTCCTGTTCCTCCTGCGACAGAGCGTCGTCGGGCTGGAGGTCGTCGATGGTGGCGTGCTTGTTGATGTAGTCGAACAGCGCGTCGGCGGTCTTCAGCTTAGCGACTTCGGCCGTCGGGTCCGGCTCGGGTTTGGACGGGGCGGCCGGTGCGGCGGGAATGATCGTCGGGGCGCCGAAACGCAGGACGGCAATGATCGCCACGCCGCAGGCCACGGGCAGTTTCCAGGAAGGGCGCGAAAATTTCATCGTGTGGGCTGGAAACATCCACCCGGAACGCCCCTGGCGCAACTTGTGGCGGCCTGGACTACACCTTGCCCAGGATGAGGCAGGAGTTGATCCCGCCGAACCCGAACGAATTGCTCAAAATGCGCCGTGCACCGGTGTCGCGGCCTTCGTTGGGCACCACGTCGAGGTCGCACGCGGGGTCGGCCTCCTCGCGGTGAAGCGTCGGCGGCAGCCAGCCGCGGTCGAGCGTCAAGGCCGCGATGGCCGTCTCGATGGCCCCGGTCGCGCCGAGCGGGTGAGCGTGGTACGCCTTCGTGCCGCTGACGGGGATCTTGTACGCGTGGTCGCCGAGCACCGTCTTGATGCACATGGTCTCGGTGGAGTCGTTGACCTGCGTGGAGGAGGCGTGGGCGTTAATGGCGTCGATGTCCGTGGGGTTCAGGCGCGCGTCGGCCAGGGCGTCGCGCATCGCCGCGATGGCGCCCGCGCCGTCGGGCAGGGGACTCGTCATGTGGTAGGCGTCGTTGTTGAGGCTGTAGCCGAGGACTTCCGCGTAGATGTGCGCGCCGCGCCGCTTGGCGTGTTCGTATTCCTCGACGACGAGCGACGCTGCACCCTCTCCCATCACGAAGCCGTCGCGCGTGCGGTCGAACGGCCGGCAGGCGCGCGCGGCGGGTTCGCCTTCCCACTGGCTCATGGTCTTGATGATGGCGAAGGCGCTGAAGGTCAGCGGGCTGAGCGGGGCCTCCGCGCCGCCGGCCACGACCACGTCAGCCCAGCCATCGCGGATGTAGCGCAGCGCCTCGCCGACGGCCACCGTGCCGCTGGCGCAGGAATTTGAGTTCGTCGTGCCCACGCCGCGCAGGCCGTACTCGATGGCGATGTTCGTGTGCGCCGAGCCGCCGAAGACTTGTAGGGCCAGCGTCTGGTTGACCCCGCGCGTGCCTTTCTTCAAGAAGTGCGCGTGCTGGAACTCCGCCCCCGCGATGCCGCCCAGCGCCGTGCCGAAACTGACCCCCGCGCGGGGCTGCGGGTCCTCGGGCGAGTAGTTCAACCCGGCGTCTTCCAGCGCCAGACGCGCGCTCGCCACCGAGAACTGCGCGTAGCGGTCCAGCCGCTTCAGCCGGTGAGGCGGGAAGAACTCGGCCGGGTTGAAGTCGCGCACCTCGCCGGCGTGGTGGGCGTTGTACTCGCTGGCGTCGAAGGCGGTCAGCCGCGTGATGCCGCTTTTCTGCGCGCGCAGGCCGCGCCAGAACGCCTCCTTGCCGACGCCCACGCAGGTGATGGGGCCGAGGCCCGTAATGACGGCGCGTTTCATTTTTCGAGGTGGGCCTTCATGCAGCGGAGGGTTTTGTTAGCGACGTGGTCGATGAAGAATTGCCCGATGATGAGGTCGGCCAGCGGCGCGAGCGCCCGCACGCGGAAGTTCAGGTCGTGGACGATCTCGACGAGGACGCCGCCGTCGGGCTGGTCGGTGAATTTCCAGACCACGTGCATCCCCTTCGTGAACGCCTTCAGGTGGGTGAAGCGCACTTCCAGTTTCTCGCGGTCGATGATCTGTTCGCTCGTCCACGCGACGGGCAGGCCGGAGCGGCGGCACGCCATCTTGACGACGTTGCGCACCGGACCGCGCTCGTAATAGTGGATATAGCGGTAGTGCGGCAGGATGCGCGGCCAGCCGGAGAGGTCGGCGGCGGTCTCGAAGATGCGCTCCTTGGGGGCGCGCATCGTGATGGCGGTCGTCGTGTGCATCAAAGGCGGTAAAACAGCGGCCCGCCGACCATCGCCGACGACAACTCAAAAGGCAAAAACGTGCCGCATCCGGCCCCGGATGCCTTCACTTGGGCGCGGTGCGGGCGCGGCGTAGGACACGGTAACGCAGAAGGCATTCGCCGCCGTGGGTTTCCATGTGCAGGAGCCGGCAGGCAAGGGATTGAGGGAAAAATTCTGGTGTCGGTGGTCCGGTGAGCGTCGGGGCGTCGTGGCGGCCATCGACCTGCGGGCGGACGGTGAGGTGGAGTTCGCGCACCGCGCCAGCGGCGAGCAGCGCGCGGGCTTCCCGGGCGTCGATGGTCCGGGAAGATTCCCCGTCGAGGAGTTGGAGCGCCGGGTCGGCGAGCCGGCCGTCGAGCGTGAGCGCCGCGCAGAGCGTCCTAGACATCGGCGGCGGGACGCGGGTGGTTGGCCTCGGCCACCATCGCCGGCAGCGCCGCTTCCTCCTCGCGAGCCTCGATCTCCTCGACGTGCGCGGGCACCGCACCCGCCCGGCCCTTGAAGAACACGTAGAACAACCCGCCGCCCCGCCCCCAGAACCCCGTCGCGCACAGGAAGCCCCCCCGCGCAATCC